>JADMJR010000208.1 GCA_018780365.1 Acidovorax sp. | reverse complement strand
GAATGGCTGGCCCTGCCGCAGTTCGGCCTGAGCACGGTCTTTGTGGTGTCGTTCGTCTCGGCCACGCTGCTGCCGCTGGGCTCTGAGCCCGCCGTCTTTGGCCTCATCAAACTCAACCCGGAGCTGTTCTGGCCCGCCATTGCCGTGGCCACGTTCGGCAACACGCTGGGCGGCGGCGTGAGCTGGTGGATGGGCCTGGGCGCACACAAGGCCGTGGACAAGGCGCGTGGCAACACCACCGAACTGCGGGCGCTGAACTGGCTCAAGCGTTTTGGCCCCCGCGCCTGCCTGCTGAGCTGGCTCCCCGGGGTGGGCGACCCGCTGTGTGCCGTGGCCGGCTGGCTCCAGCTGCCCTTCTGGCCCTGCCTGGCCTACATGGCCGTGGGCAAGTTCTTCCGGTATCTGCTCATGACCAGTGTGTTGCTGCACTTCCTGCCGGGGCACTGGGGGGTGTAGGCGCCCGGGCGTTCAGGGCATTCCCCCCCGGCCGGTCTACAAAAACGCGTGGCCACTGGGCTCGGAGAGCAAAGAGTCCTCTTTGGCGATAGGCTCCTCCACCACCACCTGGTTGCGGCCCCCTTCCTTGGCCATGTACATGGCCGTGTCCGCCCGCGAGAAGAACTCCAGCACCGATTCGCCCAGCACATACTGCGTCACGCCAATCGATACCGTCACCCGGCCCTTGAGCAGGCCGCTCCAGGCATGCGTTTCCACCTGGGCCCGGATGCGCTCGCAGGTGTTGAGCGAAGGCAGCAGCGAAGTCGCCGGAAAAATCAGCAAAAACTCCTCGCCGCCGTAGCGCCCAAACACGTCGCCGCCCCGCACCCCTTGCTGCGCAATGCGCGCAAAGGTGCGCAGCACTTCGTCGCCCCCCAGGTGGCCCAGTTCGTCGTTGATGCGCTTGAAATGGTCGATGTCGAGCACGGCCAGGCACAGCGGGATCCCGCTTTCGTCAGCCAGCTGTTTTTGCTCCTCCAGGGCCGCCAGGATGTAGCGGCGGTTGAAGCAGCCCAGCAGGGTGTCGCGCTGGGCGTCCTCCTGGATGTTCTTGATCTTGCGGCTGGCCTGGTAGAGGCTGCGGTACAGGCGCTGCACCCGGCCCATGAGCACGACGAACGCGGGCACCGACACCGCCAGCGCCAGCAGGTGCAGCAGCTCCAGGCGCAAAAGCGCCGTGTTGTGCTGCTCCAGGTGGTGCAGCCCGATCACCACCGCATAGGCGCACAGCACCACGGCCGTCATCGCCAGCAAGGTGCGGCGTGGCACCGTAAAAATCCCATACGCCACCGCCACAAAGGTAAAGGGCGCGAACAGGATCTGCGTGACGGGGGCCAGGTAGAACACCACCAGCATGCCGCTGATCGACGTGGACACGATGGCGAGCTTGAGGTGCCGCAGCCGGATCTTTTGCTGCACATCCGTGCGAAGCACGGCCCAGAACGCCGCAAAACCCACGACCACCAGCACCATCAGCACCCCCAGGACCTCGCCCGCCACCATGCCCAGCGCATAAAAGCCCCCCAGGGCCAGCCCATACAAGGCAATCAGGCCACTGACGGCCCACCACTTCTTGCGGGCATTCCACTCCCCACGGGCCCCAAAACCATCCAACGCACGGCGCCCGGGGCGCACGGTGACCGAAGACGAGTCATCGAACTCCAGGACGGCGTCGGACAGGGGAAAGGCATCCGTCGCCGAGAACAGGTTTTTGCGTCCAAAGAACATGCGGGGGCAGGCACAGGCCTGGGTTTGTTCGGGGTTCAGCGGGCCGGATTGGATCGGCCGCCGGTGCGCAGCGCTGTGCCGACAACCCCTCCAAGCCGCGGGCGATCTTACGTGGAACTGACGCAACCAATCTGCGCGTTTTCCAGTAGCACCACCGCCCGCCCTGCCCGGCTCAGGCGGCCACCACGCGCTGGCGCATCCACCATCCCTCCAGGCTGTAGACCACCAAAGCCCCCCAGATCAACACAAAACCCACCAGGCGCGCAGGCTCAAAGGCCTCGTGAAAAATCCACACACCCAGGGCGAACTGCAGGCTGGGCGAGATGTACTGCAGGATGCCCAGTGTGGACATCGGGATCAGCCGAGCGCCGGCCGCGAACAGCAGCAACGGCACAGCCGTCATGGGCCCAGCCAGCACCAGCCACCCCACCGTGGCCACATCGCCATGAACCAGCGCCCCCTGGCCTTGCCAGGCCCACCACCCCAGCACGGCAGCGGCCACCGGTGCCAGCATCAGGGTTTCCAGCGCCAGACCTTCGAGCGCGCCCAGCACCGCCACCTTGCGCAGCAGGCCGTAGAACCCAAAGCTGAGCGCCAGCACCAGCGCAATCCAGGGCAGACGCCCGGCCTGCACCGTGAGCCAGAGCACACCCGCAGCCGCCACCGCCACGGCCAGCCACTGGCCCGGGCGGGGGCGCTCGTGCAGGAACACAAAACCCAGCGCCACATTCACCAGCGGCAGGATGAAGTAGCCCAGGCTGGCATCCACCACATGCTGGTTCTGCACCGCCCACACATAGGTCAGCCAGTTGCCGGACAGCAGCACAGCCGACAGCGCAAAAGCCCCCAGCACACGGGGCTGGCGCACCACGCTCGCCATCCAGGCCCAGTGCCTGCGCACGGCCAGGAGCCCCAGCACCACCCCCAGCGACCACAGCGTGCGGTGCATCACGACCTCCAGCGAGGGCACATCCGCCACCTGCCGGAAATACAGGGGAAACAGGCCCCAGGCGACGTAAGCCAGTGCGGCGTAGAGGATTCCGGTGTTCATGGGCAGTTCGCTGAAAAAAGGGGGGACGAAAAAAAACCCTGCCGGCCAGCGGCCGGACAGGGACGGGGCCATGGACCCGGTGGCAGGTCCACAGGCAGGTCAGGTGGGGGTCAGACGTTGAACAGGAAGTTCAACACATCGCCATCCTTGACCACGTATTCCTTGCCTTCGGCGCGCATCTTGCCCGCATCCTTGGCACCCTGCTCGCCCTTGAGTGCGATGAAATCGTCAAAGGCAATGGTCTGCGCACGGATGAAGCCGCGCTCAAAGTCGCCGTGGATCACGCCGGCCGCCTGGGGCGCGGTGTCGCCAATGTGGATGGTCCAGGCGCGCACTTCCTTCACGCCGGCGGTGAAGTAGGTCTGCAGGCCCAGCAGCTTGAAGGCGCCACGGATCAGGCGGGCCAGGCCCGGTTCGCTCTGGCCCATCTCGGCCAGGAACATGTCGCGGTCTTCGTCGCTCATCTCGGCCATTTCGGCTTCCATCTTGGCGCAGATGGCGACCACGGGGGCATTCTGGCTGGCGGCATATTCCTTCAGGCGGTCGAGGAAGGGGTTGTTCTCGAAGCCGTCTTCGCTCACGTTGCCCACGAACATCGCGGGCTTGGCCGTGATCAGGCACAGGGACTTGAGCAGGGGCTGCTCTTCCTTGGTGATCTCCACCGAGCGGGCGGGTTTGCCTTCGTTAAGCGCAGCCTGGATGCGCGTGAGCAGGGCCACCAGCTTGGCGGCATCCTTGTCGTTGCCCGACTTGGCGGCCTTGCTGTAGCGGTTGAGCGCCTTCTCCACGGTGCCCATGTCGGCCAGGCACAGCTCGGTCTGGATGACTTCGATGTCGGAGATCGGGTCCACACGGCCGGCCACGTGGATCACGTTGTCGTCTTCAAAGCAGCGCACCACGTTCACGATGGCGTCGGTTTCGCGGATGTGGGCCAGGAACTGGTTGCCCAGGCCTTCGCCCTGGCTGGCACCCGCCACCAGACCAGCGATGTCCACAAACTCGACAATGGCGGGCACGATGCGCTCGGGCGAGATGATCTGGGCGAGCTGCTGCAGGCGGGGGTCAGGCACTTCCACCACGCCCACGTTGGGCTCAATGGTGCAGAACGGATAGTTTTCGGCGGCGATGCCGGCCTTGGTCAGCGCGTTGAAAAGGGTGGACTTGCCGACGTTGGGCAGGCCCACGATGCCGCATTGGAGGCTCATGGCAGGGCTTTCTGGAATTCGGAGACAAACCACCGATTTTACGGGGCTGCCAGCCGCCCCTTGCTCACGGGCGTGTATGGGGCGTCATTCAAACCGCAAATCGGCCGCCACACGCTGCCCCACGCGCAGCCATTGCCCCGCCCCCTGGGGCACGATGGCGTTCATGCCAAAGGTGATGGCGCCGTCCAGCCGCTTGTCCTGGCGGTAGGCACGCAAGGTGTCGCTGACCTCCGGGCTGGCCTCTGCCGTGGCCGGGTCGATGTTGGGAATGGGGCAGCGCGCACAGGGCTTGACGGGCTGCAGGTGGATCTCACCGCCTGCACCACCCTCCACGCGCACCAGGTCCACCCGGTCTTCATCGTGCGCATCGACACCCGCCAGCACCACGTTGGGCCGAAAGCGCTCGATGCCCACGGCGGCATGGCCTGCGGCCGACAGCCGCCCGTTGAGTTCCTCCATGGAGGCCTCGCTGGCCACCAGAATCGGAAAACCATCCGCAAACTGGTTGGGCGCCTCCACGCCCCCCGTCCACTCCATGCTCGACAAACGCCGGTGTTCGGGGTCGAACCGCACCAGCCGGCAGGGCTGTCCGAGGAAGTCCGTGAACCACTGGGCCGCCACAGCGCCCATGTCCCAGGCGGGTACCGTGTCGCGCCACACGGTCACGGTCGCAGGGGCCTCGACGGTATCCACCGCCACATGCAAGGCCAGCATGCCGGGCGCACGCAGCACCATTTCGTCGCTCTTGAGCTGGGGACGGATCAGCGCCATGCGGGGCAAGGCACGCTGGGTCAGGAACATGCCCTCGGCATCCACCACCATCCAGGCGCGGTCCAGATCCAGCCCGGTTTCCGTCAGCAGCGCCTCCTGCACTTCGATACCGGCACAGGACTTGATGGGGTACACAAACAGCCGCGCAATGGTGCCGGACAGGTCGGAATCGGGATTGAAACTCACGCCGGATTGCTCCTCAAAAAATAGGCGACAAGGCAGAACACGCAATTTTGCCCTGCGCCAGCAGGGCGTAAGACCCCTCCTACAATGACCCTCATGGCCCAAACCTTTGATATCTGTATACGCGGCACCGGCATTGTGGGCAGGACCTTGGCACTGTTGCTGGCACGCGAGCGACTGAAAGTGGCCCTGGTGCCCGCCCCTGTCCCCCCCGGCTCGGCCGCGGCCGATGTAAGGGCCTATGCCTTGAACACTGCGTCGCGCCAATTGCTCGAATCCCTGCGCAGCTGGCCCGATGCCGAACACGCAACGGCCGTTCAGCAGATGCAGGTGCGGGGAGACCGGGACGGAGCCGTGGTGTTCGATGTAGCTCCACAAGGGGTGGACGCATTGGCCTGGATCGTTGATGTGCCCGCCCTCGAAGCCCGCCTTGCCGAGGCTGTGCGCTTTCAACCCCAGGTAGAGGTTGTGGATGCTCCGGTGCCGGCCCCCCTGACCGTTGTGTGCGAAGGCCGCTCCAGCAGCACGCGGGCGGAATTTGGCGTCCACTTCCAGGTGACCCCCTATGCCCAGCATGCGATTGCCACACGCGTACGCTGCGAGCACCCCCATGGGCAAGTGGCGCGCCAATGGTTCCTGCCCAACGGCATCCTGGCTTTTTTGCCCCTGGAAGGCCCCCAAGGGAACTCTGTCGCCGTTGTGTGGTCCGTCTTGCAGGAACAAGTGGCGCCGCTGATGGCCTTGCCCCCCGAAGAGTTCGCCCAAGCGCTGCAAGCCGCCAGCCAACAAGCCCTGGGCACGCTGACCCTGTGTGCAGACCGGGCCACCTGGCCCTTGCAGTTGGCCAAGGCGGACCGCTGGAGCGGAGCCGGGCCCGCCGAGGGTAAAAGCCCCCGCAGCTGGGTGCTGGCGGGCGACGCGGCACACAACGTGCACCCGCTGGCGGGGCAGGGGCTGAATCTGGGGCTGGCCGATGTGCTGGCCCTGGCCGAGGTGTTGCGCACGCGTGACTACTGGCGCAGCGTGGCCGACCTGCGGCTGCTGCGGCGCTACGAACGCGAACGCAAGGCCGCCCTGGTCGCCATGGGCCTGGCCACCGATGGACTGCAGCAGTTGTTTGCGCGCCAGGAAGCCCCCTGGCAAGCGCTGCGCAACTGGGGCATGAAAGGTTTTGAACACAGCGGCCCCCTGAAGGATTTTGTGGCCCGCAGGGCCATGGGCATGCGCTGAAGACAGACACAGGCGCTCCCCTGCCCTGTAAAGCATTGATTGAACGAGAACACCATGAAACTGACCACCTGCCTGCTGACCATCGCCGCCACCGCGACCCTGAGCCTGAGCGCCACCGCGCAAGAGGCCCATATCCGCAAGGCACTTGCCGAGCGCATCCCCCAGATGGACAAGATCGACGAAGTGCGGCCCACCCCCATGGCGGGACTGTACGAAGTGCGCATCGGCACCGACCTTTTCTACACCGATGCCAAGGGCAACTACGTGATCCAAGGGGAGCTGATCGACGCGAAGGCGCGCCGCAACCTCACGGAAGACCGCATCGCCAAGCTCACCGCCGTCGACTTCTCGGCGTTGCCGCTCAAGGATGCCTTCACCATCGTGCGCGGCGACGGCAAGCGCAAGGTGGCGGTGTTCGAAGACCCCAACTGCGGTTACTGCAAACGCTTCGAGCGCGACATGCAGAAGGTGGACAACGTCACGGTGTACCTGTTCCTCTACCCCATCCTGAGCCCGGATTCCGCCGAGAAGTCGCGCAACATTTGGTGCGCCAAAGACCAGGCAGGCGCCTGGCAGGACCTGATGGTGCGCGACAAGCCCGTCGCGTCGTCCAGCTGCGACACCAGCGCGCTGCAACGCAACCTGGTGTTTGGCAAGAAACACAAGATCACGGGCACCCCCACGCTGATCTTCGCCAACGGCACCCGCGTGCCCGGCGCCATCGGCTCGCAAGAGGTGGAGAAACGCCTGGCCGAAGCCAGCAGCGAGACCGCAGGCACGAACTGACCCCGCGCGCGCCCGCCGCCGCTCACGCCCCTCCCTCCCGCCATCGCCCATGCCCTCACCACGCACCGCCCAGCCCGCAGACGTTCACTACCGCATTGAGCCGTCCAACCTGCACGCGCACCTGTTCACCGTGTCTCTGACGATCGCCCGTCCGGCGGCGGTGCAGGAGCTGTCCTTGCCGGTCTGGATACCGGGCAGCTACCTGGTGCGCGAGTTTTCGAAGAACCTGCAGGAACTGACTGCACGCCAGGGCAAGCGCGTGCTCCCCTTGGCACAGCTCGACAAGCACCGCTGGCAGGTGGCCAGCACGCCCGGAAAGCCCCTGGAGCTGACCTACACCGTGTGTGCCTACGATAGCTCGGTGCGCACGGCCTGGCTGGACGCCTCGCGTGGTTTCTTCAACGGCACCAGCCTGTGCCTGCGGGTGCATGGCCAAGAAAAGCAGCGTCACACCCTGAGCCTCACCCGCACCACGGCCACCGCACAATGGTCCGTGGCCACTGGGCTCCAGGCGCTGGCCACTGACAAACAAGGCTTTGGCCTGTACAGCGCGGCCGACTATGACGAGCTGGTGGACTGCCCCGTGGAACTGGGCCTGTTCTGGGTGGGGCGCTTCAAGGCCTGCGGCATCCCCCACCAGTTTGTGGTGGCAGGGGCGGCCCCTTCGTTTGACGGCAAGCGGCTTGTGGCCGACACCCAGAAGATCTGCGAGACCGCCATCCGCTTCTGGCATGGTGCCGAGGGCAAAGCGCCGTTCAAAAGCTACCTGTTCATGCTCAATGCCGTGGCAGATGGCTACGGCGGGCTGGAGCACCGCAACTCCACCGCACTGATCTGCGGTCGCCGCGACCTCCCGCGCCAGGAGGAAACCCGGGCCACGGAGGGCTACACCACGCTGCTCGGGCTGATAAGCCACGAATACTTCCACACCTGGAACGTCAAGCGCCTGCGCCCCGCAGAGTTCTCCACCTACGACTACACCCAGGAGAACTACACCGAACTGCTGTGGTTCTTTGAAGGCTTTACCAGCTACTACGACGACCTGCTGCTGCGCCGCGCCGGGCTGATCGATGACGCCACCTACCTGAAGCTCATCACCAAGACCATCAACCAGGTGCTGCAAACCCCGGGAAGAGCCGTGCAAACGGTCGCCCAGGCCAGCTTCGACGCCTGGGTGAAGTACTACCGCCAGGACGAAAACACCCCCAACGCAACGGTGAGCTACTACACCAAGGGGTCTCTCGTGGCCCTGTGCCTGGACCTGGCCCTGCGCCGCGAAGGCAAGACCACCCTGGACGACGTGATGCGCGCCCTGTGGGCCCGCACGGCAGGTGGCCCGATGGCCGAGACCGACCTGCGCGCGGTGCTGGAGCAATTGGCCAGCCGCCCCCTCGACGCGGAGCTGGCGCAATGGGTGCACAGCACCGCCGAGCTGCCCCTGGCTGATCTGTTGGCCGCCCACGGCGTGACCCTCAAGGCCGAAGCCCCCCAGCTGGCCCAGCGCCTGGGCCTGCGCGTGGCAGAGAACCACAGCGTACAGATCAAGGCCGTGTTGCGTGGCGGAGCAGCTGAAAAGGCAGGCATGGCTTCGGGCGACGAATGGCTGGGCCTGGAAGTGCAGGGGCAGGGATGGCGTATCGGCAAACTTGACGACGTCACTTTCTACGCTGGCGCCGAGACCGCGCTGACGGCCTTGGTGGCCCGGGACGGACGCCTGCTGCGGCTGCCCCTGGATCTGCCTGCCCGCAGCAAGGCTGGCACGCCACCGCCCAAGTCCCGCCGCAGTGCCCCCCGCAACCCGCCGGCACCCACGGCAGACACAATCAGCCTGACACCGACCGACACGGCAGCGCTGGGCCGCTGGCTGGCCTGACAACCAACCCGCTGCGGCCTGCGAGCCAGCACGCAGGCCAGGGCCCCGGCCGGGTTGGGTATATTCCTTGCGCTGTCATAACAAACCACACACCCAGGAGATTTCATGGCTTACGAAACCATCGAGGTCCGCGTTGAAGCGGACAAGGTCGGCATCATCACGCTCAACCGCCCCAAGCAGCTCAATGCGCTGAACGACCAGCTGATGAACGAGCTGGGCGCGGCCCTCAAGGCCTTTGATGCAGACGACAACATCGGCTGCATGATCGTCACGGGCAGTGAAAAGGCGTTTGCAGCCGGCGCCGACATTGGCGCGATGGCCAAGTACAGCTTTGCAGACACCTACAAGGGTGACTACATCACTCGCAACTGGGAAACGATCCGCTCCATCCGCAAGCCCGTGATCGCGGCAGTCAGCGGCTTTGCCTTGGGTGGCGGTTGCGAGCTGGCCATGATGTGCGACTTCATCATTGCGGCCGACAACGCCCGGTTCGGCCAACCCGAAATCAAGCTGGGCGTGATCCCTGGCGCCGGTGGCACGCAGCGCCTGCCCCGCGCCGTGGGCAAGTCCAAGGCCATGGACATGGCCCTGACGGGCCGCATGATGGACGCCACCGAAGCCGAACGCGCCGGCCTGGTCAGCCGCGTGGTGCCCTACGACAAGCTCATGGACGAGGCCCTGGGCGCCGCCATCATCGTGGCAGGCTTCTCCCAACTGGCCGTGATGGCCGCCAAGGAGTCCGTCAACCGCGCCTTTGAGGGCTCGCTGTCCGACGGCGTGATGTTCGAGCGCCGCCTCTTCCACGCGCTGTTCTCCACCCAGGACCAAAAGGAAGGCATGGACGCGTTCATGAACAAACGCGCCGCGAACTTTACACACCAATAATTTCTGTTCTATAATATTGGTCTTGCGGTCGTATAGCTCAGTTGGTTAGAGCGCAGCATTCATAATGCTGATGTCGGTGGTTCAAGTCCACCTACGACCACCATATAAGAACCCACAGTGCGGCAACTCACTGTGGGTTTTTTCTTTCAGGCACTGCCCCCTACAGGCCCGCCTGACCGCCTGCGGGGCCATCCACGCAGGACCGCCCCTAAAATCGTGACTTCAGCCCCTGGATGTAAACCATGAACCGCTGCACCACCATTGGATTCGCCCTCCCACATCGCCTTCGGCACGCATGGCTTGCAGCGCTTGCCTGCAGCGTCCTGGCGACGGCAATGCCCGCCGCTGCCCAGATGCAGCCCGGGCTGGGCATGAACCGCCCTTTCCCAGAGTCGGCCCAGCGCGGCACACTGACGCTCTCGACCACCTCGGACGCGGTGCTCAACGGGAAATCCATCCGCATGGCGCCAGGCATGCGGCTGTTCAGCCCGCAGAACACCCTGATCATGGCGCACTCGGTGCTCGGCCAGACCTTCAAGGTCAACTACGTGCTGGAGAACAGCACCGGCATGCTGCATGCCGCCTGGATCCTGACCGAGCGCGAAGCCGCACAGCCGCGCAAAGGCAGCGACGCCATCACCAACAACATCACGACCGGCTCTGGTGCCGTGCTGAAGTAACCCTTTCCAGGCGCGCCGGAGCGGTTGCGCCCCTGCGACATCCATCGCCTGTCTCCGCGCCTTGTGGCAGCGGTGTTCGTTTGCTATTTGCGAAATTGCCATGGCCAAAAAAGTCTTTATCAAAACCTTCGGCTGCCAGATGAACGAGTACGACTCGGACAAAATGGCCGACGTGCTCAACGCTGCGCAGGGCTACGAGCCCACGCAGAACGTGGACGAAGCCGACCTCATCCTCTTCAACACCTGCTCGGTGCGTGAAAAAGCGCAGGAGAAAGTCTTCAGCGACCTGGGCCGCATCAAGCACCTGAAGGCACGCGGCGTGAAGATTGGCGTGGGCGGCTGCGTGGCCAGCCAGGAAGGCGCCGAGATCATCAAGCGCGCACCGTATGTGGACGTGGTGTTTGGCCCCCAGACCCTGCACCGCCTGCCCGAAATGCTGAACCAGCGTGAGCGCCTGGACAAACCCCAGGTGGACATCAGCTTCCCTGAAATTGAAAAGTTCGACCACCTGCCACCTGCCCGTGTCGAAGGTGCATCGGCCTTTGTGTCGATCATGGAAGGTTGCAGCAAATACTGCAGCTACTGCGTGGTGCCCTACACCCGGGGCGAAGAGGTGAGCCGCCCGTTTGACGACGTGCTGGTGGAAGTGGCGGGCCTGGCCGACCAGGGCGTGAAAGAAATCACTTTGCTGGGCCAGAACGTGAACGCCTACCTGGGCAAGATGGGTGGCACGGCCGAGATTGCCGACTTTGCCCTGCTGCTCGAATACGTGTCGGACATCCCCGGCATTGAGCGCATCCGCTACACCACCAGCCACCCGAACGAATTCACGCCCCGGCTGATCGAGGCCTATGCCAAGCTGCCCAAGCTGGCCAGCCACTTGCACCTGCCCGTGCAGCACGGCAGCGACCGCATCCTGATGGCCATGAAGCGCGGCTACACCGCCATGGAATACAAGAGCACGGTGCGCAAGCTGCGCGCCATCCGCCCCGACCTGGCCATGAGCAGCGACTTCATCGTGGGCTTCCCCGGCGAGACGGAGGACGACTTCAACAAGATGATGAAGCTCATCGACGACATCCACTTCGACAACAGCTTCAGCTTCATCTTCAGCCCCCGCCCCGGCA
>JADMJR010000269.1 GCA_018780365.1 Acidovorax sp. | reverse complement strand
GCCACCACCGAGCTGGAGGCCACGCGCACCCAGCCGCTGGGCTGGCCGCTTTGCTGGGCGAACTCGCCTTCCAGCTCGTCAAGCGTGCCGGTGATGCGGCGGCAGTAGTCCAGAAAGGTCAGCCCTTCGGCCGTGAGCGTGAGCCCATGCGTGCTGCGGTGGACCAGCCGCGCACCACAGGATTGTTCGATGCGTGCCAGCGTGCGCGAGACCTGGCTCGCGGGCACGTCGCGCTCGCGGGCCACGGCCGACAGCGAGCCCAGATCGGCCACGCGGGCGAACAGGTGCATGTCTTCAAAGCGGATGTCGCGCATCGGGCAATGGTAACGGTGGGGCTTTGCAATCCGTGCAAAGCCGTCTTGCACCACGGGCCGTTTCCGCCGCGCCCTGCGCTGCCTACATTGGCTCCATCCCGAAAGGAATGCCATGGACCCCCACCTGCACCCCGACGACTACCAGCGCCTGCGCGACGCGGCCAAGCGCCATGCCATGCAGTTGCGCCAGGAGGCGATTCGCGAAACCCATGCCTGGGTGGCGCGGTGGCTCCTGCAAATGACCCGACGGGTTTTTCACTCCCTGCGGGCCCGGTCCGCACCCACAACCCCATTGACCCCGAAGGCCCCGACACCATGCCAACCCTTGTTCTGAAACTGGCTCCGCTGCAAAACCCCGAGCGTTACCGGCAGCTCGCCAGCGCGCTCACCGATCTCACGGTTCAGCTACTCGGCAAACGCCGCGAGGTGACGGCGGTGGTCATCGACGACCTGCCCAGCGCGCGCTGGCATATCGGTGGTGCGCCGGTGGCGCAGCCCACGGCCCTGCTGGAAATCAGCATCACGCAAGGCACGAACACGCAGGAAGAGAAGGCCGCCTTCATCCAGGCCGCGTTTGCTGAGCTGCAGCGCCAGCTGGCCGGTGACGGCACGCTGGCCCCGGCCAGCTACGTGGTGGTGCGGGAACTGCCCGCCAGCGACTGGGGCTATGGCGGCCGCACGCAGCAGGCACGCAAGCTGGCGCTGGCGGCCTGACGCTCATACCGGTACGCGTTCAAAAATCCATGACGCTGCGCGCCACCCGCAGCTGATGAAACCGGCGCGGCCCGAGCCAGCGCCCCCGTGCAAGGGCAGCCCCGCCGCACCGGGGGCGTCCCCCTCCCGCCTTGCGCAGCAAGGCGAGAGAGGGGGAAGGCGCGGAGCGACTCAGGGGGTGTTTCACTTCAGGCAGGCGCGCCACGAAAACGCTGCGCCGCCTGGCGGCTGACCTCGGCCAGCAGCTGCTCTTCGCTCTGGCGCTGGCGCAGCCAGCGTGCGTCGTTCTGGCCCGCTTCCACCTCGGTGCGCAGCATGTGCATGGCGCTCGATGCGCCCTGCATGGCGGCGTGGCTGGCGATCTTGTCCATCGTCTTGAGGATGTGTTCGCGCAGCGGCATGTGGTCGCCCGTGGCCGGGTCCACATACACCGCGTCCATGCCAAAGCGGCAGGCCTGGAAGCGGTTGTAGGTGTAGACGAGGTAGTCGTCCTCTTCGGGCATGAAGGGCTGGTCGGCCAGGAACCAGGCGCCCAGCGACTGCACATAGCCTGCGAGGGCGGCGGCGCGTTCGATGGTGAGCGGTGTGTCGAACACGCGGATCTCGATGGTTCCGAACTCGGGCTTGGGGCGGATGTCCCAGTAAAAATCCTTCATGCTCTTCACCACCCCGGTGCGCGTCATCTTGTCGAAGTACGCCTCGAAATCCGTCCAGGTGAGAGCCATGGGCGCGCGGCCTGACAGCGGAAACGCAAACACCGAATTGAGCCGCGCCGAATCAAACGCCGTGTCCTGCCCCTGCACATAGGGGCTGGAGGCAGACAGCGCGATGAAGTGGGGGATGTAGCGCGACATGCGGTGCAGCATCAAGAGCGCGGCGTCCGCGTCGGGGCAGCCAATGTGCACATGCTGGCCGAAGATGGTGAACTGCTTGGACAGGTAGCCATACAGCTCCGACAGCTCGCGAAAACGCGGCTTGTCGTAGATGCGGCGCTCGTGCCATTGCTGGAAGGGGTGCGTGCCGCCGCCCACCACGGCGATGTTGAGCTTGTCGGCGCTTTTGACCAGCGCATCGCGGATCGGCGTGAGCTGGCCCAGCACCTCGCTGGCCGAGTGGCAGATGCCGGTGGAGATTTCGATCATGCTGTTCGTCATCTCGGGCACCACGCTGCCGGGCAGCGGGGTCTTCTTCATGAGGCGCAGCATGTCCTCGGCGTAGGGAGCGAGGTCGTAGTCGTTGGTGTTGACGAGCTGCAGCTCCAGCTCCACGCCCAGCGTCAGCGGTTCGGAATGGTTGAAGGCTTCAAGACTCACGGTGGTTGTCTCCATGGTTGGCACGGGTCAGCGGAGCCCAGGGTTTGGAGCTTTCGCCCGCACGGTAGATGGCCACGGTGGCGATGACCGCGCCAAACACCTCCATCAGCAAAATGGCGGGCAGTGCCACCCCGGCAATCACATGGCCCGTGGAGGGCGACGCCAGCACGAATTGCGAGGCGATCAGCAGGGCGATGGACGACATGGGCGTCATCGCACAGCCCACCCACAGCGCCTGCTTCCAGCTCGCGCCGCTGCCCACATTGCCCAGCGCCACGCCCAGGGCCTTGGCCACCAGGCGCACGGCAATCAGGGCCAGCACCACGCCCGCCACGGGGGCACTCCAGTCGGCCTGTGCGGCCACGGTGGAGACCAGCACAAACATCAGCATGGTGAGCAGCGAGGACGCATTGCCCAGCTGGCGTGGCCAGGCCCAGGGGCGCGGGTTGAGCTGCTTGAGCAGCATGCCAGCGAGCAGCGCAGCCAGCGGCGCCGAGCCGCCCATGTGCGCGGCCACGGCCGTGCCCGCCGCCACCAGGGCCAGGAACAGCATGGCGGTGTTCTCGCTCGTGGGGCTCATGAAGCGCAGTGCCATGCGCAGCACCAGGGCCAGCACGGCCGCCACCACAATCGACACGCCCAGCACCACCACCACGGGCGAGACGGTTTCGAGCACCGTGAGGCTCTGGCGGTTGATGAGCTCGGCCTTGGCACTGCCCAGCGTGAGCGCGTACAGCGTGGACAAGGTGGTGAGCACAATGGCGCGCTCGGTCACCGGGCCGGCGGCGCGGGTGTCGGCCACCACGCGGGTCAGCACGGCGGGCGATGCGGCCAGTGCCACCAGCGCCAGCGGGCCGGCCACCTGCGTGGGCAGCTGCAGCCACACCAGCACCCAGTACACGGCAAAGTAGGTCAGCACCGACTCGGCAATGCTCTGCACCAGCACCATGGGGTTGTGGCGGAACCAGCGCAGCGGAATGCGCCCGCCACATTCAAACAGCACGATGGCCACACCCAGCTCCAGCAGGAACAGGCCAATGCCCTGCAGCGGCCACACGGCGCCGCTGAAGCCCGCCAGGCCCGCCACGGTGCCCACCAGCGAATAGCCGACCACCTTGGGCAGGCCGGTGTGGCGCTGCGTCAGGTAGCCCGCCATGGCAGCCGCAGCCAGCAGCAGCGACCATTGCACCGTGGGCAGCCCGGCCGAGGGGCGCAGCCACTGCGCCCAAAAGCTCAGGATTTCATTCATGTCATGGGACCTCTGCGTCAGACGGGCAACGGGTGCCCGGTGGTGTGAAGGGCAGGCACACAAGCCCTCCGCCAATGGGAGGGGGTGCGCTTGGGGGTAGGTCCCCGAATTTACAGGCGGAAACACATCGCCCGTGTAGGACAGGGGCGGTGGTTGCTGCGGTCGGCCTGCTGCTATGCAGCGCTGGCGGGTGCGTTGCGCTCGGGCTTGAAGAAGCTCAGCGGCGCCGAGCGCATGCGCGCGCGGATGGCCGCGTAGATGCGCGAGCGGTCCACGCCGCTCACGTTCTGTGCACGCAGGGCCAGGCTGAAGGCCAGGTAAAAACTCACCGATACATTCAGCGCGCCCAGGAACGGCAGCGATGCCACTGCCCACCAGAAAGCGGGCAAATGCAGCACCTGCAGGCCCAGCACCGCACTGGCAGCACCCACCTGGCCCGTGGACAGCGTGACGTGGCGCACGTCCAGCCCCAGGCCGAAGAACGCGGCAAACGCAGGCACCAGGCCCAGCATGAACCCGAGCGAGATGTTGGCCGCAAAGCCCGAGAGGTTTTCGCGCAGGAAGCGGGCCCAGCGCGCAGCGCGCTCGGCCCCCAGCAGCCGTGTGATGCGTGGGTTGTAGTGCAGGGCCGAGTCCATGCGGTGGAGCACGAACCAGTTCTCTGTCCAGCCCGCAATGATGCTCGACGCAAACAGCAGCACCCCCGTAAAAGCAGCGAAGAACAGCGACGGCCCGAGCAGGTGCAAGGACTCGAACACATGCTCGGCCTGTTTCTCGCTGATGGCCGGGGCGCCGGTGGCCAGCGCAATCGCCGTGGCCAGCGCCAGCACGGCGGGGAACACCACCAGCACATTGCCCAGCACGGCCGCCACCTGGGAGCGCACCAGGTGCGTGATCTCGTCCACAAAGGACTCAATGGCGCTGCCCGTGCCCAACTCCTTGAGCTTGGCTGCCATGGCGGGCGCCGTCATGGCGGGTTGTTTGGTGGCCACGGTGAAGTGCAGCAGCTGGATCAGCACAAAACTCACGGCGTAGTTGATGCCCGCCATGAACCCGCCCCAGAACGCGGACAGTGCCAGCGCATAAAGGCCGAACTTGGCCATCGTGGTAAAGGCCATCAGGGCGCCGCCGCCGGCTGCCTTCTTGAGCATGGAGCGGTACTCGGTGCTGGTGCGTGTGATGTAGTGTTCGCCGGTCTCGGCGCTGCGCTCGGCCACCTTGGCGGCCAGCAGCGAGGAGTTGGATGCCAGCAAGGCGCGCAGGCTGCGCCGCTCTTGCCCCACCATCACCAGGTGCGCCATGAGGCGCGCGGCGGTGACCGCCGGTTTGGGCGACAGCAGGCAGTCGAGCAGCTCGCGCACGCGCAGGATGCGCTCGCGCAGCTGCCGCAGGCGGAACACCAGGCCCACCGAAATGCCGTTGTCCTCAAAATGTGCATACACGGTGGCGGCCGCCGCGCGGCAGGCCTCCAGGCGCTCGCGCAGGCGCTGGGCGGACTCGTTGAGCCGGTCTGGGGTGCGCAGCGCATGCAGCACCTCCACGCGCAGGCTCTCCACATCGCGGATCAGTGCATGAAAGGGCTGCGCCTCGCGCGCGGACTCGCTCATGCGCAACCGCAGCTCGGGGGCAAATCCGGTCGAAAGAATCTGGCCCGCGCAGTAGGTGATGGCGTCGAGCAAGGCCCGGTGCCAGCGCGTGGCACCGCCCGAGCTTTCGTCGCCACCGGCGGGCGCCAGCAACTCCACCAGCCGGTTCAGCTGGGTTTCGTCGAGTGCAGCGAGCCACTGGGCGTCAAAAGCGCTGGGCAGGGCCAGCATGAACAGCTCGGATGCGTCGATGGTCTCAGGGCTGCCCGGCAGCAGCTTGGTGCGCAGCCGTTCGGCCACCTCGCTGACCAGTGCGGTGCGGGGGGCAAAACCAAAGTCGGCGAGCAGGGTGGTGACATCCACCTGGTCCACCAGGGTGGACCACCAGGCCTGCAGCCGTTGCTGGGTGTCGGGGCGGGCCGCCACCGTGTCCAGGAAAAGCTGCACCCGCTCCAGCGAGGCCGGCACCGAGTCGCGCGGGCCACGCACCCAGTCCAGCAGGTGGATGAGCCACAGGTGGCGGTGGGCCAGTTCGGCCGACGGGTCCAGCGCCGTGAGCAGGCTGGCCAGGTCGGTCGTGGGGGACATCGCTTTCAATGCAGCACCCGCCCGCTCAGCGGCTCACCCGAGGGGCCGTGGTTGATGGCTTCCAGCACAAACAGGGGCACAGGGGTGTCGAAGGGCGCGCCATCTTCGGCCACGCAGTGGAAGGTACCGTGCATGGTGCCGCTGGCGGTGCGCAACCGGCAGCCGCTGGTGTACTGGAACGACTCGCCGGGCTTGAGCAGGGGCTGCTGCCCCACCACGCCCAGGCCCTTGACCTCTTCGGTGTGGCCCCGGGCGTCGCTGATGATCCAGTGCCGGGAGATCAGCTGTGCGGGCGCCTCTCCGGTGTTGGTGATGGTAATGGTGTAGGCGAAGCTGAACACCCCGGAGTCCGGCGCAGACTGCTCGGGCAGGTATTCGGGCAGCACGTCCACGTCAAACTGGTACTTTGGCATGGGGCGAATGGTAACGCCGCAAGCCGGCCCCCCGGGGGCTGGCAGGCCCCAAACCCCCACGCCCCGATGTCTTCTGCGCTTTGCGACAATCGGGGGATGAGCCGCACCTTCCAAATCGCCCCCTCGATCCTCTCTGCCGACTTTGCCCGCCTGGGCGAAGAAGTGCGCAACGTCATTGCCGCTGGCGCGGACTGGATCCACTTCGACGTGATGGACAACCATTACGTGCCCAATCTCACTTTCGGCCCCATGGTGTGCCAGGCCCTCAAGCCGCATGCCAAAACGCCTGCGGGCGTGGCCGTGCCCATCGACGTGCACCTGATGATCCAGCCGGTGGATGCCCTGGCCGCTGCGTTTGCCGACGCGGGTGCGGACTACATCAGCTTCCACCCCGACGCCTCGGGCCATGTGCACCGCAGCATCCAGGCCATCCGCGCCAAGGGCGTCAAGCCCGGCCTGGTGTTCAACCCGGCCGAGCCGCTGGATGTGCTGGACTGGGTGATCGACGACATCGACCTCATCCTGATCATGAGCGTGAACCCTGGCTTTGGCGGCCAGAGTTTCATTGACTCGGCTCTGCGCAAGATCGAAGCCGTGCGCAAGCGCATCGACGCCTCGGGCAAGGACATCCGCCTGGAGGTGGACGGCGGCATCAAGGCCGACAACATCCGCCGTGTGGCCGATGCGGGCGCCGACACCTTCGTGGCGGGCAGCGCGATTTTTGGCAAGCCCGACTACAAGGGCGTGATCGACGCCATGCGCGTGCAACTGGCCGCCTGAGGGCCGCTTGATGCCGGGCGGGGTGGCCCACCACCGCCGGTGGCGCTATCCCAGCCGTTGAAACGTGAGCACAAACGCCACGCCACCTTCGGTGTTGCGGGCGTTGATGGTGCCGCCCATCTTGGCCATGTAGGTCTTGGCTACAAACAGCCCCTGGCCCCGGTGTTCGCCCTCGCCCAGCGGGGTGTGGCTGTCCGGGTCTGACACGCCCAGCTCAAAAATCCGCTCCAGCAGGTCTTCGGCAATGGTCGAGCCCTGGTTGTGCAGCGTGGCGCTGGCGGTGGATTCCGACGCGGTGAGCGTCAGCCTGATGGGGCTGCCCGTAGGGCGGTAGCGGTCGGCATTGCGCAGGATGTGGGTCACCACGTCTTCGAGCGCAAACTCATCGGCCCGCACGATGACCGGGCCAGGGTGGCCTGGGCCCAGGTCGTACACCACATCCAGAATGCCCGCAAAGTGCGCGTTGTCGGCCACGTTGCGCAAAAAAGCATCCAGGTCCAGCCGCCCCTCGGGCACATCGGCGGCCTGCAGCGCCTCGGCGGGCGATGCCGTGCCATACAACACATGGATGGCCTGCTGCATGCGCTGCACGTAGCGGTGGCCGGGGTCTTGCGGGCCGTTCAGTGCCATCAGCGACTGCAGGGGCGACATGATCTCGTGCCCCACGGCGTGCCACATGTCGCGCTCTTGCTGGGCGCGCAGTTGCTCGCGCTGCAGGTCGTCCTTCACGCGCTGCAGCAGGTCGGCCAGGCCACCGGCCAGAATGCCCAGCTCGTCCGAGCCGCGCAGGTCCGACACGTCCAGATCGCCCAGCCGGGGCCCGGTGTGGCCGGGCTGCACGTTGTACGACACAGCGGCGGCGCGGCGGGTGAGGGCCGTCACGCGGCGGATCAGGCCCACCTCCACCACCAGCCAGGCCAGCGCAATGGCGCCCAGCATGGCGCCCAGGTACCACGACAGGCGCGTGGCCACAGCGGCCAGGCCTTGCTCCACACCGCGCAGGTGGCCGGTGAAGTTCACCACGTAGTTGCCGGTGGGCGTGTCCAGAATGTCCAGGGCCGTGGGCGCGGCGGGCGTGGCCGCTGCCGGGCCCACGCCTGCGGCCTCCAGCGGCAGCCAGCGGATCAGGCGCAGCAGCCAGGGGGCTGAGGGGTCGGCCTGCACTTCGATGCCCTTGAGGGTGAGGGCGCTGGCCTCGTCACTGCCCAGCTTGCGGATCTGCACACGCTCGCCTGGCAACAGGCTGCGCGAGAGGTCGCCCAGCGATGCGGCCAGTTGTGCGCCGGGTGCGTCGCTGTCGAACAGGGGCTTGGCGTCTTCGCCAGGCGCCAGCATCTCTACCCGCACGCGCATCTGTCCCAGGTCTTCCGGCGGCCAGACCAAGCGCTCGTCCTTGCGGAACAGGGCCTCGCGGAACAGCTCGACGGGCAGGCGGATGGAGTAGTGGGTGCGGCGCAGGCAGTCCAGGGTGGTGACGGTGGTGGCCTCGCCAGCAGCTGGGCTGGTCGATGGGGGCGGCAGGTCGCGGCACTGGCCGTTTTGCCACAGCCAGCCGCGAAAGTCGCGCACCGGCCGCGCGCGGGCGTCGAGCTGCGGCGTGCCGTTGTCCACAAACCCCGTCAGGCGCCCGCGCACAGCGGCGCTGCCCTGTGGGGGCATGGCCTCATACGGCGCAATCCAGCGGTAGGTGGCACCCCGCATGTCCAGGGTGATGCGCGCACGGTGCGCCTCAGCGGGCACCAATGCGCCGCGCTCGCGGGGCGTCAACTCGCCCGCGTAAAAGCTGCCCACCAGGTAGATGAAGCCGCCCGCATAGGGGTTGTTGCCAATCGCCGCGCACACCGAGGCGCCGTCGGGGTACTGCACCGAGCAGCCCGCCATCTCCACGGCCTGTTGCGACTTTTGGGGGTCGTCAAAGTCGATGGCGGCGTAGGGCAGCAGCAGCGGCGCCAGCGGCGTCACGCCCTGGCCGAGGTGGCTGGCATTGAGCAGCGCCAACTGGCCCGAGGGGTGGCGCAGCCGTGCCATGACCTCGGCCTGGCTGCGCACAAAGCCATGCTGGTAGGCCTGCCAGGCGCGTTCTTTTTCGTCCTTGAGTACCACCACGCTCAGCGCCACCGTGGCCAGGGCCAGCAGCACGAACACCCCGCGCACCAGAATGCGCAGGCGGAATGCGGGCAGCCCGAGTCGGGGTATGTCGAGTGCTGGGTGTAGCAGGCGCTTCATTTGCCGACCCAGCGGAAGCCTCGCATGGGCACGTTCTCAATGCCTTCAAAGTTGGGGTCCACTTCGCGCAGCGCCTCGCGGATGGTGCTCACATGCTTGCGCACGTTGTCGCGGTTGCGGCCGCTTTTCACCACCTCGAACAGTTCGTCATACGACACCACCTCGCCACTGCGCTGGTGCAGCGTGGCCAGGATGCGCTGGGCCGTGAGCGGCAGGTTGATGCGCTCGCCGCGCCAGGTGGGGGTGCGCTGCCACAGCGGGTCCAGCACCAGCGCATCGCCCACCGGGGCAGGGGCTGCGCTGGCCGGGGCCTGTGCCTGCGTGGTGCGCAGGATGTCGAGAAAGGTCTCGATGAAATCGGCCTCTTCGAACGTGGTTTTCTGCAGGTAGTCCCACGCGTCCAGCGCCTTCATGATGCTGCGGTAGATGGCTGCCGGCATGGCCGACACCACCAGCACCGGCGTGCCCTGGCGCAGCTTGTTGATGGCGTTGATGAGGGCCACGCCTGCATGGCGCTCGCGGCCCAGTTCGATGTCGAGCACCACGGCGTCGTAGTGCTCGCGGGCCAGCGCGGCCTCGGCCTCGTCGCGGGTGAACCACTGGTCGATGACGATGCCGCTTTTGGCACTGCGTATCCACCCGGCCAACTGGTTGCTGGTGGGCAGGTCGTCTTCGATCACGGCAATGCGGGTCATGGGCTGGCGGGGCAGTAGAGGGGTGGGCGGATTATCCCGGCGCCTCGTTCTGGGCGGTGTGAGTTTTTCTTCCGGGGGCGGAAGGTTCGTGCGGCCGGTGTGAGCGCATTGGGGGCTGCACTGCGTTGTTGCTTCCGGGGTGAATCCGAACAATCGGTCCTCAATGAGCCCGCCACGGCGGCGGCTCAGACACCGACAACAACACCGACCCAACCCGAGAGAGAAACACCATGAACGCCACCTGGAACCGCATCGTGCAGACCCTGAAGGGCCGTCGCTCTAGCTCCTTGCCCGAAGCGGGTACGGAACCCGTGCTGGATGCTGATCTGCAAGACATCACACCCACGGCGGAACCCGCTTCGGCAGCCCCCTTGAATTGGGCCTACCTGCTGCCCACTGCCCGCACCGTGCGCTGGCTGACCGCTGGCGCCGTGGTGGCCGCTGCGGGCTTGATGGTGTACCGCAACCCGCCGGTGCAACACCTGGCGCAGGGCGATCTGGGTGTGCGCCTGAACCAGTTCACCGGTGCGGTGAGCCTGTGGCGTGATGGCAGCGTGTGGGTGGTGCCCGGCCTGCACACGGTGCGCGTGTTCTCGCTGCGTGACCAGAGCTACCGCCCCGAAGCGATGCGCCAGGCCACGGGCAGCGCGCCGCTGCAATCGGTGGAAGGCTTGTCGCTGGGGCTGGACCTGAGCGTGCGCTATGCCCTGGACCCCAACTCGCCCGCCGTCAAGGCCGGCAACCTGCCCGACAACGTGGGTGTCGACATCGTGGAGCCCGCCGTGCAGGGCCTGGTCTACAAGGTGTTTGCCCGCTACACGGTGCGTGAAATCTTCTCGTCCAAGCGCGCTGAGATTGCGCAGATCATCGAAGCCGAACTGCGCGCCCGCCTGGCTGCCGATGGCGTGACGCTGCGCAGCCTGCAGATCGGCAAGGTGGACCTGCCCGCCGAGTACCGCCGGGGCATGGACAGCCTGCTGGCCGAAGAGTTGGCGTCCGAAAAAATGCGCTACACGCTGGAGCTGAAAGACAAGCGCGTGCGTGAAACCGAACTGGACGCCAACGCCGACAAGGTGCGCCGCGAAGTGGCCGCCGAAGCCGCCGCGCGTGAGCAAGTCATTGCCGCCAAGGCACAGGAAGAGGCCATGAAGCATGTGCTGCCCTTCAAGCAGCGCCAGATTGAGCAGCGCCAGCTGGAGGCTGAAGCCGAACGTGTGGCCCGCGTCAAAGCCGCCGAGGGCAGCGCCCAGGCCCGCCGTATTGAAGCCAACGGCGAAGCCGACGCCCGCCAGAAGCTGGCAGAAGCTGAGGCCTATCGCATGGACCGCGTGGGCAAGGTCAATGCCGAGCAAATGGCCCGCGAAGGCGCGCTGGTGACCAAACACCCGCTGCTCATCCAGAAGACGCTGGCCGACAAGCTCTCGGACAAGATCCAGGTCATCATCGCGCCCCCGCCCACCAATGGCGACTTCATCGGTGCCGCGCTGTTGGGCGGCAACCGCAACGCCCAGGCAGGGGCCACGCAGGCTGCTGCCGTGGCGGACGACGCCACCACCAACCAAGCCGTGGAGCAGTGAATATGAACACCACCTTCGCAACTTTGCTGGCAGCCGTGGCCAGCGCTGCAGTGACCGTGGCGGCCGAGGCCGCCCCCCAGCCATCGCCCAGCGCCCAGGGCAGCGCCATCGTGGTGCAAGACCAGGCCAG
>JADMJR010000202.1 GCA_018780365.1 Acidovorax sp. | reverse complement strand
GGCATGGACCATTTCACGCGCTGCGTGGCGCTGGACGAAGCCATCAAGCCCCATGGCGCCCAGGTATGCTCGCTGGCGCCCGGTGTGATCGACACCGACATGCAGATCCAGCTGCGCGGCGCCGACCCGGCCGCCTTCCCGGACCGCCAGAATTTCGCCAACCTCAAGACGGGTGGCCAGCTCACATCGCCAGCCGACGCCGCTACCCGCGTGCTTGCCTGGCTGGAGCGCGCAGACTTCGGCACCAACCCCGTGGCCGATGTCAGGGACGCATAAAACCCTGACGCTCCTATTTTTATAGCTACTAGCGCTTACTGGACAGGCGCCAGCAGCCAATTTGACCTGAAACTCATCTGAAAGGACCTCCCCATGACCCGTGAAGTCGTCGTCGTCAGCGCAGTGCGCACCGCCATTGGCACCTTTGGCGGCAGCCTGAAGGACGTGCCACCCACCGAACTGGGCGCGCTCGTGGTGCGCGAATCGCTGGCGCGTGCCAGCGTGGAAGGCAAGGACGTGGGCCATGTGGTGTTTGGCCATGTGGTGAACACCGAGCCCAAGGACATGTATCTGTCGCGTGTGGCAGCCATCCACGGCGGCTGCGGCGAAGGCACGCCCGCCTACAACGTGAACCGCCTGTGCGGCTCGGGCCTGCAGGCCATCGTCAACGCCAGCCAGTCCATCCTGCTGGGCGACACCGACGTGGCGATTGGCGCCGGCGCCGAGAACATGAGCCGCGTGCCCTTTGCCAGCCTGAACATGCGCTGGGGCGCCCGCATGGGCGACACCAAGATGGTGGACATGATGATCGGCGCGCTGCACGACCCCTTCCACAACATCCACATGGGTGTGACGGCCGAGAACATCGCCGCCAAGTGGGGCATCAGCCGCGAAGACCAGGACAAACTGGCCGTGGAAAGCCACAACAGGGCCGAACGCGCCACGCAGGCCGGTGTGTTCAAGGACCAGATCGTGCCCGTCACGTTGAAGAGCAAGAAGGGCGACGTGTTGTACGCCACCGACGAGCACTTCCGCCCCGGCGCCACCATGGAAGACCTGGCCAAGCTCAAGCCCGTGTTCATCAAGGAGAACGGCACGGTGACCGCTGGCAATGCCTCGGGCATCAACGACGCCGCCGCTGCCGTGGTGCTGATGGAAGCCGGTGCCGCCAAGGCGCGTGGTGCCAAGCCCCTGGCCCGCCTGGTGGCCTACGCCCACGCGGGTGTGGACCCCAAGTACATGGGCATCGGCCCGGTGCCGGCCACGCAGCTGGCGCTGAAGAAGGCCGGCCTCACCGTCAACGACCTGGATGTGATCGAAGCCAACGAGGCCTTCGCCGCCCAGGCCTGCGCCGTGACCAAGGACCTGGGCCTGGACCCGGCCAAGGTCAACCCCAACGGCTCGGGCATCTCGCTGGGCCACCCCATCGGCGCCACGGGCGCGCTCATCACCGTGAAGGCCATCCATGAGCTGCAGCGCGTGCAGGGCCGCTACGCGCTGGTGACCATGTGCATTGGCGGCGGCCAGGGCATTGCGGCGATTTTTGAGCGCATGTGACCGCATGAGCGGCCAGCGGGTGCGCAGGCCGCCATCGCCAGCGGCGATGCTGCCACCCGCTATTGGCAAGGCAGGCGCCGCAGGTGATCAGCGATCATTGGCGCCCGCTGACCCAGATCAGCCGGGTTCCCCCTTCCCCGAGGGGTGGCCCGCACACCCCTGAACCGACGGAGACATTGCTCACCATGATTCGCACCCTGCTTTCCCTCACCGCACTCGCTTTTGCCGTGGGCACCACCGCGCACGCCCAGGCCCCCGCACCGGCTACGGCCTACCCTACCAAACCCATCCGACTGATCGTGCCCTTCCCGCCCGGCGGCGGCACCGACATCCTCTCGCGCCTGGTGGCCACCAAACTCACCGAAAGCGCCAAGTGGACCGTGGTGGCCGACAACAAGGCGGGCGCCGGCGGCACCATCGGCATCGGCGAAGCCGTCAAGGCAGCACCCACGGGCTATGACCTCGTGATGGGCCAAAAAGACAACCTCGTGATCGGCCCCTGGCTCTACAAGAACCTGCCCTGGGACCCGACGAAGGACCTGACCGCCGTCGCCCACGTGGCCTACACGCCCGTGGTCATCGCCACCAGCGTCAACTCCAAGTA
>JADMJR010000189.1:297-11631 GCA_018780365.1 Acidovorax sp. | reverse complement strand
GGGCGAAGCCGATGTCGGGCACGCCGGTCTCGCACCACACCAGATCGGCGTAGGGCGCGTAGGCCACACCACGGCTGATGGCTTGTTCCAGGCCGTTCTTGACGCGGTAGAAACCTTCTTGGGTGCGCTCGCCGGTCAGGAAAGGCTTGTCATTGGCATCGTGGTCGGACGTGATCAGGTTGGCAGCTTCTGCGTCGGTACGGGCCAGCACGATGGTGGACACACCCATCACGTCAGCGGCGAAACGTGCGGAGATCAGCTTTTCGCAGGCTTCTTGCGTAGGAACCAGCACCTTGCCGCCCATGTGGCCGCACTTCTTCACGGCAGCCAGTTGGTCTTCAAAGTGAACACCCGCAGCGCCCGACTGGATCATGTTCTTCATCAGCTCGAAAGCGTTCAGCACGCCGCCGAAACCGGCTTCTGCATCGGCCACGATCGGCAGGAAGTAGTCGATGAACTCCTTGTCGCCGGGGTTGATGCCACGGCCCCACTGGATTTCATCAGCGCGCTTGAAGGTGTTGTTGATGCGGCGCACCATGGTGGGCACCGAGTCATAGGCGTACAGCGACTGGTCGGGGTACATGGTTTCCGACGTGTTGCCGTCGGCAGCCACTTGCCAGCCCGACAGGTACACGGCTTCGAGGCCTGCCTTGGCTTGTTGCATGGCCTGGCCAGCGGAGATGGCGCCGAACGCATTGACGTAGCCCTTCTTGGCGCCGCCGTTGATCTTGTCCCACAGCTTTTCAGCGCCGCGCTTGGCCAGCGTGTGCTCAATGGGCAACGAGCCGCGCAGACGCACCACGTCGGCAGCGGAGTAGCCGCGCTTCACGCCCTTCCAGCGGGGGTTGGTCGCCCAGTCTTTTTCCAGGGCGGCAATTTGCTGTTCGCGGCTCAGTTGTTCGTTGAGGGATTGGGGCATGAGATCACTCCAGAGGTTGGTTGAAAACGCCGGGCTGCTGTGTGCCGCCCTTGAAGACAACTTTAAGTCTTCTATAAGACCTGCGCAAGCTCTTATGTCTTATAGAAGAGATAAATTTTCTCCTTCCAAAACAACAACTTAACCACGCAATTTCTCAATACAGAAATTGATTTCTCATATCGAGAAAAATTGCGGCAATGCAACATCTATTGCATTCCGCATTAAGAAATTAAACTTTCATATTGCGAAAAATCAAAAACCCGAATGTTCTGCCGCTCTGAGCCAGTCGCCATGCGCGATCACCGGGGCAGACGCGACGTACCGGGGATTGATTTCGTACACCAGGCACGGCAGCACCCGCCCCAACACCGGCACGGCGACCTCTCGCCGGATGTACTCATCGCCCGGGCTCTCACCCAAGCCCTCGATGGCATCGAGGACGGACTCCAGCGCGGGCGCGATGGCATACACCTCACCCTGCACCCACTGGCCGCCGCCCAGCACCATGCCCGGATAGGCCCCCAGGTGATAAAGCACCCCGGCCACCTGCGCTGGCCCCACAAAACGTGGCGGAGGTTGCAGCCGCGTGATGTCGTTGCTCCCTCCACGGCGCAGGGTTCCGTACACGAAAACACAGCGGGGCGGCCGGGCGGGCGCGGATTCGTCGGGCATGATGCGCACTCATTTTTTGTTGAACAGCGCCCCAGTCTAGTGAACACGCCCAACCGCCCCTTTGCCTACATGTGCCTGGCCCTCAGCATGGCGCTGGTGGGCAGCTACGTCGCACTGTCCAAGCCCCTGGCGGCCGTACTGCCGGTGTTCCTTCTGGCCTGGATGCGTTTTGGCATCGGTGGTGTGGCCATGCTGCATTGGCTGAAAAAGCCAGCCGATGAGCCTCCGCTCACCCCACAAACAAAACGGCTGCTGTTCCTGGAATCGTTCCTGGGCAACTTCCTGTTCACCATCTGCATGATTTATGGCGTGAGCCTGACCGACGCCGTGTCGGCCGGCGTGACCATGGCGGCCATCCCGGCCGCCGTCGCGCTGATGGGCTGGGCCTTTCTGCACGAGCGCGTGGCCCCGCGCACCTGGATCGCCGTGGTCTGCGCCGTGGTGGGGATTGCCCTGTTTTCACTATCAAAACCAGAGCAAACTATGCATGCCAGTCAGGCGCTAGATGCCAAAAATTCTCAAAACATGGCCTGGTTGGGGCAACTGTTGCTGCTGGGTGCCGTGCTCTGCGAAGGGGCCTACACCGTGATCGGCAAGAAGCTCACGGGCAGCCTGGGCCCGAAACGCATCACCTCGCTCATCAATCTGTGGGGGTTTGCGCTGACCACGCCATTTGGGCTGTACCTGGCGCTGGACTTCCACTTTGCCGCCGTGGGCTGGGGCACCTGGGCGCTGCTGCTGTTTTATGCCCTGGCCGCCTGCATGTGGACCGTGTGGCTCTGGATGACCGGGCTCAAGGTCGTCCCCGCCGCACAGGGCGGTGTGTTCTCGGTGCTGCTGCCGGTCAGCGCGGCCCTGGTGGGTGTGCTGGTGCTGGGCGAGTCGCTCACGGGCATGCAACTGCTCGCATTTGCCATCGCCCTGGCCAGCGTGTTGATGGCCACCCTGCCCTCCAGGGCCGCGCTGCGCGTGGGCCAGGGCGACCGACCTCACTGACCGGCCCCGTCGAACAGCCCGGCGTCAGGCCTCCAGCGCCTGCGCACTGACCACAATGCCGTCGGCGTCGGCATACAGCCAGTCGCCCGGCCGCACCCACACGCCCTGGATCAGCACGGCCACGTCGCGCTGGCCCTCGCCGCGCCGCTCGGTGGGCAGCGGCATGAGGGCCAGCGCCCGGATGCCGACGGCCGCTGCGTTGAGTTCTGCCACGTCGCGCACGCAGCCATCCACCACGATGCCCGCCCAGCCATTGCGTGCGGCTGCGGCCGCAAGATTGCCCCCCACCAGTGCACGGCGCAAGGATGCCCCACCGTCCACCACCAGCACACGGCCTTCGCCGGGGGATTCCACGGCGGCCTTGACGAAGGTGTTGTCCTCGTGGCACTTGACGGTGCTGACCGGCCCCGCAAAGGCCGCTACGCCCCCAAAACTCTGGAAAACGGGTGGCAAGACTCGGAAAGCGCCGCTCACGTCGGCCTTGTGCACATCACAGAAATCGCAGGTGGCGAAGGGGGGAATGGAAGCTGCGGACATAACAACAAAAGCCTTTCAGACAATGAAACGGACAAAGGACAAAGGGCAAGGGACAAGAGAAACACCGGGAAACACCAGGAAGCACCGAAAACCGGGGTCCCATCACCTTGGGATGCAGACAACCAGCCCCGCAAGCCCTGCCAGGCAATTGTCTGCGCAGCGCCTGCCCCCCATCAGCCCCGACCGCCGCCCGCCAAATGCACGCGGCGTTTGTCAAGGCGGGCGCGGCCTGGCAACGAATTGCTGCGCGCTGCGCAGCGCCACCGCTACAAATCGAGGCAAAAAAAGCCGTTTCTCCCTTGGAAACGCGATTTTTTCCCATTAGCATCGGTCTGCCAGTGGGAAAGCGTCGTTTTCGCTGGTGAAAATTTACTTCCAACAAGGAAAACCCAACATGGCAACTGCAAAAAAAGCTCCGGCAACAACAGCCCCAGCAGCCAAGAAGGCCGCTGCACCCGCCAAGAAGCGCACCCCCAACGCCGCTTTCATGAAGGCGCTCACGCCCAGCCCCGCGCTGGCCGCCGTGGTGGGCTCGGCACCGCTGCCACGCACGGAGATCATCAGCAAGCTGTGGGTCTACATCAAGGCCAACAACCTGCAAGATGCTGCCAACAAGCGCAACATCAATGCAGATGCCAAGCTCAAGGAACTGTTTGGCAAGCCCCAAGTGTCCATGTTTGAACTGGCTGGCCTGATCGGCAAACACGTCAAGTAAACAGACGCACTGCACCCGCAGCACAAAAAAAGCCGGCCTAGCCGGCTTTTTTCATTGCAGATGCCACCAAAGTGTGGCATGCGAACATCAACACAAATGAGAATGACCCGCATTTGATGTAACATAAAGCAGCACGAAGACGCACAGCCATGTTGATCTAGCCACTGCCTCTCGCCGCTTCTGGCGCCCCACGCGCCATTCACACATCGCCCCCCAGCATCCCCCATCGATGGAGGCCATCTTGGCAAAATCACGCGCTCAGCGCCGCAGCTCCGTGCTGCGCTCCCCCACGTCCCCCATTTCCGCCACGCCCGCAGCCACGCTTGGCATGTCGTCCGACAAGGCCCTGCTGCCCCTGGGCGCGCTGATGCTGGCCGCCTCCATGGGCGCCATGGCACAGACCGGCACCAAGGAAACCACCCTGTCCACCGTGACGGTGAAAGAAGCCGCTGAAGTGCAAGGCAAGGACACCCTGCTGCTCAAGAAGACCACGGTCGGCAAGGGCAACCAGGACATCAAGGACATCCCCCAGTCCGTGACGGTGTTCACCGAAAAGCAGATGAACGACCGGAATATGGACGACTTCCGCGAGGTGCTGCGCAACACCGCGGGCGTGACCTTCCAGTCGGGCGAAACGGGCGAAGAAGACGTGCGCCTGCGCGGTTTCTCGCTGGGCCAGGCGGGCGACATCTATGTGGACGGCATGAAGGATGCGCCGCTGATTGAACGCGACACCTTCAACCTGGACCGCGTCGAAGTGCTCAAGGGCTCTGCCTCGATGCTGTTCGGCAAGGGCTCGACCGGCGGCGTGGTCAACCAGGTCAACAAGGCCCCCCTGCTCATCAACCAGCACGAAGCTTCGTACACCTACGGCACCGGCCAATACCACCGCGCCACGGGCGACTTCAACTTCAAGACCGGCGAAAACGCGGCCTTCCGCCTGAACGCCATGGTGCAGGAGTTCGACAACTACGGCGCCAAGCAGGACAAGCGCGGCATTGCGCCCACGTTCGCCTGGGGCATCGGCACACGCGACGAGTTCTCGATCGGCCTGTACTACCTCGAATCCAAGGGCCGCCCGCTGTACAACCACCCCTGGCGCGTGCTGGACGGCAAGATCAACACGCCGCTCGAAGCCCGCAACTACTACGGCCTGGCCAGCGACCACAACAACACCTCGGCGCAGCACGTCACGCTGGGCCACATCCACCGCTTTGACAACAACGGCGAGCTGAACACGCGCCTGCGCTACGGCACCTACGAGCGCGACCTGCTGGCCAGCACCATTGGTTTCCAGAACAGCGCCATCACGCTGGACCAGATCAACGGCAACACCGCGCTGACGCGTGGCTCCAAGGGCCGCCTGGGTGAAAGCGAAGTGCTGCAGGTGCAAAGCGACTACAACAACACCTTCAACTGGGGCGGCAAGAAGCACGCCGTGCTGGCAGGCGTCGACTATTACGACGACGATGCCAAGCGCAACCAGAACTACCCCAACACCACCACCCGCCCCAACACCACCGTGGGTTCGCCCAACAACGGCGCCTGGGTGGCCGATGGCCGCGCACCGGTGCAGTGGAACACCTTCGCATCGCGCAACCTGGGCCTGTACCTGCAGGACACCCTCTCGCTCAACGACACCCTCAAGCTGGTGGGCGGCCTGCGTTATGACAACTTCAAGGCGTCCTACAAGAACGCCACCGGCGCCCTGAGCAACTCCCGCTCCGACAGCCTGGTCAGCCCCCGCGTGGGCCTGCTGTTCCAGCCCAGTGAGCTGGTCTCGTACTACGCGTCGTTCGGCACCTCGTACAACACCTCGGGCGACACCTACCAGTTTGGCAACCCCGGTGCCAACACGGCACGCACCGCCAATACCGACCCCGAGAAGAGCCGCAACTTCGAGATCGGCAGCAAGTTCGAGCTGTTCGAGCGCCGTGCCCTGCTGGGTGTGGCCGTGTTCCGCAGCGAGAAGTTCAACGAGCGCAACACCGACCCCGACACCGCAGCCGCGCAAGAACTGCTGTCCGGCAAGCGCCACGCCACCGGCATGGAGTTCAACCTGGCTGGCCGCCTCACGCCCCAGTGGGAAGTGTTCGCCAACCACACCTGGATTCCTTCGGCCAAGATCGACCGCAGCAACGTGGCGCTGGCTGCCAACGGCGGCGGTGCCCAGGTGCAGGGCGACCGCCCCGGCCTCACGCCCAAGCACAGCGGCAGCGTGTGGAGCACCTATGCCGTCACGTCCAAGCTGCGCCTGGGCGCAGGCCTGACCTACCGCAGCAAGCAGAACCCCGAGGGTTCGCGTGCGGTGTACGCCAGCGGCTTTGCCGTGATGGACGCCATGGCCGAGTACGCGTTTGACGACAAGACCACGCTCAAGCTGAACGTGAGCAACCTGTTCGACCGCACCTACGCCGACGGCCTGTACCGTGGCTTCTACACGCCGGGCGCACCCCGCGCCGTGCAGGTGTCCATCAAGACGCGCTTCTGACCTTCGATGCGCTGATGCGCTGATGTTCTGACGAAACGACTCCGCCCCTTCACTGGGGCGGAGTCACAATCGGACTCCATGTTTCTGCACATCCCCCACGTTCTCACCGCCGAAGAAGTCGCCTTCTTCCGGCAACAGCTCTGGGCCCCCGACACCCCCTGGGTGGATGGCGCCCGCAGCGCAGGCGGCCAGGCCGTGCACCAGAAGAACAACCGGCAACTGGCCCAGGGCAGCGAGCTGTCGGCCCAGCTGCAGGGCCTGGTCAAGGCGGCGCTGCACCGCAACGCACTGTTTTTCTCGGCCGCCCTGCCGCGCCGCATCTACAACCCGCTGTTCAACCACTACGGCGGTGGCGCCAACGCCTACGGCAACCATGTCGATAGCGCCGTCATGCACTCCAAGGCCGACAACGGCTGGGTGCGCAGCGACCTGTCGTGCACGCTGTTCCTCACCCCGCCCGACGAATACGAAGGTGGCGAACTCGTGGCCACCGAAGCCTGGGGCGAAAAACGCATCAAGCTCCCAGCGGGCGACATGGTTTTGTACCCCAGCAGCACCGTGCACCAGGTGTCACCCGTTACGCGCGGGCACCGCATCAGCAGCTTCTTCTGGGTCGAAAGCATGGTGCGCGGACTGGAGCAGCGGCAACTGTTGTTTGACATGGACATGTCACTGCTGCGGCTGCGCCAGAGCGTGGGCGAGACGGACCCGGCGGTCATTGCGTTGTCAGGCACGTACCACAATCTGCTGCGCATGTGGGCCGACGTGTGACCCGCCTCCCCTGGCATCCAGGCTCCACGGCCCCTTCGCGCCGTGGCCCCCTGCCTTGCCAGATTTATTCCTATTTCAATAGCGCCTCGCGCATACTGAACGCGCGCCAGGTGCTTTTTTCATTGGTATGACTGACATCCCCGCCCGCCACAGGCTGCCGCCCGAGATCGCCAACCTGGCCGACCATGAACTGCTGGCACGCCAGCAGCTGGACGACAACGCCTGGGCCTACTTCAGCGGTGGCGCGGGCGACGAGATCACGCTGCGCGCCAACCGCAGCGCCTGGGACGCCCTGCCCCTGTGGCCCCGCGTGCTGCGGCCGCTGGCGGGCGGCCACACCCGGGTGCAGCTGCTGGGCCGCACGCTGGCCCACCCCATCCTGCTGGCCCCGGTCGCCTTCCAGCGCCTGGCCCACCCCGATGGCGAACTGGCCATGGCCTACGCAGCGGCAGCACTGGGCGCGGGCGTGGTGCTCAGCACCCAGGCCAGCGTGTCGCTCGAAGCCGTGGCCGAGGCCGTGCAGCCCGACCCGGGGCGCGGCCCACTGTGGTTCCAGCTCTACCTGCAGCACGACCGAGGCTTTACGCAGGCGCTGGTGCAGCGGGCCGAGGCGGCGGGCTATGAAGCCCTGGTGCTCACGGTGGATGCCCCCACCAGCGGCGTGCGCGACCGCGAGCGGCGCACAGGCTTCCGGCTGCCACCCGGCGTGGGCCCGGTCAACCTCGCGGGCCTGCCCCCGCCGCCACAACCCGACCTGCGCCCCGGCCAGAGCGCGCTGTTTGACGGCCTGTTGCACCAGGCGCCCACCTGGGACGACGTGGCCTGGCTGCAGTCCATCACCCGCCTGCCCGTGCTGCTCAAGGGCGTGCTGCACCCGGCCGACGCACGCCAGGCCGTGTCGGTAGGTGCGGCGGGCCTGATCGTCTCCAACCACGGTGGCCGCACGCTGGACACCACCCCCACCACCGCTACCGCCCTGCCCCGCGTGGTGCAGGCCGTGGGCGGGGCGGTGCCGGTGCTGGTGGACGGCGGCATCCGGCGCGGCACCGATGTGCTCAAGGCCATGGCGCTGGGGGCCTCGGCCGTGCTGGTGGGGCGGCCCGCCGTATGGGGCCTGGCCAACGCCGGAGCCACGGGCGTGGCCCATGTGCTGCGCTTGCTGCGCGACGAGCTGGAGATTGCCATGGCGCTCACCGGCTGCGCCACGCTGGCCGACGCCACGCCTGCGCTGCTGGATGCCACAGAGGACCAGGCGTTTCGCCCCGGCGGGTGATGCCTGGCGATGGCCAAAAACAATGGCCAGGGGCGGTTGCCGGTGACGGGTGTTGATGCCAGTCAAAGCCCTTCACCCTGTCGGCAGGAATGATTTATTGCAAATGCGATAGATTCGTATTTATAATACTTTCATTCCTTCAACAGCCAGCCACACTGCCTGCCGCCATGATCGTCTGTGTTTGCCGCCGGATTTCCGACCGTGAGATTGCCCGCCACGCACGTGCAGGCATGAGCTTTGACGAAATCCAGTTTGAACTGGGCGTGGCCACCCAATGCGGGTGCTGCGAAAGCTGCGCCCGGGATGTGGTGGCGCAGTGCAGTGCATCGAGTCCGGTGGCCGCCCTGCACAATGAGGCAGCGCCGAAAACGATCCAGCTTGCCAGCTCCATCCTGGAAAGCAAGTCATGGAACTCCTCTCTACACTCGCAGGCAGCCTGATCCTTGTCGCAGGCTCGGCCTGGTGGATCTTCCGCAAGTAATTCGCACTAACGTCTTTTTGAGTAGCTGGCGCTGATTCCTCTAGCGCCGGTTGCTATCATTTTTATGTCTCACCCTGATCGTTTCGCCACCCCCGGGGGTGTCAGCCGCAATGCCGTGATCGTGGGTTCCGTGGTGGTTTTGCATGTGGCGGGCCTCTGGGCCCTGCAGTCGGGGCTTTTGCGCCGCGCGGCAGAAATCATCGTGCCCGCCGAGCTGCTGAGCGAGTTCATCGCCCCGCCCGCCCCCAAGATCGCCCCCCCGCCTCCGCCGGTGCCTCCGCCCCCCAAACCCGCTCCCAAGGTGGCGCCGCGCCCGGCCCCCATGCCTGTGGCCATTGCCGACCCCACCCCCTCGCCCAATGCACCGACCGGCGTCACCACGCCCCAGCCGCCGGCACCGCCGATGGACGCCCCTGTGGCGCCCCCGGCCCCCGCGCCTGCGCCACCGGCACCACCCGCACCACCCAAGATCGAGCTGCCCTCCAGCGACGCGGCCTACCTGAACAACCCCAAGCCCAGCTACCCCGCCATCAGCAAACGCATGGGCGAACAAGGCAAGGTGGTGCTGCGCGTGCTCATCGGCACCGACGGCCTGCCGCAAAAGGTGGAAATCAACAAGTCCAGCGGTTTCGACCGCCTGGACAAGCAGGCCCAGGAGGCGGTCATGCGCTGGCGCTTCGTGCCCGGCAAACGCAATGGCGTGACCGAGACCATGTGGAACCTGGTCCCCGTCAATTTTGTTCTCGAATAAACCAATCACCGCTTAGGGAGTTTTCATGGAATCGCAATTCGGCATCGCCAACGTCTGGATTCAGGGCGACTTTGTCACCCGCGCCGTCGCCATCCTGCTGCTGGCCATGTCGCTGGCCTCGTGGATCGTCATCCTCATCAAGGCACTGGACATCATCAAGTTCAAGAAACACGCCCGCTCGGCCCAGGACTTCTGGCACAGCGAGGACTTCGCCGCCGGCCTGACCAAGCTGGGCGCCGACCCGACCAACCCCTTCCGCCACCTGGCGCTGGAAGGCCGCGAAGCCACCGCCCACCACCGCAACACCAAGGCGCACCTGCACGACAGCCTGGACGTGAGCGACTGGGTCACGCGCTGCCTGCGCAACTGCATCGACGAGTTCACCTCGCGCCTGCAAGCCGGCCTGGCCATCCTGGCATCGGTGGGCTCCACCGCGCCTTTCATCGGCCTGTTCGGCACCGTCTGGGGCATCTACCACGCGCTGCTGGCCATCGGCACCTCGGGCCAATCCACCATCGACAAGGTGGCCGGCCCCATCGGCGAAGCGCTGATCATGACCGCCCTGGGCCTGGCCGTGGCCATCCCCGCCGTGCTGGGCTACAACGCCCTGGTGCGTGGCAACAAGTCCATCCTGGGCGGCCTCAACAGCTTTGCCCACGACCTGCACGCCTACTTTGTCACCGGCGCCCGCGTGAATGCGCCCGGCGAGCAAGGCAAGGTCCTGCCCATGAAGAAAGGTGGCTAAGCCATGGCCTTCGGAACGCAAGACGATGCCGATGACGTGATGAACGAGATCAACATGACGCCGCTGGTGGACGTCATGCTGGTGCTGCTCATCATCTTCATCATCACCGTGCCCGTCATGAAACATTCGGTGAACGTGGACCTGCCCCGTGCCACCAACCAGCCAGAGGACATCAAGCCCGAAACCGTGCGCCTGTCCGTGGCGTCGGACGGCAAGTACTACTGGAACGAAGCGCAGGTGACGGATGACGATCTGCTGCCCCGCCTGCAGGCGGAAGCCGCCAAGGAGCCACAGCCCGACCTGCACATCCGAGGCGACAAGGAAGTGCGCTACGAACGCGTGGCCCAGGCCATGGCAGCCGCCCAGCGCGCCGGGGTGCGAAAGATTGGTTTTGTGACCGATCCACAGTAAGGACCAGCTTGCGATCAAGCTGGGAGCGTGCACTGGCGCTCCACCCGGCGATCCTCTCCATGCGTCGCCCCCCTGCCCGGCCAGCCCCGCTTGCCGGGCAGTGTTTTTTGTGCCCCTTGCCGCCACCGGGCTGGCCTCGGGCCGATAACCCCACCACACCGCCATAAATCAGCCGCCGGTGGGGGCCAAACAAAAAGAAACACGCAATTTGCTTGACTTGTAATTGCGAATCGTTATCATTAGCAAAACGCACTGCACTGACACAGGAAAACTCCATGCAAGCCACAATGACCGCCGCCTCGCTCCTGCGGAACGCCACCGCTGAAAAGGCGGCTTCGCACGCCCCTGGCGACGGTGCCACCTGCGCAGAAGCCGTGACCGCCGCCGTGGACAGCAGCGCCCTGCTGCAGGGCCAGAAGGCCGTGGCCATCAGCCACAACGGCTCGGTGTACCGCCTGCAGGCCACCAAGCTGGGCAAGCTGATTTTGACCAAGTAGACACCGAGACCCTCCCCATCACCGCCCGGCAGCGCCCACAGCTCCTGCATGTCGGCCATATCGAGGTTGCTGACG
>JADMJR010000189.1:0-287 GCA_018780365.1 Acidovorax sp. | reverse complement strand
CCGGCAGCGCCCACAGCGCTGCCGGGCCCACCAGACAGTTTCATCGTGGGGCGACTCCCGGGCTTGCAACAAGCCCGCAAGGGTCGTTTTTGCCAGCCAACGGGTTCGCCCGCGTAGCCAGGCTTTTTTTCTGCCCCGCCGCCTGTCCCGTTGTTCAGCGATTCCCCCATAAAAAAACCGGCCCTCAAGCCGGTTTTTTTATGGGTGCCGATGGCATCAAAGCCTTTTTGCCTGATTAGCCACGTACCTCAGATACCCGCAGCAGCTTCAAAGGCAGTGGAGGAGTA
>JADMJR010000265.1 GCA_018780365.1 Acidovorax sp. | reverse complement strand
GGTCGGCCACCTGCACCAGGTTGCGCAGCTCCAGCAGGTCGCGTGTGACGTGGAAATGGGCGTAGAACTCCTGGATCTCGCCCTGCAGCATGGCAATGCGGTGGGCGGCGCGCTCCAGCCGCTTGTTGGTGCGCACGATGCCCACATAGTCCCACATGAAGCGGCGCAGCTCGTCCCAGTTGTGGGAGATGACGACGGATTCATCCGCATCGGTCACGCGGCTGTCGTCCCAGGCGGGCACGGTGGGCAGTTCTGTGGTCGGCGCTGCTGCGATGGCCTGGGCGGCGGCACGCGCAAACACCATGCATTCGAGCAGCGAGTTGCTGGCCAGGCGGTTGGCGCCGTGCAGGCCGGTGCAGGCCACCTCGCCCACGGCAAACAGGCCGGGCAGGTCGGTGCGGCCCGCCAGGTCGGTCAACACACCGCCGCAGGTGAAGTGGGCGGTGGGCACCACGGGGATGGGCTCTTTGGTGATGTCGATGCCCAGTCCGGCGCAGTGCGCCAGGATGTTCGGAAAGTGTTCCTGCAAAAACGCGGGGCTCTGGTGTGAAATGTCCAGGTGTACGCAATCGAGGCCGTGCTTTTTCATCTCGAAGTCGATGGCACGGGCCACCACGTCGCGCGGGGCCAGTTCGGCGCGCGGGTCGTGGTCCAGCATGAAGCGGGTGCCGCCGGCCGAGGGCGGTAGTAGCAGTTTGCCGCCCTCGCCGCGCACGGCCTCGCTGATGAGGAAGGATTTTTCGTGCGGGTGGTACAGGCCCGTGGGGTGGAACTGGATGAACTCCATGTTCGCCACGCGGCAGCCCGCGCGCCAGGCGGCGGCAATGCCGTCGCCCGTGGCGGTGTCGGGGTTGGTGGTGTACAGGTACACCTTGCCCGCGCCGCCCGTGGCCAGGATGGTTTGCGGCGCGCGGAAGGTGACGACCTCGTCGGTGTCGCTGTCGAGTGCGTACAGGCCCAGGCAGCGGTTACCCGGCAAGCCCAGCTTGCGCGTGGTGATCAGGTCCACCAGCGTGTGCTGCTCGAACAGCGTGATGCCGGGGGTGGCGCGCACCACGTCGATGAGGGTGCGCTGCACCGCTGCGCCGGTGGCGTCGGTCACATGGGCAATGCGGCGTGCGCTGTGCCCGCCTTCGCGCGTGAGGTGCAGCTGGTCGCCTTCGAGTGTGAAGGGCACGCCCAGCTCGCGCAGCCAGGCGATCGATGCGGGCGCGTTCTCCACCACAAAACGCGTGGTGGCCAGGTCGCACAGGCCCGCACCCGCCACCAGCGTGTCTTCGATGTGGGCGGCAAAGCTGTCGTCGTCGGCCAGCACGGCGGCAATGCCACCCTGGGCCCAGCCGCTCGATCCATCCTGGAGCGTGCGCTTGGTGATCACGGCCACGCGGTGCGTGGGCGCCAGGTGCAAAGCGGCCGAGAGGCCGGCGAGGCCGCTGCCTACGATGAGGACGTCGAAGTCGTGGGATGCCATGGCTTGCGGGTGAGGAAGGGGGTAACGCCACGGCCACCGGCCAGGGCGGTGAACAAAGGAATAGAGCGCTACACCGGCGTGTAGGCCAGGCGCACGTAGATGGGTGCGAAGGCTTCGGCCTGCGTGATCTCGATCAACGTCTCTTTGGCCAGCTCCAGCAGGGCAATGAAGGTCACCACCAGCACGGTGCTGCCTTTTTCGGGCTCGAACAGTTCTTCAAACTCCACAAAGCGGCGGCCCTGCAGGGTCTTGAGCACCATGCTCATGTATTCGCGCACGCTCAGTTCCTCGCGCGTGATCCGGTGGTGCTGTACCAGCTTGGCGCGCTTCAGGATGTCGCGCCAGGCGTCTTGCAGCTCCACCACGTGCACGTCCGGGAAGCGCGGCTGCAGGCTTTGTTCGATATAGACCTGCGCCTTGAGAAAGTCGCGCCCGTACTGCGGCACCTGCGACAGCCGCATGGCGGCCATCTTCATCTGCTCGTACTCCAGCAGGCGGCGCACCAGCGCGGCGCGCGGGTCTTCGGGCTCTTCGCCTTCGGCCTGCTTTTTGGGCGGCAGCAGCATGCGCGACTTGATCTCGATCAGCATCGCCGCCATCAGCAAATACTCGGCCGCCAGCTCCAGGTTGCGGCTGCGGATCTCGTCCACATACGCCAGGTACTGCTTGGTGACCCCCACCATGGGGATGTCGAGGATGTTGAAGTTCTGCTTGCGGATCAGGTACAGCAGCAAATCGAGCGGGCCTTCAAAGGCTTCGAGGAACACCTCCAGCGCATCGGGCGGGATGTACAGGTCGGTGGGCATGGCGAACAGGGGTTCGCCATACAGCCGCGCCAGCGCCACCTGGTCCACCACCACGGGCATGCCACCCGCGTCCAGCGCGGACGCGACTGGCGAATCAGCAGCCTCGGCTTCGCTCGCGGTGGTCATTGGGTGCTATACAAAAAGGAGCTATCAGCGCTGTATCAACAGGCGCTGGAGGCCTTTTTGATGCTTAGTCGGCGTTCGTCTGGTAGACGTAGGGCTTCTGGGGCACCTGGCCGTCGCGGTATTCGCCCCAGACCTTGCGGTCTACGTTCTTGTCCCACAGCAGGGCGCGGCCGGCCTGTTGCTGCTGGTCCAGCTCGGGGCGGCTGGCCTTGAGCTGGTTGATGAACTGGGTGGCGTCGGATTGGTAATCGGGGCGGCGGAAAATGGACATGGACTGTTAACCTCTTTGGCTTGGATTTTACCGGGACGAATTTATGCGCTTGATATATCGCGCCGTTGCCCTGGCGGCGGCCGCCTTTTCCCTGCTGGCGCTCACCGCGTGCGATCCCCAGCGCATCAGCGAACTGAAGGAGGGCGTATCGACCGAGGCCGACGTGCGCGACCGCTTTGGCGCTCCCGAAAACGTGTGGGACGAACCCGGCGGCGCGCGCACCTTCGAGTACAACCGCCAGCCTGCAGGCCAGGTCAACTACATGATCACCATCGGCCCCGATGGCCACATGACGGCGCTGCGCCAGGTGCTCACGCCCGAGAACTTTGCCCGGGTGTTGCCCGGCATGCGCATGGACGAGGTCCGCCGCCTGCTGGGCAAGCCCGCCAAGGCCACGCCCTACGAACTGAAGAAGGAAACCTGGGCCGACTGGCGCTATCTGCAGGCTCCGAACCAGGCCAAGGTGTTCACCGCCATCTACGGCCCCGACCATGTGGTGCTGCGCACGCAGACCGGCGCAGACCTGGATGCGCCGGAGTTCAAGGGCGGCAAGTAGCCGCTCGCGCAATGTCCCTCAGACCGCCACGCCACCGTCCTGCGCCGCCAGCCGGGCGCCAAAACCCGAGCGTTCGATGAGCGAGCGTGGCTGCTCGTGCAGGTGCTCGATGTAGAGCCGCCCGCCGCGTGCCGCCACCGCCTTGAGGATCTGGGCCAGCGCATCGAGCCCGGTGGTGTCCAGCGCCACCAGCTCGCTGGCATCCAGCACCACGTCCATGCCGGGCGGGCTGGCCTCCACGGCCTGGAGGATGGGGTCGATCTTGGCGGCGGCGCCGAAGAACAGCGCGCCGTGCAGACGCCAGGTGGCCACAGGGCGCTCCTGGGGCAAACGGCCTTCGGCCTCTGGCTGGCGCACCACACGAAACAGTGCACTCATGCGCCGCACAAACAGCGCGCAGGCCAGGAACAGGCCCACCTCCACCGCCACCGTGAGGTCGAACACCACCGTGATGAAAAACGTGCCCAGCATCAGCAGCCGGTAGTGGTTGCTGAAGTGCTTGAGCCGCACAAACTCGTGCCACTCGCCCATGTTCCAGGCCACGAACAGCAGGATGCCCGCCAGCACTGCCAGCGGGATGTGCAGCGCCAGCGGCGCGGCCACCAGCACGATCACGGCCAGCGTGAGCGCATGCACCATGCCCGCAATGGGCGAGGTGGCGCCCGAGCGGATGTTGGTCACCGTGCGCGCTATGGTGCCCGTGGCCGGCATGCCGCCAAAAAACGGCACCACCATGTTGGCCAGGCCCTGGGCCACCAGCTCCTGGTTGGGGTCGTGTTTCTTGTGGTGCACATCGGTGGCCAGCTGGTCGGCCACGCGGGCGCACAGCAGCGACTCGATGGCGCCCAGCAGCGCAATGGTGAGCGTGGGCGTGACCAGCAGGCGCACCGTTTCCCACGAAAAATCAGGCAGCGCAAACACCGGCAGCGCCTGCGGAATGCCGCCAAAGCGCGAGCCGATGGTCTCCACCGGCAGCTCCAGCGCCCAGGCCAGCAGGCTCAGCGTGACCAGGGCCACCACGGGCGCGGGCACCCGCGCAAAGCTGCGCACGGTGTGCTGCTCCAGCACCCGCATCACGGGGGATTCCTTCATCGTGAGCTTGGGCCACACCAACAGGCCCGCCACACAGACCGCACCCAGCCCGAACGCATAGGGGTTGAAGCTGTCCAGGTGCTGTGCCAGCGTGCCCATCTGCGAGAAAAAATTGCCCGGCATGCGGTCGATCGACAGCCCCAGCCAGTCCTTCACCTGTGACAGCGCAATCAGCACCGCAATGCCGTTGGTGAATCCGATCACGATGCTTACCGGCACAAACCGCACCAGCGTGCCCAGCCGGAACAGGCCCAGCAGCACCAGCAGTACGCCCGCGCACGCGGTGGAGATCAGCAGGTTGGCCACGCCATAGCGCTCCACGATGCCATACACGATCACGATGAATGCGCCCGCTGGCCCGCCAATCTGCACGTTGGTGCCGCCCAGTGCCGAGATCAGGAAGCCCGCGATGATCGCCGTCCACAGCCCGGCCTCTGGCTTGAGCCCGCTGGCAATCGCAAACGCCATGGCCAGTGGCAGCGCCACGATGCCCACCGTGACACCCGCGCCCACATCGGCCAGCCAGCGGCTTTTGTCGTAGCCGCGCAGTGCGTCGATGAGGCGGGGGTGGAAGGCGAAGCTCAGCGACATGGTGGCGGGTGCTTTCGGGTCGGGGTGGTGGGTTTCAGTGTAGGGAGCCTGTGCCCTGGGGCCAAGCAGGTTGCGTGCCGCGCTGCCGCCCCGGGCGCCCGCCAGATCTGATGATTGCTATATATTTAATAGCTATAAACGCAATACCATCAGGCGCAAAAGCCCAAAAAATCCTGAAAAATTCCTGAAACCCTGCCAGAGCCCCAGGCCTCCACGCCCGTGCAGCCGCAGTGGGGTTTGGCATGTTGCTTGCTGGCCCTGGGCTATCTGCTGCCATGCCTCTTTTTTTCAGAGCACAGACCCTCTGTGCCGACCGACGATGGTTGAATCACCCATGCCCGACACCCCCACCCCTGGCTCCGCCGTGGACGCCGCCGCCCAGGCGGCCACCTTGCGCCATGGCGCCTTTGAAGACGCCCAGGCCCTGTTTGCCGGCACGCTGTTTGTGGCCATGGCGCTGATGCTGTTCAACCAGGCGGGGCTGCTGGTGGGCGGCACGGCGGGGGCGGCGTTTTTGCTGCACTACGTCACCGGCATCTCGTTTGGCAAGCTGTTCTTTGTGGTCAACCTGCCGTTCTACTGGTTCGCCTGGACGCGCATGGGGCGCGAGTTCACCATCAAGACCTTTGTGTGCGTGGCCCTGCTGTCGCTGCTCACAGAGTTGTTCCCGCATGTGATGCGGGTGGACTATTTGAACCCGCTGTTCGCATCCTTGCTGGGGGGCCTGCTTCTGGGCACGGGCTGCCTGTTTCTGGCGCGCCACCGCTCCAGCCTGGGCGGGGCTACCGTGGTGTCGCTGTACCTGCAGGCGCGCTACGGCATGCGCGCGGGCAAGGTGCAGATGATGATCGACGGCACCGTGGTGCTGCTGGCGCTGTGTGTGGTGCCGGTGGAGCGCGTGGCGTATTCGGTGCTGGCCGTGCTGGTGATGAGCGGTTTCTTGTGGATCAGCCACCGGCCGGGGCGGTACGTCGGGCATTGATGGGCCCGGCTGCGCTCCGCACGGACCGGTGGCGGGCCGTGCTCAGAATCGGTACAAGAACCCCGCCGTCACCGCTGGCTGGCTGGACCGCTCCACCAGCGGGCTGTTCTTGATGGCGCTGCCCAGCCGGGTGCTGCTCACGTCCACAAACATCCACTGCCGGGGTGCCAAGGTGTAGCCCACGCGCACGCCCGCCTGCAGGTTCACGGCCGCACTGCCCGCGTAGGCGGGGCGGCCCGGGCGGGCCTCGTGCTTCTCCACGCCGTAGTAATAGTCCACGGCCTTGCGATCTTGGCGCAACAGGGCCAGGCGCGGTGTGATGTCGAAGGCGCCGGCCTGAAAGCGTCGCTCGGCCTGCAGGGTGAGCTGGTGGCCCTTGCTGTGGCCCGAGGCGTCGGCCAGCAGCTCGGCCGACAGGTCCACCACCCCGGTGTGCCAGGTGGCGGCGGCGCCCAGCCACAGGCTGCCCTTGCGCTCTGCCATGCCCGCCAGGTGGGGCGAGTCCTTGGCCTCGTAGCCCTCAAAGCCAAAGCGGGAGCGCAGCCGCAGGTCCAGGGGGCCCGCCGAGGGCAGCTTGAAGTCCACGCCCGGGCCCATGATGCTGATCCAGCGGTTTTCGTAGGTGACCAGGGGCAGGGGCTGCACCTTGTGGTCAAAGCTGCGGTAGGGCTTGCGGTCGGCGCTCACGGCCAGGCCCAGGCCCCAGGCGGGCTCCTGGGCCTGCTGCCGGGGCTGCTGTGCCCAGAGGCTGGCGGGTGCCGCCGCCAGGGTCAGCAGGGCGGCCACGGCCGCCAGGCAGCGGGGGGAGCAAGGCAGGGTGCAAGGGAGATGCGTCATGGTTCAGAGCGGTGCAAAAGAGGCGGTTCAGGGCTTGCCAGCGTGGACACCCCGCCGCTGAGGTGGTAGCGTGCGGCGGCCCTGTGCTGGAAGGTCGGCCAGCGGGTCGGCTGGCTGGCGGGGCGACTGTAGGAAGCCTGACTTAGCCCAGAGTTAGCGCCCCGGGCCTGGGGGCTTGAGGTCTTCATGCGGCGCTCATCTGGCGCTAAGAATGGCGCGCTAGGCTGCGCCCGAGCCCCTGGTTTCATGCGAACTTTTCAGAGGAGAACCTGTTGCGCGCACTGCTGGTGGAAGACGACGACATGATCGGGCGCAGCCTCGCGCATGCGCTCAAGGGCGCGGGCTGGTCGGTGGACTGGGTGCGCGACGGCGCCCTGGCCCACAGTGCGCTGGCCGATGGCGACTACCGCTGTGTGCTGCTGGACCTGGGCCTGCCCGGGCTGGATGGCACCGAGGTGCTGCGCCGCGCCCGCGCGCGCGGCGACCTCACGCCCGTGGTGGTGCTCACCGCCCGCGACGGGCTGGACGACCGCATCCAGGGGCTGGACCTGGGTGCCGACGACTACCTGCTCAAACCCTTCGAGGTGGGCGAACTGCTGGCCCGCATGCGCGCCGTGGTGCGCAGGCGCAGCGGCGTGGCCCAGTCCATCTTGGGCAATGGCGTGGTGCAGCTGGACCTGGCCACGCGCGAGGTGTTGCGCGGCGGTGCGCGCGAAGCCCTCACGGCGCGCGAGTTTGCGCTGCTGCAGGCGCTGCTGGAGCGCCCCGGCGCCATCCTCTCGCGCGAGCAGCTCGAAAACCGCATCTATGGCTGGGGCGAGGAGGTCAGCAGCAACGCGGTGGACGTGCTCATCCACGGCATGCGCCGCAAGCTGGGGCCCGATGCCATCCGCAATGTGCGCGGCCTGGGCTGGCGGGTGGCGGCGGCATGAAGGCTGCCGCCGAGACCGGCCGCACCCGCACCGGTGCGCCCAGCCGCTGGTACCAGCCCCGGTCGCTGCGTGGACAGCTGCTGGCGTGGCTGGCCCCCTGGGTGGTGGTGGGCGCCGTGGTGGCGGGCTGGGCTTTCTATGCCAGTTATGGCCTGGTGCTGCACACCTTCATGCAGACCCAGATGGAGGTGCTGGCGCGCTACCCCGTGCCGGGCGGCCGGGGGGACGCGCCGCCGCCCCTGCAGGTTCTGAGCGATGAGAGCGTTTTCCGATGGGGTGCACTGGTTGTGCAGGTGTGGTCGGCCGACGGCCAACTGCTGGCCACGTCCAGCGCCAGTCCGCGTGCTGCCGTGCCCTTGCAGGCCGCGCCGGGCCACCGGCTGGTGCAGCAGGGGGCGGGCTGGGAGCAGGGCTGGCGGGTGTACACCGCGCCACCGGCCGGGCCCGGCCACCAGCGCGTGCAGGTTCTGCAAAGCGAGCAGTTCCTGCAGGAAGAGGTGTGGGGGCGCACCCTGTATGTGCTGCTGCCGCTGGCGCTCCTGGTGCCCGCGCTGCTGTTCACGCTGTGGTGGGTGGTGGGGCGTGCATCGCGTTCGCTGCGGGCGGTGGCGCAAGAGGTGGCCCAGCGCGACGACCGGAGCCTGGGCGCCATCCCCCTCGGCCCCGCAGGCCGGGTGCCCGAGGAGATCGTGCCGCTGGTGGCCTCGTTCAACGCACTGCTCGCGCGGCTGGGCGAGGCGTTTGCCGCCCAGCGCCGCTTTGTGCAGGACGCCGCCCATGAGCTGCGTACCCCCATGGCCGCCATGGCCCTGCAGATGGAAAACCTCCGCCCCTGGGTGCCCCCGGGCGAGGCGCAGCAGCAGTTTGCCCAGCTGGATGCCGGCATGCGGCGCGCGCGGCACCTGGTGGGGCAGTTGCTGCGCCTGTCCCGGCAGGAGGCCCCGGCCTCGGCGCAGCCACCTGCCCCTGTGGACATCACCGCCGTGCTGCGCGACAGCGTGGGCCAGTTGATGCCCCTGGCAGACCAGCGGCGCATCGAGGTGGGGTTTGACGGCACCGAGCAGGTGGTGCTGCAGGCCTCGGCCGTGGACCTGCGAAGCGTGTTCGACAACCTGCTGGACAACGCGCTGCGCTACACGCCCGAAGGCGGCTCGGTCGAGGTGCGCCTGCACCGTCTGGATGTGGGGGATGCCGGGAGTGCCGGAAGTACCGGAGATGGGGGCGTGGTGGTGGATGTGGTGGACACGGGGCCGGGCATTCCCCCGGACTTGCTGGAGCGTGTGTTCGACCGCTTCTTTCGCGTGCCCGGCACCCCGGCCGATGGCAGCGGGCTGGGCCTGGCCATCACCCGGGCGGCGGCGCTGCGCCAGGGCCTGTGGGTGGAGCTGCTGGCGCGCAGCGATGGGGCCAGTGGCCTGGTAGCGCGGGTGCATCTGGCGCCCACGGCCTCAGTTGTCGCTAAGACGGCGATAAGACAGGGCTAATGCCGGGCTGAGTCGCGCTTCCTAGAGTGGATGCATGTCCATCTTCTTGAAAGCTCTTGTATGAAAACACGCCATCCCCTTGCAAGCCTGGCCTGGGGCCTGCTGTCGCTGTCGGCCCTGGCCGTGGGCTTGTTCTCGCTGCGCTACGCGCTGCCGGGTATGCCAGTTTCTTTTGATCTGCCCAGCCTGCAGCAGTCCCGCCAGGCCTTTGTGGTGCATGCGGTCAGTGCGTCGCTGGCATTGATGCTGGGGCCGCTGCAACTGCTGGTGGCCCTGCGCACCCGCTACCCCGCAGCCCACCGGTGGACAGGCCGGGCCTGTGTGCTGGCGATTGCCGTGGCCTGGTTGTCATCGCTGCCCCTGGCCGCGAATGCCATGACGGGTGTGGTAGCGGCCACGGGCTTTTTTGCGCTGGGCCTGGTGTGGGTGGCGGCCACGGGCTGGGGCGTGGCCTGTGCTGTGCAGCGGCGGTTTGCCGAGCACCGGATGTGGATGCTGCGCAGCTACGCGCTCACCGCCGCAGGCATCACGCTGCGCATCTACCTGGGCATGGGCGCAGCGGCCGGGGTGGACATCGAGGTGTCCTACCCCTTCATCGCCTGGCTGTGCTGGGTGCCCAACCTGCTGGTGGCCGAGTGGTACCTGCGGCGGTCCGGGCGGCAGGCTCGGTTGTCGCCGCTGGGCGCGGCTTGAGGAAACCCGGTGCGCTGGGGGCGCGTGGCCCCCGGGGTTTGGAGCGGCTCACAAAACTCAGCGAAGCGGTTCTGGCTAGGCGCGGCGTCGCAGGCAGTACGAGTAGTACGACAAGACGCTGCAACGACGCCAGAAGAGTTTTGTTGGCCGCTCTTAGCGTACCCGCATGCCGGGCGCGGCGCCGGGCCAGGGGTTGAGCACGTAGATGCCGGGGTTGGCCTTTTCGTCGCCATGGCTGGCGGCCAGCACCATGCCTTCGCTCACGCCAAACTTCATCTTGCGCGGCGCCAGGTTGGCCACCATCACGGTGTGCTTGCCCACCAGATCTTCGGGCTTGTAAGCGCTGGCAATGCCGCTGAACACGTTGCGCGTACGGCCTTCGCCCACGTCCAGCGTCAGGCGCAGCAGCTTGGTGGAGCCCTCGACCGGCTCGCAGTTCACGATCAGCGCAATGCGCAGATCGATCTTGGTGAAGTCGTCGATGGTGATGGTGGGGGCCAGTTCCTCGCCACCGGGTAGTGCTACTATTTCTGTAGCTGCAGGGGCTTGCGCAGTGGGCGCAGGAGCCTCAAACAATGCCTCCAATTGCTCAGGCGTCACGCGCTGCATCAGGTGCTGGTAGGGCTGGATGGCCTGCACGTCACCCGCCACGTTCCACTGCTGCATGTTCACGCCCACAAAGCCTTGCACCGCCTGGGCCAGCCCCGGCAGCACGGGGGCCAGGTAGCGGGTGAGCGCGGCAAAGGCGTTGACGAGCACCGAGCACACCTGGTGCAGGGCCTCGTTGTTGGCAGCGTCCTTGGCCAGATCCCAGGGCTTGTTCTGGTCCACATAGGCGTTGACCTTGTCGGCCAGCAGCATGATCTCGCGCGTGGCCTTGCTGTACTCGCGGGTTTCATACATCTGCGCGATGGCGTCGCCCGCACCGCGCACCTCGGCCAGCAGGGCTGTGCCCGTGGCGCCAAAGTGGCTGGTCAGCTTGCCGTCAAAACGCTTGGTCAAAAAGCCTGCCGCGCGGCTGGCGATGTTCACGTACTTGCCGATCAGGTCGCTGTTCACGCGCAGCATGAAGTCTTCGGCGTTGAAGTCGATGTCTTCGTTGCGCGCCGACAGCTTGGCGGCCAGGTAGTAGCGCAGCCATTCGGCGTTCATGTTCAGGCTCAGGTACTTGAGCGGGTCCAGGCCCGTGCCCCGGCTCTTGCTCATCTTCTCGCCGTTGTTCACGGTCAAGAAGCCGTGCACAAACACGTTGTTGGGCGTCTTGCGGCCGCTGAAGTGCAGCATGGCGGGCCAGAACAGCGTGTGGAAGGTGACGATGTCCTTGCCGATGAAGTGGTACTGCTCCATGGCCGGGTCGGCCATGTAGGCGTCGTAGCTTTCGCCGCGCTTTTCCAGCAGGTTCTTCAGCGACGCGAGGTAGCCCACGGGCGCGTCCAGCCACACATAGAAGTACTTGCCGGGTGCGTCGGGGATCTCGATGCCGAAGTAGGGCGCGTCGCGGCTGATGTCCCAGTCGCCCAGGCCCTCACTTTGTGTGCCGTCGGGGTTGGTGCGGACGGTGAACCATTCCTTGATCTTGTTGGCCACCTCGGGCTGCAATTTGCCGTCCTGCGTCCAGTTTTCCAGAAACTCCACACAGCGCGGGTCCGACAGCTTGAAGAAGAAGTGCTCAGAGTGCTTCAGCTCGGGCTTGGCGCCGCTCAGGGCCGAGAAGGGGTTGATCAGGTCGGTGGGCGCGTACACCGAGCCACACACTTCGCAGTTGTCGCCGTACTGGTCCTTGGCATGGCACTTGGGGCACTCGCCCTTGATGTAGCGGTCGGGCAGGAACATGTTCTTCT
>JADMJR010000072.1 GCA_018780365.1 Acidovorax sp. | reverse complement strand
GGCTCGAACACGCCTTCGAGCAGCAGGATGGGCCCGCGCCAGCCCAGGTGGCGCACGCGCTCGGCCTCGGCCAGGTCCAGCAGCGCAAAACCGTCGGCGCCGCGCAGGCCCTCGAACACGCGCTCGATGCCGTGGCCATAGGCGTTGGCCTTGACCACCGCCCAGACCTTGGCGTCGGGCACCGACTGGCGCACGCGCGCGAGGTTGTGGTGCAGAGCGGTTGTGTGGATGGTGGCTGCAATGGGACGGGGCATGGGGACGGACCAGGTAAAGCGGGTGAATGACCGGGGGAATACGCGAAGGATTCTGGCACTGTGGCCGTTTATCCGCGTGATATAACCGCCTGTCCCTCGCTACGATTCCTCACATTTAACCGGGCATCAGCCCAACTGATGCACCCACCAGCCATTCGATGAAGCGCGGTTTTTACACCATCATGTCGGCGCAGTTTTTCAGCTCGCTGGCCGACAACGCACTTTTCGTGGCCGCCGTCGAACTCCTGCGCACAGAGGGTGCCCCCGAATGGCAGCGCGCCGCCCTGGTGCCCATGTTCGCGCTGTTCTATGTGGTGCTGGCGCCCTTTGTGGGCGCGTTTGCCGACGCCCTGCCCAAGGGCAAGGTGATGTTCGTGAGCAATGCCATCAAGGTGGTGGGTTGCCTGATGATGCTGTTCGGCTCCCACCCGCTCATTGCCTATGCGGTGGTGGGCCTGGGCGCCGCCGCCTACTCCCCCGCCAAATACGGCATCCTCACCGAGCTGCTGCCCGCGTCCCAGCTGGTCAAGGCCAACGGCTGGATCGAAGGGCTCACCATTGCGTCCATCATCCTGGGCGTGCTGCTGGGTGGCCAGCTCGTGGGCCAGCACATGTCGGCCATGCTGCTGGGCATCGACATCCCGATGGTCAACACCGGCGTGGACACGCCTGCCGAGTCGGCCATCGCCGCGCTGATCGTGGTGTATGTGGTGGCCGCCTGGTTCAACACCCGCATCCCCCACACCGGTGTGGAGATGCGCCCCCTGCGCACCGACCCCACGCGCAGTGTCCTGTCGAACGCGCTGGGCCTGCTGCCCGACTTCTGGGCCTGCAACAGCCGCCTGTGGCGCGACAAGCTCGGCCAGATCTCGCTGTCCACCACCACCCTGTTCTGGGGCGCGGGCGGCAACCTCAAGTTCATCGTGCTGGCCTGGGCTTCCGTGGCACTGGGCTACAACACCACACAGGCCTCGGCCCTCACCGGCGTGGTGGCCATTGGCACCGCCGTGGGCGCGGTGGTGGCCTCGATGCGCATGCGCCTGGACATGGCCACCAAGGTCATCCCGCTGGGCATTGCCATGGGCCTGCTGCTGATTTTCATGGTGTTCATCAACAACATCTGGCTGGCAATTCCCTTCCTCATCCTGCTGGGTGGCCTGGGCGGCTACCTGGTCGTGCCCATGAATGCGCTGCTGCAGCACCGGGGCCACAACCTCATGGGCGCGGGCCGGTCGATTGCCGTGCAGAACTTCAACGAGCAAGCCTGCATCCTGGCGCTGGGCGCGTTCTACAGCCTGTCGCTCAAGCTGGGGCTGTCGGTGTTTGGCGCCATCACGGCCTTCGGGCTGGTGGTGGCGGGTGTGATGTGGCTGATCCAGCGCTGGCACCAGAACAACTGCACGCAGCACCGCGAAGAGGTGGAGCACCTGCTGCACATTGCGCGGCACGACACGCACCATTGAGAAGCCCCCCTGAGCGGCTGCGCCGCTTCCCCCGGAGGGGGACGCACCCGGTGGCCTGGCGAAGCCAGTTCCACGGGTGCGCTGGCTTGAGGGCGCGCCAGTGTTGGGGGCTGCGCCGATTACTATCATTTTCATAGCTTCCAGCGATTATCTAGCGCGCGGTAGCGGCTATTTTTCCTTCAATGCAATCGCCTTTGCCATTTGCCGCCCTGCTGTTCAACGCCTTTGTCTGGGGGCTGGCGTGGTGGCCGTTTCAGCACATGCACCAGGCGGGCCTGCACCCGCTGTGGGCCACGGCGTTCATGTATGCGGTGGTGCTGCTGGCGCTGCTGGCCTGGCGCCCCAACCTCTGGGCCCAGGTGCGCCAGCACCCCGAGCTGTGGCTGCTGGCGCTGAGCTCGGGCCTGAACAACGTGGCCTTCAACTGGGCCGTGACGATTGGCGACGTGGTGCGCGTGATCCT
>JADMJR010000308.1 GCA_018780365.1 Acidovorax sp. | reverse complement strand
AGGCCAGCAACACCGGCCAGGACCACTGGTATGGATCCAGCCTCGCACTGTCCGCAGACGGCAACACTCTGGCCGTGGGTGCCATGGCCGAAGCCAGCAGCGCCAAGGGCATCAATGGCAGGCAGGCGGACCATTCTGCGGGCGGCGCAGGCGCTGCCTACGTCTACCAACGAAGTGGCGGCACCTGGAGTCAACGCGCCTACCTGAAGGCCAGCAACACCGATGCGGGGGATCTCTTTGGCGCCAGCATCGCCTTGTCTGGCGACGGCGCCACCCTGGCGGTGGGCGCCACGGGCGAAGACAGTCTGTCCAAGGACATTCAAGGCAACCAGATGGACAACTCAGGCCGCTCCACCTACCCAGCCATCCCCCTCCCAGTCAGTGTCGGTGCGGTGTATCTGTACTGACATCGCCCCCACACACACCTTCCAGCTCCAAGCATCAAGACCCAACACGCTGAAAAGCCCTGTCATGCCTTACCTTCACTACCCCCTGTTCGCTTTGCTCCTGGCCGCGCCGCTGATGCTCGCAGCCTGTGGCGGTGGCTCCGGAAGCTCGACCCCCTCAGCACCTTCCGGCTTCACCGTGGGCTACGGGGTCAAGGGCTACACCTTCAGCTGGAACGCCAGCGCTGGAGCCACGCGCTATGAATTGGTCGAAGACCCCGATGGAGCAGCAGGCCCCCGGCCCGAGGCACCGGTGGGCAGCAGCGCCCTGAACAGCACCGCCTACATCCACAGCCTGGCCCCCCAGCTGCTGCACGAGCGGGTGAATGCCACCTACCGCCTGCGCGCCTGCGACGCCAGCGGTTGTGGCGCCTTCACGGCGGCGATCACCCCCGACCTGACCCAGGCCATCGGCTACTTCAAGGCCAGCACCAGCAGCACAGGGTCCTTTGGCAGCGCGGTGGCACTGTCTTCCGATGGGACCACCCTGGCCGTCGGAGCCATCCGCGAGCGCAGCAACGCCACCGGCATCAATGGCGACCAGACCAACAGCACCATGGACTACTCCGGCGCCGTCTATGTCTTCAGCCGGGGCAGTGCTGGTACGGCATGGAGCCAGCAGGCCTATATCAAGGCCAGCAACAACCGCATCTTTAACCGCAAAGGCTATGTGCCCAGCGGGCCTCAATTTGGTTTCAGCCTGGCCCTTTCGGCCGACGGCGATACCCTGGCGGTGGGTGCCATCGACGAAAGCAGCAACGCCAGAGGGGTGAATGGTGACCAGGCCAACACCGACACCCCCGGCGCAGGCGCGGTGTATGTGTTCACCCGCAGCAATGGTGCCTGGGACCAGCAGGCCTATATCAAGTCCAGCAACACGCGCGCACAGGCAGAGTACTACGCCCCCGAGGGTTCGGGAGGTGCCTATCAGTATGTCCTCAAGCCCTCGCTGTTTGGCGCCACGCTGGCCTTGTCCGGCAATGGTGACCTCCTGGCCGTGGGTGCGCCGGGGGAAGCCAGCAAGGCCACCGGCGTCAACGGAAACCAGGGTGACCAGAGCGCTTCGGCAGCTGGTGCTGTCTATACCTACACCCGTAGCGGGAACTCGTGGGCCCCCCAAGCCTACGTGAAGGCCAGCAACACCGATGCGGGTGACGGCTTCGGTCACCACCTTGCCTTGTCGAGTGACGGGAGCACCATGACCGTCAGTGCGCCCGGAGAGGCGAGCCGGGCAACCGGCGTTCAGGGTGACCAGCAAGACAACAGTTTGCCAAGCTCGGGCGCTGTCTACGCCTTCACCCAGAACGCAGGAGCCTGGGCCCAACAAGCCTATATGAAGGCCGCTGTGGCTGACGTGAATGAATTGTTCGGGCGAACACAAGCGCTCTCAGGTGATGGAAACACCTTGGCTGTTGGCGGCAGCACCGTGCATGTCTTTACCCGCACCAACGGCTCGTGGAGCCTGCAGGCTCGCTTCCCCGGTGCGGGCAACAACGTTGCGTATGGGCATGGCATCGCGATGTCTGCCGCAGGCAACATTCTCGCAGTCGGCACCACCGGAGACCGCAGCAATGCCCGAGGGTTCAATGGCAACCCGGTCAACAGCGCCGCACCGGCCTCTGGCGCTGTCACGCTGTTCGAGCGGATCAACGGCACATGGCAGTCGCGTGCGTACATCAAAGCCAGCAACACGGACGCCCATGACCAGTTTGGTGCCAGCGTCGCATTGTCTGCCGACGGAACCACCATGGCAGTAGGCGCCGTGCACGAACAAAGCAAGGCCACAGGCGTACAGGGCGACCAATCCGACAACAGCGGCCCGCCGGGATTGCCGGTGTGGGGGTATGGGCTCAACTATGGCGCGGTCTACCTCTACTAGTCCACCGACTCCGAGAAACCGGAGAACTGGGCGACAGCTGCAAAACACCTGCGCCCGAAACCACACCAATCGTGCACGCAGCGGGCCCTAGCATGGCCCCATGTTCGAAACCGCCCTGCTGCTCACCGCCGCCTTCGTCGCCGGCGCCCTCAATGCCGTCGCTGGGGGCGGCAGTTTTCTGACCCTGCCCGCACTCGTTTTCACCGGTGTGCCACCGGTAGTGGCCAATGCCACAGGCACGGTGGCGCTGCTGCCGGGTTACATGGCGGGGGCCTGGGGGTTCCGCGAAGACACAGCCCCGCCGCCGGGGCTGTCGATGCGGCTGCTGGTGGTGCTCTCGCTTATCGGCGGCGCGGCCGGTGCGGCGCTGCTGCTGGTCACACCCGACGCCACCTTCCGCCGGGTGGTGCCCTGGCTGCTGCTCGCGGCCACGGCGCTGTTTGCGTTTGGGCCGCAGTTGCGCAAGGCCATGGCAGGTGGCCACCCATCCACCGCCAAGGCCACCGTGGGTGTGCTGACAGTGGCAGCGTACGGCGGCTACTTCAACGGCGGGCTGGGCATCTTGTTGCTGGCGCTGTTCGGCCTGCTGGGGCAGACCAATCTCCACGCCATGAATGGCCTCAAGAACTGGGTGTCGGCCCTGCTCACCGCCATTGCCGTCGCCATCTATGCGGCCGGTGGCGTGGTGCTGTGGCCGCAGGCGCTGATGATGATGGTGGCCGCAACTGCTGGCGGCTACGGCGGCGCGCGGGTGGCGCGGCGCATTCCGGCGCAGTGGCTGCGCTGGGGGATTGTGGCCACGGGGCTGGTAATGGCGGGGCTGTTTTTCCTGCGCGGCTGAGGAACTACACGGCGGCGCGCTGCAGCAACGGCGAGCGTGGCAAGAAGCGAAAAGCGGTGGAGGCTGCGGCCAACATGCAGGCGATACCGATCATCACAGCTTGATAGGGCTCATGTCCATGGCGCTGCGCCCAGGCGGCCAGCAGGCCGGTGAGCCACTGCATCAGAGCCACGCCCAGGAACATGGACATGGTGTACAGCGACAGCGCACGCCCCGTCATTTCAGCGGGATACGAGGAACGCACGTCCGCATACTGCAACACGCCATAGCCAGACAGCAGCCCCATGAGGAAGATGAGCGCCACATTGGCGGTGGCATGGTGCAGAAAGGCCATCAGCAAGAACAGGCTACCCATGAGCAGCGAGAAGTTGGTGATCCAACGCCGCCGCCGGGCAGGCCCCGGATCGATGCGGCCGAACGCTGCAGGCACGAACAGCGCAATCAACGACAGCACCAGGGCCACGTTGCCGCTTTCGATGAGCGAAAAACCGTAACGCCCCATCAGCAAAGGCCCCAGCCACAAACCCCGCAAAGTCAGGAAGGCCGCGTAGCAGGACATGCCCAGAACCAGGATGCCCCAGATGTGAGGCACCTTGAACAAGCTGCCGAATCGACCCGCTGCCTGCGCCCATGACTCGCGGGGGCGCTCCGACGCCTGAGCCATTGCAGGCTCATGCACACGCAAAAAAATCAGCAGCCACGACAGCAGCGAAAACACCGCCAGCACCGCAAAGCCAGTGCGCCAGCCCCAATGCTGAACCATCCAGGCCAGCGGGGTGCCGGTAAAGAGCAGCCCCAACCCGCCCACGCCCATGCCCACACCCGAGAAAAACGCGAAGCGCTGCGCGGGAAAGTGGCGCGAGATGAAAACGGTGCAGGCCAGGAACGCGGGAGAACAGCCCACACCGATCAGCAGTTGCCCCAACATCAGCCAGCCGTAGCTGGGCGCCATGGCCGACATGGTGGCCCCCAGCACAGCCAGCGGAAAAGCCACCAGCACAGTGCGGCGCAGGCCATACAGGTCCATGCCGATACCCATGAGGAGTTGGGCCACGCCGAAGGAGAGGCCAAACAAAGCTGCGAACACGCCCAAAGAGTCCGGTGAAATGCCAAAGTTTGCCTGCAGACCCGTGGCGATGATGCTGGTCACGGTACGGTAAGCCTGGCTCAGCGCAAAGGCCGACAGCAGGCACAGGTACATGGCCCACAAGGTGCGAGGAGGCGACAGAGGCCCGGCAGACAGGTCAGTGGTGGATTCAGTCACGGCTGGGCAGGGAGATGGCTCAGAGGATAGGAAAAGCGGCTGTGCGAGCCTACAGACATTGCGCAGGACTCACCGGCGCAGCCCGGAACACGAGCCCTTTCACGAGGGATATGCGGGCTGCAAGAACGCAGCGGCTGGCCAGTCTCATGCCACAGCGGCAGGCGCGATGCGCAGCGGTATGGTCACCGGCCCGTCGTTGACCAGGTGCACCTGCATGTCGGCCGCAAACTGGCCCGTGGCCACCTCGGGGTGGGCCTGGCGGGCCTGGGCCACGAAGTAGTCGTACAGCCGCCGCCCCTCATCGGGCGCAGCGGCCTGGGTGAAGCTCGGGCGGTTGCCGCCCGTGGTGTCGGCGGCCAGGGTGAACTGGCTCACCAGCAGCAGGCCGCCGCCGATGTCCTGGACGCTTTTGTTCATTTTTCCCGCGTCATCGGAAAAAATGCGCAGCTTCAACAGCTTGGCCAGCAGCTTGTCGGCCTCGGCCTCGGTGTCGCCGCGCTCGGCACACACCAGCACCAGCAGGCCCGCGCCAATGGCGCCCACGGTCTTCCCTTCCACATCGACGCGTGCTTCACGCACACGTTGCAAGACACTGATCACGTCACTTCATCCTTGGGTTCGTCACGGGGGTCGTCAAAATGCGCCTCCACATCGGTGGGCAGCAGCTCGATGGTGGCACGCAGGCCGGGCACGGCGGCCATCAGCGCACACTCGACCTGGCCGCGCAGCTCGGCCGCGTGGCGCAGGGTCCAGTGGGCGGGCATGTGCAGGTGCATGTCCACAAACTGGCGCTGGCCCGCGCGGCGGGTGGAGACATGGTCGAACCGCACGGCGCCGGGTGGCTGTGCCAGCACAAACTGCTGCAGGGTGGTGTCGATGGTGGCTTGCACCTCGGGCTCCACGGCCGCGTCCATGAGGCCCTGGGACGAGCGCCAGACCAGCTCCACGCCTTCTTTCAGGATATTGAGCGCCACAGCAATTGCCGCCAGCGCATCGAGCCACAGCCATCCGGTGACTGCGGCTCCCGCGATGCCCACCAGGACGCCTGCCGAGGTCCACACATCGGTGACAAGGTGGCGTGCATCGGCCTCCAGCGCGATGGAGCGGTGCTCGCGCGCGGAGCGGAACATGAGCCATGCCAGAAAGCCGTTGAGCGCCGAGCTGAGCACCGACAGGCCCAGGCCCCAACCCACCTGTTCGATGGGCTGTGGGTCCATCAGCCGGTGCCCCGCCGCCCACAGGATGCCTGCCGACACACCCACGATGAGGATGCCCTCGAACCCCGACGAAAAATACTCCGCCTTGTGGTGGCCGTAGGGGTGGTCGTCGTCGGCAGGCCGCGCCGCCACCGTCACCATGGCCAGCGCAAACATGGCACTGGCCAGGTTCACAAACGACTCCATGGCATCCGACAACAAACCCACCGATCCCGTGACCACCCAGGCCAGCGTCTTGAGGGCGATGGTGACCACGGCCACGGCCACCGAGGCCCACAACAGGTTGCGGGGAGTGAGCCAGGGGTGGGATGCGGAGGATGGCGGAGAAGACAAGGACATGGACTGTGTGTGTGGAGGCCCAAGGAGCCCCGCCCGGAATTACACCAGAGCCATCTTAAGCACCGCTTTACCCCAGAGCCACCATTGCCCCCCGGGCCCCATGCCAGAATCCGCGCATGACCCAGGCATGGCGCCGCCGCCTTCTCTCCCCACCCCGCATCTCCGGCCTGTGGCTCTGGGCCCTGGTGGCCTGTGCCGGTGCAGGCTGGCTGGCAACCGCGCGCCTGCAGCAGCTGCAGGCGGCCTTCGAGACCGATGCGCGCATCGTGCACCGCCTGCTGAGCCAGCGCGTGGTGCAGCACGACGCGATCATGGCCACACTCACGCTGCTGCAGCCGGCCTCTGCGGTGGGCGATGACAGCGCCCCCTCGTCCCCCCTGCCCCGCCTGCCCTCCGTGTACCCGCAAATCCTGGCGGTGCTCCAGCGCACCGCCCCCAGCGGCTGGCCTGCGGAGCTGCAGGCCGACCTCTCGGCCGCTGAGGCCACTTCGCGCCGCACCGGCCATGCCGCCATGGCGGCGCTGGACCTGGAGGCCGGCCGCTACCACCTGGTGCTGGCCGGCATGCCCGCCAGCTACGCCCTGCACATCGACCTGCGCACCACCATCCCGGCCGACGAATGGCCCATGGACATGGCCACCAGCCCCGTGCGCGTGACGCTGGAGCGGGGTGGCCAGGCCTTTGTGGTGCAGCCCGGCCGCGCAGACCCGGGGGCCTGGAACCGCCACTACGGTTTTCACAAGCTACTGGCGTCCCCCAGCCAGCCCCTGGATGTGGTGGCGCAGCGCAGCGTGGGCCTGCACGAGCTGCCCTGGTGGGGCATGCTGGGCTGGTGTGCACTGACCGCCGCGCTGTGGGCCGCAGGCCGCGCACTGCGGCGCCAGCGCGTGGCGCGCCAGCGCGCCGAAGAACTGCTGCGCCTGGGCCAGGTGGCGCGCCTGAACACCTTGGGCGAGCTGGCCGCAGGCATGGCCCATGAGCTGAACCAGCCGCTGACCGCCTTGCTCTCCAGCACCCAGGCGGCCCAGCGCCTGCTGGCCGATGAGCCCCCCGACCTGGAAACCGCCCAGACCGCCATGGCCCGCGCCGTGGAGCAAGCCCGGCGCGCCTCCACCGTGGTGGGTCGCCTGCGCCGCCTGGTCGAGCGCCCCGACCTGGCCGGCCAGGCCCAGCCGCTGGCCCTGCCCACCGCCGTGCACGACGTGCTGCACCTGCTGGAGCCCGAGCTGGCCCAGCGCGGTGTGGCGCCCGAGGTCGCCGCCGCCACCGACCTGCCCTCCGTGCTGGCCGAACCCGTGGCGCTGCAGCAGATCGTGCACAACCTGCTCATGAACGCCCTGCAGGCGCTGGAGCAGGTGCCGCCCGCCGAACGCCGCCTGCACATCACCCTGCGGCAGGCCGATGCGGGGCATGTGGCCCTGTCGGTGCGCGACCACGGCCCCGGCATCCCGCCCGAGGCCCGCCTGCACCTGTTCGAGCCCTTCTACACCACGCGCAGCGGCGGGCTGGGCCTGGGCCTCACCCTGTGCGAAAGCCTGGCCCAGGCCATGGGCGCCCACCTGGCCCTGGCGCCCCAGGTGCCCACCGCAGAAGGCCGGGGCGCCGAGTTTGTGCTGACCCTGCCCACCGCACCACCCGCCCACGGAACCCCCAGGCCATGACCGACAGCGCCCCCTCCCTCTCGCCCCTGATCCACCTGGTGGACGACGACGCCGCCGTGCGCGACAGCCTCTCCCTGCTCATCAGCACCGTGGGCCTGCGTGTACAGGCCTGGGCCGATCCGCAGTCGTTCATGGCGGGGCTGGACCGCGCCAGCATTGGCGCCATCGTTCTCGATGTGCGCATGCCCGGCATCAGCGGCCTGACGGTGTTGGAGCAGCTGCTGGCGCAGGGCGTGGACCAGCCCGTGATCCTGCTCACGGGCCACGGTACGGTGGAGATGTGCCGCCGCGCGTTCAAGACCGGCGCCGCCGAATTCCTGGAAAAGCCGGTGGACGACGAGGTGCTGATCGAGGCCCTGCAGAACGCCGTGCGCCAGCATGTGCGATCGCGCGAGCGCCACCAGGCCGACCAGCAGGCGCGCGAGCGTTTTGCCCAGCTCTCGGCCCGCGAGCGCGAGGTGCTGGGCCTGATCGTCGAGGGCCTGACCAACAAGGAGATCGGCCGGGCGCTGGAGCTGTCGCCACGCACGGTCGAGACCCACCGCGCCAACCTGTTCGCCAAGCTGGGGGCGGAATCGCTGGCGCAGTTGATACGGCGGTATGCGGCGCTGGTGGATGCAGCATCCTGACCCGGCCAGTGAAGGCCTTCCGTAGTTCTACGGAGGGCCGCGCGTAGCCGCCCGAATGGCTGAAAACGGCGGCAGTTTTTACAGTTCTCCCACGGCGCCACAACGGGTGGCACCGACCCAGAAACACCGGAGAACACCATGCAAAACCGCCTCGCTACCGTCGCCGCCATCACCCTGTCCCTGATCGCCACCGCTGCCAGCGCCGAAGGCGTGCGCACCGAAAAGAACATGTCGCTGGACCTGGCCAATCAGATCGCCGCCCAGACCGTGGCCACCTGCACCGCCAACGGCTACAACGTCACCGCCACCGTGGTGGACCGCGCGGGCACCGTGCGCGCCGTGCAGCGTGCCGACAACGCCGGCCCCCACACCCTGGAAGCCAGCCGCCTGAAGGCCTACACCTCGGCATCGGCCAAGAACACCACGCTGGCCATCATGGAAGGCTCGCAAAAGAACCCCGCAGCCGCCAACCTGGGCCAGATCCCCGGCTACCTGCTGCTGGGCGGCGGTGTGCCCGTGAAGGTGGGCAACGAAGTCATCGGCGCTGTGGGCGTAGGCGGCGCACCTGGCGGTCACCTGGACGAGCAGTGCGCCGTGGCGGGCATCGCCAAGGTGCAGGATCTGCTGAAGTAATCGCCCGCCCTCACCCGCACCGCACCGCACCGCACCGCACGCTATCGGAGGCACCCATGAAGCACTGGAACCTTGCACTCGCATTGGCCGCAGCACTGGCCTGCGCCACCATGGCCCAGGCCCAGGTGCCTCCCACGGCCAGCGAAACCGCCGCCTACCAGGGCTTGCACGCCGCCGCCGCGCAAGGCGATGTGGCCGCGCTCAAGCAGCTGACCGCCGCGCGGGCCGATGTGAACGCCCGCGATGCCTACGGCCGCACGCCGCTGCATGTGGCCACCTTTGCGCGCCAGCACGCCGCCATCCGCCTGCTGGCGCAGGCCGGGGCTGATCTGAATGTGCTGGAGAGCGACCGCTACGACGCGGTGACCATTGCCGCCGTCGCCGCCGACGAAACCACGCTGCGCCTGCTGCTGCAGCTGGGCGCCAGCGCCAAACAGGTGACCAGCCGCTACGACGGCACGGCCCTGATCGCCGCCGCCCACCTGGGGCACGACGGCGTGGTGCGCCAGCTGATTGCCGCCGGGGCGCCGCTGGACCACGTGAACAACCTGCACTGGACAGCGCTCATCGAGTCCATCGTGCTGGGCAACGGCGGCCCGCGCCACCAGGCCACGCTGCAGGCCCTGCTGCAGGCGGGCGCCAGCCAGGCGCTGACCGACCGGCAGGGCACCACGCCGCTTCAGCTGGCGCGCCAGCGGGGCTACACAGCCATGGTGCAGATGCTGCAAGCGGCCAGCGCTGCGCGTTAAGAGCATGGGAAGTGGGCAAGCCCCAGGGCCAAGGCGCCGCATGGGCGCCGCCCCACACTACAAAATCAATAGCTGCTAGCGCTTACTGGACAGGCGCTAGCGGCCAATTTCATTCAAATTCCTGGTTCCCTGTCACCAGCCGCGCCTTCACGGTCTTGCCCTTCACGCGGCCCTGGTTCAGGCGCTGCGCGGCCTGGGCGCCGATGGCACGGTCCACCGCCACGTAGGTAGAGAAGTCGTTCACGTTGATCTTGCCGATCTGCTCGCGGGTGTAGCCCATCTCGCCGGTCAGCGCGCCCAGTACGTCGCCCGCACGGATCTTTTCCTTGCGGCCACCGATGATCTGGATGGTGACCATGGGCGGCACCAGCGGGCCGCTGCCTGTGGGCGCCAGTTCCGCCAGCGGGTACCAGCGCGATTCGCGGCCCTGCAGTTGCTCGATCTTGCCGACGCTGCCCATCTCGTCCATGCTGGCCAGGTTGAGCGCCAGGCCTTCGGCGTCGCCCCGGCCCGTGCGGCCGATGCGGTGGATGTGCACCTCGGGGTCGGGCGTCACGTCCACATTGATCACAGCGGCCAGGTTGGCAATGTCCAGCCCGCGCGCCGCCACGTCGGTGGCGACCAGCACCGAGCAGCTCCGGTTGGCAAACTGCACCAGCACCTGGTCGCGCTCGCGCTGCTCCAGCTCGCCAAACAGCGCCAGCGCGCTGAAGCCCTGGGCCTGCAGCACGCCCACCAGGTCGCGGCACTGCTGCTTGGTGTTGCAAAACGCGATGGAAGAGTCGGGCCGGAAGTGGTTGAGCAGCTGCGACACGGCGTGCAGGCGCTCGCTGTTCTTCACCTCGTACCAGCGCTGTTCGATCTTGCCCTCCGCATGCTGGGCCTGCACGGTGATCTGCACCGGCGACTTCATGAACTGCGCGCTCAGCTTGGCGATGCCTTCGGGGTACGTGGCCGAGAACAGCAGGGTCTGGCGCTCTTTGGGACACTGCTTGGCCACCACGACGATGTCGTCGAAGAAGCCCATGTCCAGCATGCGGTCGGCCTCGTCCAGCACCAGGGTGTTCAGGGCTTCCAGGCTCAGGTGCTGGCGCTCCAGGTGGTCCATCACGCGGCCGGGCGTGCCCACCACGATGTGCGCGCCGTGCTCCAGGCTCAGCGTCTGGGCGCGCAGCGGCACGCCGCCACACAGGGTCACGACCTTGATGTTTTCTTCGGCCCGCGCCAGGCGGCGGATCTCGGTGGTCACCTGGTCGGCCAGCTCGCGCGTGGGGCACAGCACCAGCGCCTGCACCGCAAAACGGCGGGGGTTGAGGTTGGCCAGCAGGGCCAGGGCAAACGCGGCGGTCTTGCCGCTGCCGGTGCTGGCCTGGGCGATCAGGTCCTTGCCCAGCAGCGCGGGGGGCAGGCTGGCGGCCTGGATGGGCGTCATGGTGACGTAGCCCAGCTGCTGCAGGTTGGCCAGCATGGCGGGGTTCAGCGCCAGCGCGCTGAAATCAGTGCTGGCTTGGTTTTCTTTGGAGGTCATGGCCCGATTATCCGGTGCGGGGTATCCGGGCAACTACCTTACGCCCCCGTCAGGTGTATCGGCTATAACAATCACACACGCACCGAGTGGGACATGCCAGATTCATCCAACGCCGCCAATGCCCCGGGTCAAGGAGGCTCCAGCGACTCGCTGCTGCGTCTGATTGCCGATTCGGTGCCCGCCTTGATGGCTTATTACGACCTGCCCGGCCTGCGCTGCCAGTTCGCCAACCAGGGCTACGCCGCCTACAACGGCCACAGCACCGAATCCATCCTGGGCCTCACGGTGCAGGAAGCCATTGGCGACAAGGCCTGGCTGGCCATAGAGCCCCATGTGGAGCGCTCTACGCGGGGTGAGCGCGTGAAGTACACGCGCGAACAGACCCTGCCCAACGGCGAGACACGGATGATCGAGGTCAATCTGATCCCGCACTTTGGCGAAACCGGGCCCCAGCTCGGGTCGTTCGTGCTGATCACCGACATCACAGAGCGCTGGCGCGCGGAACGCCAGGTGCGGCAGAGCGAAGAGCGCATGCGCAAGTTCACCGA
>JADMJR010000045.1 GCA_018780365.1 Acidovorax sp. | reverse complement strand
CCGCCACCCCACACAGCGCCCCAGCCCCTCTCCCCCCGCCCTCTCCCACAAGGGGAGAGGGAGCCCAACACCCCGTCACATCCCGCCCAGCGCAAACATGCATTCAAAAGGCCTCTTGCGCGCATCCACAGGGCATAATCAGCTACTCATTTAATAGCACACCGCCCTCACCATGCCTTGGCACGCCCGCCTGCAGCTCGACTACACGGCCGAACACAACGCCCGCACCGTGGCCCGCTACGAGCACAACGGGCCACTGCGCATCCTGCAAAGCCTGTACCCCGAAGGCGACGCCATCTGCCACAACGTGCTGGTGCATCCGCCCGGCGGACTGGTGGGCGGCGACACGCTGGACATCACCGCCACGGTGGCGCCCGGCGCGCACGGCCTGGTCACCACACCGGGTGCCACGCGGTTTTACCGATCCACCGGCGCGCTGGCCCTGCAACGCACCCACCTGGCTGTCGCCGAAGGTTCCCGCCTGGAATGGCTGCCCCTGGAGGCGCTTTGCTACAACGCCTGCAACGCCGAAAACCACCTCACGCTCGACCTTGCGCCCGGCGCCGAATGCATGGGCTGGGACGTGACCGCCCTGGGCCTGCCCCACGCCAATCAGCCCTTTGAAACCGGCCGCTTTGTGCAGCACCTCGAAGTGCCTGGCCTGTGGCTGGAACGCGGCGCCATCAACGCCGCCGACCACCGGCTGATGCAGAGCCCGCTGGGCCTGGCCGGGCACCGCTGTACGGCCAGCCTGTTTTTTGCGGCAGGCACCCCGCTGGACCGCGCCCGCCGCGATGCCGCCCTGGACGCCGCCCGCGCCGTGATGGATGCCCACGCGCTCAAAGCCACCGCCGGTGCCACCAGCCCCAACCCGCAGATGGTCGTGCTGCGCGTGCTGGCGCCACAGGTGGAGCCCGCCATGCAACTGCTCAAGGCCGTGCGTGCAGCGTGGCGGCAGGCGATGTGGCAGCTGTCGGGCGAGCCACCCCGCATCTGGGCGATGTAGCAGGGGCAGGCATCCCCCATCCATCGCGCCGAACGCAGGCTGCATCGAAGGCCAGCATCAGCGCCCGTTCCGGCAATGTGCCACCGGTCCTGTCACGGAGCAACGGCCCCTGCGCTGCCCCCGGCCTGCCGGGACAGGCGGACAAACGTCTCGCGCAGCTCCCCGAGTTTGGGGGGTTTGCTGAGAATGCCGTCAATGTGCGGTGGAATCTCGCCGTTGGACATCAGCCTGCGGCCCCAGCCCGTCAGCAAAACGACCGGCGTGGCCGGTGACATCTGCTTGACGGCCTCGGCCACCCTGCGCCCGTCGATGTGGGGCATGCCCAAATCCGTGATGACCATGGCGAACGCTGCGCCTGCCCCGTGTGCGGCCCCAAAGGCGTCGATCCCCGCCTGTCCGCCATGGGCCGTGGTCACGGCATGGCCGTCCATCTCCAAAACGTCGCGCAGCGATTTGAGCAGCATGGGGTCATCGTCCACGATCAGGAGGCGCAGGCTGGGCACGGTGGCATCGGAGGTTTCAGGAAGGGCCAGAACGGCCGCCACGAGCGGCACCGAAAACACCAGGCGCATGGTGGTGCCCCGCCCCTGCAGGCTGTCGATTTCAATGTCCGCGCTGTGGCGCTCGACCACGCCATACACCATGGCCAGTCCCAGGCCCGAGCCCCGTGCGCCCTTGGTGGTGAAAAATGGCTCCAGGCAGCGGCGCCGTGTTTCCTCGTCCATCCCCGTTCCGGTGTCTTCCACCTCGACATGCACGAGCTCCGAAGAGCGGCCCGCATCCGCCCCGCTGTGTACCGCCTTCGTGCGCAATGTCAGTGTGCCGCCCTCTGGCATGGCATCGATGGCGTTGAAGAAGAGGTTGATCAAGGCCTCGCGGATTTCGCTCTCGATGCCCATGACCACGGGCAAATCCGGCGCCAGTTCGGTGCGCAGCTGGATCACAACACCCCGCTGCTGCGGTATGTCGCTCCACCGGGCGCGCGTGAGATCGATCACCTGTTGCAGCAGCAGGTTCAGTTGCACGGGCGCGAGCGTCAGCTGCGGCTCGCGGTGTCGGTAGAACTCGCCCATGCGCGTGACCGTCTGCGCCACATCGTCGATGGACCGCTGGATGGTTTCGAGGTAGTTGCGGGCGCGGGCGCTGAGGCCGGGCTCATGGGCCAGCAGCGTCTCGGTATAAAGCGTCACCGGCGAGATGGCATTGTTGATGTCGTGCGCAATGCCGCTGGCCATCTGGCCGAGTGCACCCAGGCGCTCCTGCTGCATCACGGCCTGCTGGCTCAGCCGCAAGTCGTCATACGCCTGCTGCAGCGTGCCGTAGAGCTGCATTTGGTGCACCGCCAGAGCGACATGCTCGCTCAACTGCCGCAAGAACTCGCATTCACCGCTGCTGAAGGCATGCGCGGTATGGCGCGCGGTGATCAACACGCCGAACACCCGATTTTCCATCAACAGCGGCGCGACGACCAGAGAGCGCAGCCCCCCACCCGCCAGGCGCTGCGGAAATGGAAAATCCACCTGGCTGACGTCGGGCTCGTACACCAGTTCGCCCCGCACACAGCGCGACAGGCCATTGGCGTCGATGGTCACCCGTTCGTGGGCCGTCATGGCCAGCTCCGTGGCCAGCTCGGCACTGCACAGCCCCACGCTGGCCACCTCCAGAACGTGATGGATCGGGTCGTGCAGGGACATGCAGGCGAAATCGACGGGAAGCTGGTCTTCCAGACTGTTCACGACCACCTGGAAGATGCTGGGCAGGTCTTGCCTCTCCCCTATCGCCCGGGTGATCTGGTGCAGCAAATTGAGGCGCCCCAACTGCGCCTGGAGCTTCTGTTCGCTCAGTTTTCGCTCGCTGATGTCGCGCACAAACCCTGTGAAGGTGGGCGGATGTGCGGAGCCGCTGCGCGTGATGGACAACTCGACCGGAAACTCCGTTCCGTCCGCGCGCAGTGCGGTCAACTCCACACGCTGGCCCAGTATCGGACCGAACCCGGTCGTGAGGTAGTGCGCCATGCCTTGGCGGTGCTGCGCACGCAAATGGGGCGGGATGAGCAATTCAGCCATGTCACGGCCCAGCACCTCGCGCTTGTGATGGCCGAAGATGCCCTGGGCTGCGGCATTGAAATCGACGATACGCCCTTCGTGGTCGATGGATACGATGCCATCCAGGGCCGTGTTGACCACGGCGAGATTGCGCTCCTGGCTTTCACGCAGAGCGACTTCGGTGCGTTTGCGTTCGGTGATTTCCGATTGCAGCTGCGCATTCGACATCACCAACTGGTCGCGTGAAACGGTCGTGCCTTTCAGTGTCGCGGTCATGGCATCGAATGCGCGCGCCAGATCCCCAATCTCATCACGCGAGGTCACATCGAGCCGGTGGTCCAGATTGCCGGCCCCGACAACGGCCGTGCCATCGCGCAACCGCTCCAGGGGGCGGGTCACGCTCCTGAGCACAAAAAAGAGCGTCACCATGATGGCCAGCAACACCGATCCGCCGAAGGCCGCGACAGCAATGCTGGCTCGCTGCTGGGCTCTGAGCACGCCCTCCCGGCTCCGCACGGACAACCGCAAGGCGTCGGAAATCATGGCTTGCGTCTGGTTGATGATCTGCCCGGTGAGCCGGGAGTCCAGCTCTTCCAGCACCTCGCTGGCCTGCGGAGCCGCCTTGCGCTCCTGCTGATTGACAACAAGCTGGCCGAACAGGGCATCGACCACCAAATGCGTGCGCCGAAATTCCTCCAGGATGGCCCGTTCTTCGGCATCGTTGAACTCCGGTGTGGTGTTCAACAGCTGCAAGAGCGATGCCTGGCTCAGGCGCCACTGAACCCGGGCGCGTTCTTCATGGCGCAGCACATACTCCAGCGTGAGGTGCCTGACCGCAGTGACGGCGTTGAAAATCCTGCCAGCCGCCTCGTTCTTGACGAGTTCCTGCTTCACCTGTTGTGTTGTCATCCACAACACGGCGCTGATGACGATGACAACAGTGGCGGAGAAAAGCCCCGCCAATTTGAGTCTGGTGGCGATTTTCACGCGGGTGTTCCTAGTGGATCACCGTCACCGCACGCGGCATCACGGCGAGCAGCCCATCCAGATGGATGTGGTTCAGGTAATTCGGCATCTCTTTGTTGCCATCTGCCAGGCCATTCTTGATCGCCCACCGCGCTTCGTCCTCCAGGGCAAGCAACAGGCTTTGATCGAGCACCACACCAAAACGGTACGACGCCCAAGGGCCTTTGAGTTCCGCCGCATCACCCCCCATGAACCGCGCCGTGATGGCGCGCGCACCATCGGGCTCCTCCTTGCAGAATCGCCCCCCTTGTATCAGCGCCCGGAGCACCTTCTGCACGGTGTCCTGGTGGCCCGTCACGTAGTCGCGCGTGCCACTGAGACTGGAAGTCGCGTCATAGATGCCTGTGGCGGTGAAAGCGACAGCATTGGCCTCCAGGGATTTTTTCATCAGGCCCACATGGGGTTCCCAGGTCGCAGCGGCGTCGATGTCTCCCCGCAGCAATGCGGGCGCGATGTCTTCCGGCTTGAGGTCCACCACCGTCACATCGCTGGGCGACAGTTTCTGTCGGTTGAGAAAGGCGTCAAGGACAAAATGCCCGGACGTGCCCAGTGTGACGCCCATGCGTTTTCCTCGAAGGCTGGTCGGTGCGGAAATCCCCCGGTCCAGCCGGCCCACGATCTCATAGTCTGCTTCCGTTGCAAATATGGTGGCAACAACGGTGACGGGCTGCTCCCGCATCGCTGCAAACATGATGGGAATATCCGCAGACACACTCAGGTTGGCCTTGCCCTCCAGCGTGGCATCCAGCGCGGACCTGCCACTGGTGTGCGGTTGAATCGTGACATTCACACCTTCGGCGGCAAAGTACCCGCGCTCCTGCGCCACAAAGATCGGGCATGAGCCTGCATACAGCGTGTTGGCAGCAATGGTCACATCAACAAGGGGCCCCGAAGCCAGCGGAGAGGTTCGACCACCCCACACCGCAGCCAGCAGTACCACCATGCACAGCACTGCCAAGCCTGCCGCCATGCGAGCAGATCCAATTTTCCGCCTTGGTGCCGCCACTTTTGCTTCCATTGCGAACCTCCATTGACGCCGCGCCAAAAGCATCTGCAGCAGATTTCGGCCCCTACCTCCGCGACGCAGTTCAGCAGGTAACGCGAACAATTGTGCGTGTTTCAGAGCCCAAGGCAAGGTGCATTTGACAACCGCCTCACCATCCTTGCATTGCGCGCAGAGCTCAATGGACAGCCATAGCGTTTGAAACTACCATTCGCGCAAGCATGGCTGGCCAAGCCCCATGGAGGACGGGGAGTGGCCCCATGTGGTGGCTGGAACTCTGCCTTCTGCTCAGGGAACAAACACATCATGCAATTGCATCCGTTTTTCCACGTCAACCACTGGCTGCCCACCATCGGGTTGGTGCTCATTTTTGCGGCCTGAGTCCGTATCCAACGTATGTCCATGCGAGCCCCGCGCCTTTTGATCGTTGACGATGAAGTGATGCAGATGACGGCGCTGTGTGACACGCTGACACCCCAGGGTTATGAAACCGTCGGCTTCACGTCTGCCAAGGCTGCACTGCTGGCACTGCGGGACCAACGCTACGAGCTGCTGCTGACCGACCTGACCATGCCGGAAATGGATGGCATTGAGTTGCTGCGTGCCGCCATGGAAATAGACCCCCAGTTGGTGGGTGTCGTGATGACGGGCGATGGCACTATTTCGTCAGCGGTTCAAGCCATGCAAGCTGGGGCCTTCGACTACATCCTCAAACCCTTCAGGCTGAGCGCCGTTCTGCCAGTGATCGCACGTGCCCTGGAGGTTCACAGCCTGCGCCAGGAAAACGCACTGCTGGAACAGCAGTTGCAGGAGCACATGGCGGAGCTGGAAGTGCGCAACAAGGAGCTGGCTTCTGCCAACAGCGAGCTGGAAGCCTTCTCTGCATCCATCTCGCACGATTTGCGCGCGCCCTTGCGCATCATTTCAGATTTTGCCCAGATCCTCGAAACCGATTTTGGAGCCGAGATGCCCCAGGAGGCCCGTGAGATGCTGGCCCGCATCCACCTGGGGACGCAGCGCATGCACCAGCTGGTCGCCGATCTGTTGCGCTTGTCCAAACTGGGGCGCCAGACCTTGGTCAAGCGCCACGTCGACCTGGACAGCCTTGTGCATGCACTCATCGACGAACTGCAGCCGCACCATGCACGCGATGGCATGGGCATCCATGTGGGCCCGCTGAACCCCTGCACAGCCGACCCCGCACTGCTGCAGCAGGTGATGGCCAATCTTCTGTCGAATGCGTTCAAGTTCACGCGACACCGCGATCAGGCGCTGGTCGAAGTGGGATGCCTTCCGATGAAGGAGGAGGCCGCCTACTTTGTGCGAGACAACGGCGTGGGCTTTGACATGACCCATGCCAACAAGCTGTTCGCCCCTTTTCAGCGCCTGCACAGCGCAGAAGACTACGAGGGCACGGGCATCGGCCTGTCCATTGCGCAGCGCATCGTGGAGCGCCATGGCGGGCGCATCTGGGCAGAGGCCGAAACGGGCAAGGGTGCCACGTTTTTCTTTACCTTGGCCTCCGACCGCCTCCTGGAGCCGAAGGCTGTGGGTGCAGCCGGATAGCACCGGCTGGCTTTCCCCAACGGGCGCTGCCACTGAGCCTTGGCATGCGGCCCCTCGCCAAGATCCCGCCCTCCTCGCGGGCGATACGCCTCAAGCCGCCGCCGCAGGCACCTTCAGCAATCCATCCGCTTTGAACATCGCACGGATACCACGCACCGCCTGCCGAATCCGCGCCTCGTTCTCGATCAGCGCAAACCGCACGTACTCGTCGCCCTGGTCGCCGAAGCCGATGCCGGGCGATACACACACCTTGGCCTTGTCGAGCAGCTGGCGGGCGAATTCGAGCGAGCCCAGGGCGCGGTAGGGCTCGGGGATGCGGGCCCAGATGTACATGCTGGCCTTGGGGCAGTCCACGGCCCAGCCGGATTCCGTCAGGCCTTTGTACAGCACGTCGCGGCGGCGCTGGTACTGGGCGGCGATCTCCTTCACACACTGCTGGTCACCCTCCAGCGCGGCAATGGCCGCGACCTGCAGGGGGGTGAAGGTGCCGTAGTCGTGGTAGCTCTTGATGCGGGCGAGCGCCGCCACCAGGTCGGGGTTGCCCACCATGAAGCCCACGCGCCAGCCGGCCATGTTGTAGCTTTTGCTCAGGGTGAAAAACTCCACCGCCACGTCCTTGGCGCCGGGCACTTCCATGATGCTGGGGGCCCGGTAGCCGTCGTACACGATGTCGGCGTAGGCCAGGTCGTGCACCACCAGGATGTCGTGCTTCTTGGCCAGGGCGATCACGCGCTCGAAGAACGACAGCTCCACGCACTGCGCAGTGGGGTTGCTCGGAAAGCCGAAGATCATCATCTTGGGCTTGGGGTAGCTGCCGCGGATGGCTTTTTCGAGCTCGGTAAAAAAGTCCACGTCGGGCGCCACGGGCACGCTGCGGATGTCGGCACCGGCGATCACCGCGCCGTAGATGTGGATGGGGTAGCTCGGGTCGGGCACGAGCACGGTGTCGCCTCGGTCCAGCGTGGCCAGCATCAGGTGGGCCAGCCCTTCCTTGGAGCCGATGGTGACGATGGCTTCGGTATCGGGGTCGATGTCCACCGCGTACCGATCCTTGTACCAGTGGCTGATGGCGCGGCGCAGGCGCGGGATGCCCTTGCTGGCGGAGTAGCCGTGGGTGTCGGGCCGCTGGGCCACTTCGGTGAGCTTGGCAACGATGTGCGGTGGTGTGGCCCCGTCGGGGTTGCCCATGCTCATGTCGATGATGTCTTCGCCCCGGCGACGGGCGGCGAGTTTCAGCTCGGCCGTGATGTTGAAGACGTAGGGAGGGAGGCGATCGATGCGCGCAAAACGGCGCTTGCCCTGCGATGCAGACATGCGGTGTGACTTTCACGTAAGCGCCCGGAACCGTCCGAGCGACGTGGCTGGCAGAAAGGCCAGCCCGCAGCCAATGTAACGCACAACACAGCGCGCCAGCCACCTTGCGCGCGGCTGTCGCAAAGCCGCTACGGAGCGGTCGCCCCGCAGTGGTGGCTATGCGGTGGCCGAGGCGCGTACGGCCGTGGCCTTTTGACTGCCCAGCGACCAGGCAAAAATGGCCACGCCCCCCAGGCCCAGCACCACACCCACCCAGCCGGTGGACGTCCAGCCCATGCCTGCCGAGATCGCCACGCCACCCAGCCATGCGCCGAGCGCATTGGCGGCATTGAAGGCCGAGTGGTTGAGTGCAGCGGCCAGGGTCTGCGCGTCGCCCGCCACGTCCATCAGGCGGATCTGCAGTGCGGGGCCGATGGCCACCACGGTGCCCAAAAAGAACGTAGCCAGTGCGGCGCTGGCGGGGTGGTGTGCGGCGGGCACAAACAGCGCCATGACCACGATAGACCACAGCAGCACCTTGCCGATGGCGGGCATGAGCGCCTTGTCGGCCATGCGCGAGCCGACGATGTTGCCCGCCACCATGCCCAGGCCAAACAGCGACAGCACAAAGGGCATGAGTGCGGGTGGCATGCCTGCCACCTCCAGCAAGGTGGGCTTGATGTAGCTGAACACCGCAAACATGCCGCCAAAGCCGATGGCGCCAATGCCCAATGTGAACCACACCTGCTTGCGCGCCAACGCGCCCAGTTCGCGCAGCGGGCTGGCGCCGTGCGATGCGGGCATGGCGGGCACCCACAGGCGGACCATGGCGACGGCGGCCACAGCGATGAGGCCCACAAACACAAAGGCCGCGCGCCAGCCAAACGCCTCGCCCAGCGCGGCGGCTATGGGCACGCCCACCAGCGTGGCGGTGGTCAGCCCCAACATGACCCAGCCCACAGCGCGTGCGCGGCGGCCGGGCGGCGCCAGAGCAGCCGCCACCAGTGCGGCCACGCCAAAGTAGGTGCCGTGTGGCAGGCCGGTGAACAGCCGCATGGCGGTGAGCGAGCCATAGCCCGGCGCCAGCGCCGATGCGAAATTGCCCAGCGCATACACCACCATCAGCGCCATGAGCAGCGCGCGCCGCCCCCAATGGGCACACAGCACGGCCAGCACGGGCGCCCCCACCACCACACCCAGGGCGTAGGCGCTGATGACGTGGCCGGCCTGCGGAATGCTCACGCCAATGTCGCGCGCCACCTCGGGCAGCAGGCCCATGATGACGAACTCACCGGTGCCAATGGAGAAGCCACCCACCCCCAAGGCCAGCACGGCGCGCACCAAAGTGCGGTCGTCGGTGGGGGTGGAAGTGATGGACGTGGGGGACAGGGGCGCAGTCATGACAGCAACGGGGGGCATAGCACCGGCAGGCGACGGCGCCGCAACACAAGAGGTCGATAGGGTGGGGAAAGAGCCGCAACACAGCCGCCAGGCGGCTGTGTTGTTACGCAGTTACGGGGGTAAACCCGAATTTTGTAACCATAACATGCCCTGCGACCCCCTGCTGGGCCGGGGGCATACACCCCGCCGGACGGCGGCATCAGCGCTGCCGCGCGGGCGTCAAGGTTGTCGGCATTCCCTGCGTGCTGCTTGCTATGCGTGATTGCATGTGTCGCCCCGCCCCACCGCGCCGCGCGGAGGCCGGGCACGGCGGCTGGGCTATTTGCAGCAGGGTGTGCGCAAGATCAGTGCGCCACCAGCAGCTGCACAAACATCTGCACCTTGGCGTGGCATTCGGCGCTGATGGAGGTGAACTCCAGCCCCGCCACCCACTCGTCGCCCTCCGGCTTGAGGGTGATGACGCGCGCATACACGTCGGCCACGCGGTAGTCCACCAGCGGCAGCTCAAACTCCAGCTTGATCTCGCTGTGCGGCTCCAGCGGCTCGATCAGCTCCACCAGCAGGCCGTGGTAGCCAATGTCGCGGATGGCGCCGTGCACGATGTGGGGCACCACGATCTTGTCCTGCATGCGCTGGCACAGGCAGGGCAGGCGCGCATCCACACGGTGGCTGCGGCGGAACTCCTGGCGCGGCACCTTGAGTTTTTGCGAGGGGATGGCGATCAGCTCGCGCAGGCTCACGGGCTGCGTGCGGCCCTTGACATAGACCTGCATGGGGGCCGACGCCGACACCAGGCCCCAGCAGCGCTGGTACGTGGTGTCGCTGATGAGCACCTGGCCGCGCAGGCTCAGCGCCTCGATGCGCGAGGCCAGGTTGACCGCTTCGCCGATCACCGTGTATTCGGAATACACGTCCGAGCCAAAACGCCCCGCCATCACGGTGCCCGTGTTCACGCCAATGCCCAAAAAGACCTCGGGCAGCCGCTCGCGCAGGTGCGCCAGGTTCAGTTCGCGCATGGCGATCTGCATCTCCACGGCGCAGAGCAGTGCGCGGTCCACATCGTCGTCGCGGGCTAGGGGCGCACCGAACAGCACCATGATCGAGTCGCCCATGAACTTGTCGATGGTGCCCTGGTATTTGAAGACCACTTCGGAAAGCCGCGACAGGCAGCGGTTGAGCGCCGCAATCACCACCGACGCCGGCTGCGAGCCCGACAACGCGGTGAACCCGCGCAGGTCGGCCAGCAGGATGGTGACCTCGCGCGGCACCACGTCCAGGCCCTCGGTCGCCCCGCCATCGGGGCTTTCCATGCCGTGCAGGATGCTGGCCATCTCGGCCTGCGCCGCGTCGGAAAGGGATGCACCGGTCTCGCGCTCGATCAGCGACTGCAGGCGGCGCACGGCGTCGTGGTGGAATTCTTTGTGCATGGCGCGATGGAGGTGGAGCGGTTTCTTGGTATACGGGGCATGACCAGCCCCTACCAGCCAGAATAGGCGCCGCCCACCGGCTGGTCAACCGGTGAAAACACCCCGGGCTGCGCGGCGGAAACTGACCCGGCTTAGCCCCCTCACCCCTGGTGAGAGAAAGGCCGGGGGAGAGGGGGTGGCGCCGGGCCCCAGAGCGACCACCCCCTCTCCCCAACCCTCTCCCGCGAGGGGAGAGGGAGAAAGACCCTGCGCTGCGGGCGATGGAGGCAGAGGCGGCCAGCCCAAGGCTGGGATGGACTGGAGTGAGAAAAATTCAAGGCTTTTTGGCCTCTACCGCCTGACCATCATTCCTCAACAGCTATCAAATCAGTAGCATTTTCGATATACGCCTGTCCCAGGCCCGCCGCAACAGCGCGGCACGGCTGGCCTATGCCCAAGGCCCGTGGGCCGCATCGCTGGCGTGGCAGAGCGTGAAGAAGAACCCCAGCACCTTTGCCGACGGCACCTCGCCCAACGACACACGCGCCTGGCAGCTGGCAACGTCGTACGACTTCGAGGTGGTCAAGCTGTTTGCCCACCTGGGCCGCATCGACAACCGGGGCACGGCCGCTGCGCCGCTCAACCTGTCGTATCGGGTGTGGGATGTGAGCGCCGCTGTGCCCGTGGGTGCAGGCCGTGTGCTGGCGGGCTACGCGGTGCGCCGCACCAGCGACACCGTGGGCCCCGTGCCTGCCACGGTGGCGGGCGGCAATGTGGAGCGCAAGGTGTTCACCCTGGGGTATGACTATTTCCTGTCCAAGCGCACGGACCTGTATGCCATGGTGATGCGCGACAGCACCCAGACCCGCACGCTGCCAGCGCCACCCTCTGTGGTCAGCGCACAGGGCACCGGCTTTGCAGTGGGGGTGCGCCACCGGTTCTAAGAACGTGTTCAAAATCTTTTCCTGTGGTGACCGCCGCTATGCTGCGTGCC
>JADMJR010000093.1 GCA_018780365.1 Acidovorax sp. | reverse complement strand
TGGTGGTGTAGGGCAGGCGGAACACGCCCAGCGGAATCTGCGCCACCGTGTAGCCATCGGCAGGCACGGTTTGCAGCGCCTGCGCAGGCAGCGTGCCACCCGCACCGGGCTTGTTTTCAACGATGACGGTCTGGCCCAGGATCTTGCTGGCGTTGTCGGCCAGCGCGCGCATGGTGATGTCGGTGGGGCCCCCTGCCGGGAAGGCGATCACGAGCTTGATGGGCTTGTTCGGGAAGCTCTGGGCCTGCGCCGCGAATGCGGGGGCGGCCAGGCTGGCGGCTCCCCATTGGATGATCTGGCGACGTTGCATGGCGGGGCTCCTGAAAAGCAAAAACAAGGACTTCGCCATTGGACTGCAGCCCGCGCTGCGCGGGCATGCGGAAACCCCCTAGCCCATGTCGCCAAGGCGCCAACGCGCAGCACTAAAGAGGGGTGGTCACGCTTTGTAGGTCGAGAGCAGGATGCTGGTCTCGGTGTTGGCAATGCCCGGCGTGAGGCGGATGCGGCCCAGCGCCGCGTCAAACGCCTCCAGGCTTTCGGCACGCACCTCGGCCACGATGTCCCAGCGGCCATTGGTGGTGTGCAGCGTGCCCACCATGGGCTCGCCGCGCAGCGCGCGGATCACGGCGGGCGCGGCATTGCCTTCGACCGCAATGCTCATCCAGGCGCGGATGCGCTGGGGCTCCGAATCGGGCCGCAGGCGCACGGTGTAGCCCACGATGACACCGCCCTCCTCCATCTTGTGCAGGCGGTTCTGCACCGTGCCACGGGATACGCGCAGCTTTTGCGCCAGCGTGGCCACGGGCGTGCGCGCATCGGCGCGCAGGATGCTGAGGATTTCGCGGTCGGTGTCGTCAAGTTTGGTCATAGTGGTCTTTGCAATTGGCAGATCGGCAATTTTCAGCACATTTTGAACAATCCTGACGCTATTGAATAGCGCTGGCTGTTCAGAGAATGGACCCCTCTCCCCTTCCACCGCCCCTGGTCCGCTGTGCCCTTCCCCACCATGCCCCCCTCAGCCCAAGCCCCTAGCGCCGTCGTGATGGTGCGCCCCCACCACTTCCACCCCAACCCCGAAACCGCCGGGGACAACGCCTTCCAGACCCGCGCCAGCGACCTGGCCGCCGAGGACACCGCACGCCGCGCCTTTGCCGAAGTCACGGCCGCCGCTGCAGCGTTGGAGGCCGCCGGTGTGCGCGTGCACCTGTTCGACGACCAGGGCGAGCGCGACACCCCCGACGCGGTGTTCCCCAACAACTGGTTCTCCACCCACGCGGGCGGGCATGTGGCGATCTACCCCATGTATGCCGAGAACCGCCGCCGCGAACGGCGCAGCGACGTGATCGAACGGCTCAAGGCCGAGTACCGCGTGCAGGACGTGATCGACTACTCGGGCCTGGAGGCCGATGGCCTGTTCCTCGAGGGCACGGGCGCCATGGTGCTCGACCACCTCCACCGCATCGCCTACACCGCGCAATCCAACCGCGCCGACCCGGTGGCGCTGGAGCGCTTTTGTGCCCACTTCAACTACGAGCCCATGGCCTTTGCAACGGCCGATGCCGAGGGCCGGCCCTGCTACCACACCAACGTGATGCTGTGCGTGGGCACCGACTTTGCGCTGGGCGGATTTCACCTGGTCACCGACCCCACGCGGCGCAACGCCGTGCGGGCCCGTCTGCGCGAAACGGGGCGGGAGCTGATCGAGCTGAGCCCCTGGCAGATTGGCGAATTTGCGGGCAATGCGCTGGAACTGCAGGGCACCCAGGGCCGGGTGCTGGCGCTGTCGGCCCGCGCGGCGGCCAGCCTGTCGCCCACGCAGAAGGCCGTGATTGAGCGCAGCGCAACCCTGCTGCCCCTGGCCGTGCCCACCATCGAGCTGGCGGGCGGATCGGTGCGCTGCATGCTGGCGGGCATCCACCTGGCGCGACGCGAAATTTTGCAAGCAAAGAATGCTGCTACCGCCTGATGGACGCGCCCTTACAGCTATATATTTAATAGCAAATTAATGATGCTCGGCAGAAGGCGGCTCCACATCCAGCCGCGCATCGCAGCCAATGCCCGACGCAATCCAGCGCCGCGCCAGGGCCGACATCGCACGCACCGCCCAGGGCTGGGTGAACCCCGTCACCCCGCCCGGGTCGGCCACCATGCCGCACCAGTAGCGCTGGTCCGCAGCGCTCCAGCGCAGGGCCAC
>JADMJR010000101.1 GCA_018780365.1 Acidovorax sp. | reverse complement strand
GCGACAACGACCTGATCGTGAACGCCACGCGCACCAAGCAGCTGACCAACTTCCGCGTGTCCGGCAAGGAAGACGCGATCAAGATCACGCCGCCCATCGATGCCACGCTGGAATACGCCGTGGAATTCATCGAGGACGACGAACTGGTCGAAATCACGCCCAAGTCGATCCGTATCCGCAAGCGGTTCCTGACGGAAAACGAGCGCAAGCGCGCAGGCCGCTCCTGAGCGGGCTTGCCGGACGCCGCGGCTCCATCAATGGGCCGCTGAGTCCGGTCACCTCAGCGCGGACGGAGGCCTTGTGCCTCCTGCTGCGCGACCCAAAGGGCCACTGCCATGCTGTGGCCCTTTTGCCGTCTTGAACCCAAGGGTTCTTTTGTTCCCGTTGCCCGGACTCACCGAACTGCAGGTACCCATGTTGAAGCTCACGCATTTTCGCGCCGTCGTGCTGATGGTGGTGGTGGCCCTGATGTGGTCCATCGCCGGCGTGGTCACGCGCCACCTGGAACATGCACGCAGTTTTGAGGTGACTTTCTGGCGCAGCTTCTTCACGCTGCTGGCGTTGCTGCTCATCCTGCCCGCGCTGCAGGGGCGGGCGGTGTTTGCGTCCATGCGCCACAGTGGCCGTGCGCTGTGGATCTCTGGCGTGTGCTGGAGCGTGATGTTCACCGCCTTCATGGTGGCGCTGGTGCTGATGCCCGTGGCCAATGTGCTGGTCACGATGGCGGTGGGCCCGTTGCTCACGGCGCTGTTTGCGCGGGTGTTCATTGGGCACCATATCGCACCGCGCACCTGGGTGGCGATCGCGGTGGCGGGGTTGGGTATTGCGTGGATGTATGGTGCGCAGATGGCGGGCCTGCCGCTGACGGGCACCTTGGTGGCGCTGTGTGTGCCGGTGGCGGCGGCCATCAACTGGACCGTGGTGCAGCATTCGCAGCGCCATGGCCACGCGGTGGATCTGGTGCCGGCTGTGCTGGTGGGGGCGGTGATCTCGGTGGTGGCCACGCTGCCGCTGGCTCTCCCGTTTCAGGCGTCGTGGCACGACCTTGGCTTGCTGGCCCTGCTGGGCGTGGTGCAATTGGCGATTCCCTGTGTGCTGGCCGTGCGCTGCGGCCGTGTGCTCAAGGCGCCCGAGCTGGCGCTGCTCGGTTTGCTCGAAGTGATCTTTGGCATCTTGCTGGCATGGCTGGGCGCGGGCGAGAAGCCTGGCACAGCGGTGCTGACGGGGGGCGCACTGGTGATCGGTGCGCTGGTTTTTAATGAACTGTTGGGTTGGAAGGAACAAAAATGACGGAGACGGTGGTATCGGAAGTTGTGAGTGAAGTGCGCGGCCAAGTGGGCTTCATTACATTGAATCGCCCGCGAGCGCTCAATGCGCTGTCGTTGGGCATGGTGCGGGACCTGATGGGTATCTTGCTGGCCTGGCAGAACGATGCGCGTGTGTTGGCCGTGGCGATCCGCGGCAGCAACAAGGAGGGCCCGTTCGGTGCCTTCTGCGCGGGTGGTGACATCCGCTTCTTGCACCAGGCGGGCAGCCAGGGCAACCCGCTGCTCGAAGATTTTTTCACCGAGGAGTACGCCCTCAACCACCTGATCCACAACTACGGCAAGCCCTACATCGCGTTCATGGATGGCATCGTGATGGGCGGTGGCATGGGCATCAGCCAGGGCGCAGCCCTGCGCGTGGTGACCGAGCGCACCAAGATGGCCATGCCCGAGACGGCCATTGGCCTGTTCCCGGACGTGGGGGGGGGCTACTTCCTGAGCCGTTGCCCAGGCCGTGTCGGCGAGTGGCTGGCGCTGACGGGTGACACGATTGGCGCTGGCGATGCCATCGACAGCCACCTGGCCGATGGCTGCCTGCCGTCGGACCAACTGCCGGCGGTTTGGGAGGCCCTGGGCGCCCAGGGTTTTGCCAGCGGTGTGGCCATCAAGGACTTTGTTGCTTCGAAATTTGTAGCTGCTAACGCAAGCGCATCAGGCGCCAGGGGCCAAATTGATCAATATTTTGCATTGCCCACCGTGGGGGAGATCGTGCGGGCGCTTGAAGCTGCCGGCACCGACTGGGCCAGCGCCACTGCCGCCACACTGCGCAAGCGTTCGCCGCTGATGCTGCACGTGGTGCTGGAGCAGATCCGCCGCGCGCGCGACCTGGGCCTGGCCGACGATCTGCGCATGGAGCGCGACATGGTGCGCCACTGCTTCTTCCTGCGCCCTGGCCAAAGCGAAACGGTGGAGGGCATCCGTGCCCTGGCCGTGGACAAGGACCACGCGCCGCAGTGGAACCCCGGCCGCATCGAAGACGTGACGCCGGAGATGGTGGCTCCGTTTTTTGCCAGCCCCTGGCCTGCACACGCGCACCCGCTGGCTTCCCTGGCCTGATCTGTGGGGCTACAGCGGGCGTGGCGCAGAGTGGCTAAGGCTGCAGTTGCTGGTACACCGCCGTGGCCAGCTCCAACAGGTCGGAGCGGGACAGCTGCCCGCTGAGCGCATAGCCAAAGCCCGCGTCCGCCCAGTAGAAGCTGGGGACCGGGTCTTCCTGGGTGAACTGGAAGGCTGTGGTGGGCGCGGCGGGCGTAGCGGGCGCGGCGGGCATTGGTGTCGCCAGCGCGCCCAGGTACAGCGTGATCCGCTGGCCCGTGCTGTTCTGGTACATGAACTGCGCGCGTGCGCCGCTGTCGCCTGGTAAGAGCCGCCCTCCCACCAGCTCATACCCTTGGGGCCCGAGGGCCGGGATCTTGAGCGGTCTGTCCAGCCGTTTGGACAGCCATTGCACCAGATGCTCCTGCTGCGCCGCCGTGACCTCCACCGGGTGGCGCACTTCTGGCTGGAACACCGCGTGGGCCACGGCGGCCTGCTGGGCAAAACGCTGCGCGGGCGCTGCCGCCAGCAGCGCGGCACGGCCCGCGAGTGTCGCTGTGCCGGAGGGGGGGCTGGCCCACTGGCTGCGCCCGGTCCAGCCCAGCACGAACGCCACGAGCACCGAAGCGGCCATGCCGCCCCAGCGCCACCATTGGGCCTGCGCTGCGCTGCGGGCCGCCACGCGCGACGCGGTGGCCCGCAGGGCGTCGGGCACGGGTGCATCCAGCAGGTCCTGGTGCAGGGCATGCAGCCGGGTCCGCTGCATGTGCCAATGGGCGATGGTGTCCTGCGCGTGTTCGTCGCCCTGCAGTTGCTGGCGCAGGGCGTCGGCCTCTGCGGGCGGCAACTGCCCATCCACCAGCGCATGCCAGGCGGTGCTGTCGTCGGCGCGGGGCGAGGGGGCGTGGGCGGGCGTGTCCATGGCGGTATCGCGGGTTGTCTTCATCATTTGAGGCGGCGCAGAACGGGCGGTTGGCCCGTGAGGGCTACGGTGGTCGCTGCGGTTGCGGGGCCGCGCTCCATCAGCGTGCGCAGGCGTGCGCGGGCCCGTGACAGGCGCGACATCACCGTGCCCACCGGCACGGCCAGAATGCGCGCCGTGTCTTCGTAGCCCATGTCCTCCATGGCCACCAGCAGCAGCACGGCGCGCTGTTCGGCGGGCAGGCGCTGCAGGCAGCGCTCCAGGTCCAGTGCGTCGTCCGAGGGGCCGGTGTCGCCCGGTAGCTGGTCTTGCACCTCTTCGATGTCCAGGGGAGCCTGTGTTGGCAGCGCACGGCGCTGGTTGAGGTAGAGGTTGTGCATCAGTGTGAACAACCAGGCGCGCAGGTCGCTGCCCACGCGCCACAGCCGCCACTTGTTGCAGGCCCGCTCCAGCGTGTCCTGCACCAGATCGTCGGCTGCCCAGGCGTCACCCGTCAGCACCCGCGCGTAGCGGCGCAAGGCGGGCACATGGTCAATGATCCGGTGGTGGTCCATGGGCCTGTGGTGAGTGTCAGGGCTTTGCTGCGCGCCAGACCTGGTTCACGCCTTCGCCGGTCTTGTCGCCGGGCTGGGTGTCCTTGACCCAGTAGTACAGCGGTTTCCCCTTGTACGCCAGCTGGGTTTTTCCGTCGTCGCGTGTGACGATGCTGTAGTTGCCGCCCGGGGCCTGGCTGGCCATGAGGGGGGGCCAGTTGGTGGCGCAGGGGCCGTTGCACACCGATTTGCCACTGCCTGCCGTGTCCCGGTCGAAGGTGTACAGCGTCATGCCGCCGGCACCGACCAGCACGCCATCCACGGTCTTCACGGGGCCATGGGCCGCCATGGTGGAGCAGCCAGAGATGGCGACGAATGCGGTGAATGCGGCGAGGGGTAGAAGAGGTTTTTTCATGGGTTCTCCAGGGGGTGGAAGAAGAGGGACTGCAGCCAGCGGACCATGCCGCCTTGCACCTCCATGAACACCAGGGCGGGGCGGTTTATTCCACCACCCGTGAAAAAACTGGCACGGCCCCAACCAGCGCCCCCGTGCAAGGGCCGCCCCGTCGCGTATGCGGCGCTTCGCTTGCGTGCACCAGGGGCATCCCCCTTCCAGGGGGAAGGCGCGCAGCGCCTCCGGGGGTCACCTATTCCGGCTTTTCATGGCGCGTTCCACTTCGCGCTTGCCTTCGCGGTCCTTGATGGTGTCGCGCTTGTCGTGTTCGGCCTTGCCCTTGGCCAGGGCGATCTCGCACTTCACGTAGCCATTCTTCCAGTGCAGGTTCAGCGGCACCAGCGTGTAGCCCTTTTGTTCCACCTTGACGATCAGGTGCTTGATGTCGTCCTTCTTGAGCAGCAGCTTTTTGGTGCGTATGGCGTCGGGGTTGACATGGGTCGAGGCGGTTTTGAGCGGGTTGATCTGGCAGCCCAGCAGGAACATCTCGCCTTCGCGAATCAGCACGTAGCCATCGGTCAGTTGCACCTTGCCTTCGCGCAGCGCTTTCACCTCCCAGCCGTACAGGACGATGCCTGCCTCGTGGCGCTCTTCAAAAAAATAGTTGTAGGCCGCCTTTTTGTTATCGGCAATGCGGGCAGTGGGATCGGGTTTCTTGGCCATTGGGTTTAGATGCGGCGCAAATCGGGAGATAAAAGGCCTCCCTACAATGTTGTCGTCGCCATCGCGATTCTAATTTCTCCGGCTTGCGCGCTTTGGCTCAAGCTCCGTCTGCATGAAAACCGTTCAAAAGTCCGTCCTCATCTGGTACAGCCCCGAAGAAATGTTTGCCCTGGTCACCGGGGTAGAGCACTACCCACAATTTCTGCCGTGGTGCGACCGCTCCGCCGTGCTGGAGCAGCACCAGGACGGCATGACCGCCGAGGTGGGGATTGCCCTGGGGGGCATCCGCCAGACCTTTGTGACGCGCAATACACACGAGGCGGGGCGGCGCGTGCAGATGCACCTTGTGAAAGGGCCGTTCTCGCGGCTGGACGGCGACTGGCATTTTCACCCGGTAGGGGACGGTCTGCAGCGCGCCTGCAAGGTGGAGTTGTTGCTTCACTATGGTTTTGACAGTGCGGCGCTGGCGGCGTTGGTCGGGCCTGTGTTTGATCGCATCGCAGGCAGCATGGTCGATGCCTTCGTGAAGCGGGCGGAGCAGGTGTATGGCTGACAGCCCAGGGAGTCCAGGTGGTCTCATCGCCCCTCAGGGCGCAGCCACTCTGCAGGTCACGGTGGTCGTCTGTGTGGCACCGCGCGAGACACGGGAGTGGGCCCTGGCATTGCCCGCAGGCGCCACGGTGGCGGATGCGTTGCAGGCCTGCGGCGTACCTGCGGTGTCATCGCCAGGGCAGGCATCAACGGGTGCCGCTCTGTCCTCCGTTGGGGTGTGGGGGCGGGCTGTAGCGCTGGATGCACGATTGCAGCCTCTGGACCGTGTGGAGGTCTACCGGCCCCTGACGGTGGACCCCAAGGTGGCCCGCCGCGAACGTTTTGCGCGCCAGGGAGCCCGTGCCACGGGGCTGTTTGCACGCCAGCGGCCGGGGGGGAAATCGGGTTATTGAGAAAAAGGCGCGGGCCACAGCGGGTCGCTGTATTGGCCATTGGCGCCCCACCTAGACCGCTTGCGTGTGATCTGGGTGGGGCGCCGGCGGATCGGGTCAGCGTGCGCAGTCCGAGGCGACGATGCCGTCAACACGTTTGGCCTCAGCCGCGCGGGCGGGGCCGTCCAGGAAGATGCGTTCGCCCTGGGCATTGGCCTGGGTAATGGGTTTTCCAGCATCGAAAGCAGCCTTGGCTGCGCGGGCCCGGGTGCAGTTCTCGGCCTTGGCTTTGGCGATTTTTTCGTCTTCTGCCTTTTTCTTGGCAGCTTCTGCGGCCTCGGCTTGGGCTTTTTTCTCTTCCAGCTCCTTGTCTTTGCCACCGCCTGGGGCGCTGGCTGCCAGCTTGGGGGCCGCTGTGGCTGCCGTGGCCGGTGCCGCCGCAGCGCCCGGTGCGCTGTCCGCAGCAGGTGGTGCAACGGCAGGTGCCGGGCGTGGCGGGAGGCTTCCCCCTGGCTGCTTCAGGATGCTCTTTTCCGGGATTTCCTGCGGCGGAGGGCGGTCGCTGAAGACTTTGCGTCCGTCCTTGTCGATCCACTGCCACTGCGCTGCCGCGCCCATGGCCCAGGTGCAGGCCACGGCCAGCAGGAGAATCTTGTGCATTTTCATGGCAGGAAGTTTATCCGCGTGGCCCGCCAGCCGCCAGTGCAGGAGTGATGGGTGGCTGCTCTGGGCCGATGCCCTGGGGCCTGGCAGACCGCTTGTGGCCGGACGCTGTTCGTCGGCAAGAGCATTCACAAGATCATTCACAAGCACTCGCCTTGAAGGCGGCCGTTTCCGTGTGGGCAGCAGGGTGCGTGCGGCAGTGGGTCATTGGCATTGCCAATGCGCTGACCGGCTGGGGGCAATTGCAGCGTCGGCTTTGCGCCACACGCGGCGCGGGTACAATCCGTTTTTTGGAGCTTTCTCATGCGCCTTCTTGGAAAAGCGCTCACCTTCGACGATGTGTTGCTGGTGCCAGCGTACTCCCAGGTCCTGCCCAAGGACACGTCCCTCGCGACGAAACTCTCCCGCAATATCCAGCTGAACCTGCCGCTCGTGTCCGCCGCCATGGACACCGTGACCGAGGCGCGTCTGGCCATTGCCATTGCCCAGGAGGGCGGCATCGGTATCGTGCACAAGAACCTCACGGCGCAAGAACAGGCTGCGCACGTGGCCAAGGTCAAGCGCTACGAATCCGGCGTGCTGCGCGACCCCGTGGTCATCACCCCCGAGCACACCGTGCTGCAGGTGCTGCAGCTGTCTGAGCAACTGGGTATTTCTGGTTTCCCGGTGTGTGACGGTGGCAAGGTGGTCGGCATCGTCACCGGCCGCGACCTGCGTTTTGAGACACGCTACGACGTCAAGGTCCACCAGATCATGACCCCGCGCGAAAAGCTCATCACGGTCAATGAGAAGGAAGGCACCACGCCTGCCGAAGCCAAGGCGCTGCTCAACAAGCACAAGCTCGAACGCATCCTGGTCGTGAACGACGCCTTTGAACTCAAGGGCCTGATCACGGTGAAGGACATCACCAAACAAACCAGCTTCCCCAACGCCGCACGCGACGCCGCAGGCCGCCTGCGCGTGGGCGCTGCCGTGGGCGTGGGCGAGGGCACGGAAGAGCGTGTCGAAGCCTTGGTCAAGGCCGGTGTCGATGCCATCGTGGTGGACACGGCCCACGGCCACAGCAAGGGTGTGATCGACCGCGTGCGCTGGGTCAAACAAAACTACCCGCAGATCGATGTGATCGGCGGCAACATCGCCACCGGCGCGGCTGCGCTGGCACTGGTCGAAGCCGGTGCCGATGCGGTCAAGGTCGGCATCGGCCCAGGTTCCATCTGCACCACCCGCATCGTGGCCGGTGTGGGTGTGCCCCAGATCATGGCCATCGACAACGTGGCCACCGCCCTGCGAGGCACCGGCGTGCCGCTGATTGCAGATGGTGGTGTCCGCTATAGCGGTGACATTGCCAAGGCCCTGGCCGCTGGCGCGGGCACGGTGATGATGGGGGGCATGTTCGCGGGCACCGAAGAAGCTCCGGGCGAAGTGATTCTGTTCCAGGGCCGCAGCTACAAAAGCTACCGTGGCATGGGCAGCATCGGCGCCATGCAGCAAGGCAGTGCCGACCGCTACTTCCAGGAGTCGACCACCGGCAATCCCAACGCCGACAAGCTGGTGCCCGAAGGCATCGAAGGCCGTGTGCCCTACAAGGGCTCCATGGTCTCCATCGTCTATCAGATGGCCGGCGGCGTGCGTGCTTCCATGGGCTACTGCGGCTGCTCCACCATCGAAGAGATGAACAACAAGGCCGAGTTCGTCGAGATCACCACCGCCGGCATCCGCGAAAGCCATGTGCACGACGTGCAGATCACCAAGGAAGCCCCCAACTACAGGGCCGACTGAGCACTGTCGATCCAATCTGGCCTGATTGAAAATATCTGGTCAGAATGATATAGTCTGGTCTGAATTCACCATTCAGGCCAGACTTTTTCTTTTTGGGGGTCCGCGCATCCATGCAATCCGTCGGCATCTACGAAGCCAAGAGCAGGTTCTCTGCCCTGATCGAACTGGTCGAGCAGGGCGAGGAAGTGCGCATCACCCGCCATGGCAAAGAGGTAGTGCGCATGCTGCCGGTGCGCCGTCGCCCGGTCATTTCCGACGAGCAGATTGCGCGCGAGCTGGGTCAGATGGAGGCGCTGCATGCCACGGTGCGCCCCGCTGATGATGCCGCTTCCCCTGACACCCTGCGCCGCACGGGCCGGAGCGCCGCATGACGGCCTTCGTGCTTGACGCTTCTGTCACCGCTGCGTGGCTGCTGCCCGACGCTGCCAGCGATCACACCCGCCGCCTCTACACCCTGATCCGCCGCGACGAGGTCGAGCCCCAGGCGCCCAACCTTTGGCAGTGGGAGTGCAACAACATCCTCGCCAGCGGCGTGAACAGCGGGCGCATTCCTGCCGCCTCCGTCGAAGGCCTATGGGGTGTGCTCGAAGCCATCCGCCACCGGGTGGAACTGCACGACCTCGCCCCTGCCCAGCACAAGGCCGTGCTCGATGTGGCGTTGGAAACGGGCCTGCCCACCTTTGATGCGGCCTACCTGTGGCTGGCCCGCTCACTGCGCCTACCCCTGGCCACCTTCGATCCCCAACAGGCCGCTGCCGCACAGCGCAGTGGTGTATCTCTTCTCGACCTCTCCCGCCTCTGACGGACCACCACCATGCAACACCAGAAAATCCTCATCCTCGATTTCGGCTCGCAAGTCACCCAGCTCATCGCCCGCCGCGTGCGCGAGGCCAATGTGTATTGCGAAGTGCACCCCTGCGACGTGACCGATGAATGGGTGCGTGACTACGCCAAGGACGGCTCGCTCAAGGGCATCATCCTGTCGGGCAGCCACGCCAGCGTGACCGAAGACACTACCGACCGCGCCCCGCAGGCCGTGTTCGACCTGGGCCTGCCCGTGCTGGGCATCTGCTACGGCATGCAGACCATGGCCCAGCAACTGGGTGGCAAGGTAGAAACGGGCCACAAGCGCGAATTTGGCTTTGCGGCCGTGCGTGCGCGCGGCCACACCGCCCTGCTCAAAGACATCGCCGACTTCACCACGCCCGAAGGCCACGGCATGCTCAACGTCTGGATGAGCCACGGCGACAAGGTCACTGAGCTGCCACCGGGCTTCAAGCTCATGGCCAGCACGGACAGCTGCCCCATCGCCGGCATGGCCGACGAAGACCGGCGCTTTTACGCCGTGCAGTTCCACCCCGAAGTCACGCACACCGTGCAGGGCAGGGCGCTGCTCGACCGCTTTGTGCTCGGCATCTGCGGCACCAGCCCTGATTGGGTGATGCGCGACCACATCGCTGAAGCCGTGGAGCAGATCCGCCAGCAGGTGGGTGATGAGGAAGTGATCTTGGGCCTCTCCGGCGGCGTCGATTCGTCCGTGGCGGCGGCACTGATCCACCGCGCCATCGGCGACCAGCTCACCTGCGTTTTCGTTGACCACGGCCTGCTGCGCCTGAACGAGGGCGACATGGTCATGGACATGTTCGTCGGCAAGCTGCACGCCAAGGTCATCCGCGTGGATGCCAGCGACCTGTTCCTGGGTAAGCTGGCCGGCGTGAGCGAGCCCGAAGCCAAGCGCAAGATCATCGGCGGCCTGTTCGTGGACGTGTTCAAGGCCGAAGCCGCCAAGCTCAAGGCAGCGGGCAACGGTGCCAAGGGTGCCACCTTCCTGGCCCAAGGCACCATTTACCCCGACGTCATCGAATCTGGCGGTGCCAAGAGCAAGAAGGCCGTCACCATCAAGAGCCACCACAACGTGGGCGGCCTGCCAGAACAACTGGGCCTGAAGCTGCTGGAACCCCTGCGCGACCTGTTCAAGGACGAAGTGCGCGAACTCGGCGTGGCCCTGGGCCTGCCGCCCGAAATGGTCTACCGCCACCCCTTCCCCGGCCCCGGCCTGGGCGTGCGCATCCTGGGCGAAGTGAAGAAGGAATACGCCGACCTGCTGCGCCGTGCCGACGCGATCTTCATCGAAGAGCTGCGCAACCACGTGGACGAAGCCACTGGCAAGACCTGGTACGACCTCACCAGCCAGGCCTTCACCGTCTTCCTGCCCGTCAAGAGTGTGGGCGTGATGGGCGACGGCCGCACCTACGACTACGTGGTGGCCCTGCGCGCCGTGCAGACCAGCGATTTCATGACCGCCGACTGGGCTGAGCTGCCCTACGCGCTGCTCAAGAATGTGTCGGGCCGCATCATCAACGAGGTGCGTGGCATTAACCGCGTGACGTATGACGTGAGCAGCAAGCCGCCTGCGACGATTGAGTGGGAGTGAAATCAGGTCCTTCGGGGACTATCGCCAACTATCGAAAAACTGACGTAACGTGTTGATTTATAAAGAAATACGTCACAACAGCTATCGGTAGCTATCGCCGGCCAGCAAAACAGGTTGGCGGTAGAACTGACGGTAAGAACCGGAGGTCGGATTAAGACCCTCCCGTTTACTATTGAGACCAAACCGGTCTTTGACGGTAAATGTCTCCTCTGGAAAGCTTGTTTCATGCGGCTTTCCAGGCATCAGAAGGTCTCCTGACCCCTGACGGTAAAAGCCGTCAAAAACAGGAGGAAAACCTCGATGCTTACTGACACAGCACTGCGCAATCTGAAGCCTAAGTCATTGACTTATAAGGCTTCTGACCGGGATGGGATGTACGTGACGGTATCGACCGCCGGTACCGTCACCTTCCGCTACGATTACCGTCTCAATGGCCGGCGCGAAACGTTGACCATCGGCCGCTACGGGCCAGCTGGTATCTCGCTGGCCTTGGCCCGCGAAAAGCTACTCGACGCCAAGAAGGCCGTCGCCAAGGGCAAGTCCCCGGCGCACGAGAAGCAGCGCGAGAAGCGCCGACTGACTGCCGCCAAGAACTTCGGCGACATGACCGTTCGATGGCTTGTCGACGCCAAAATGGCCGAAAGCACGCGAGCAATGCGCAAGAGCATCGTCGACCGGGACATCCTGCCGGCGTTCAAGAACCGGCTCCTCAACGAAATCAGCGCCGACGACCTGCGCGCCTTGTGCGGCAAGGTGAAGGCGCGTGGCGCGCCCGCCACCGCAGTGCATGTCCGCGACATCGTGAAGCAGGTTTATGCCTTCGCCATCCTGCACGGCGAGAAGGTGGGCAACCCTGCCGATGGCGTGGGCGCGGCTTCGATCGCGACCTTCGTGCCCAAGGACCGGGCGCTGTCACCGATGGAGATCCGCCTGATGAACCGGCAGATGGAATCGGTGGCCACGTATCCGACCATTCGCCTGGCGCTACGCATGATTCTGCTGACGCTGGTACGAAAGAGCGAACTGATTGAGGCGACATGGACCGAGATTGATTTCGAGAATGCGACCTGGACGATTCCGAAGGC
>JADMJR010000346.1 GCA_018780365.1 Acidovorax sp. | reverse complement strand
TGTTGATGCCGGTCAGCTCGCCCGAGGTGTAGCCGTCCTGGCTCAGGTTGGACACGGCGAACTTGGTGCCGAACTGGGTGACGTTGTCCAGGTTCACGTCCACGGTGTAGGTGGGCAGGTTGTTGGGGTTGGGGGGGGTCGGGTTGACGGTGAGCGGCAGCGAAAAACCCGTGGCCGGCGGCGTGGCCACCGGGCCGGTGATGGCGCCGTTGTTGTCAAACGTGATCTGGCCGATGGGCGCGGCCACCACGGGCGGCACGGCCGTGGGGTCGTCGAGCGCGTCGTACACGTCCCAGGTGTTGTTGGCGGCGGTTTTCTGGAAATACAGGCTCACGGGCTTGGCCACGCCCTGGCTGTCGAACACGTTGATGGACGTGCCGTAGGTGGCGCGGGGTGTGGCCGGAATGGGGGGCGTGGCCGCCGGGTCACCCGCTGCATCGGTGGCGCGGGCGTCCAGGTTGAAGGAGGCGGTGATGGTGGTGGTCTGCTTGGCGGGGATGGGCTCGGCCGTGGGGAACACCATGGGGATGGGGTCGGTGCCCGTGCGCAGGCCCGTGACCGGGTCCACCGGGTAGCCCATCACCGAGGCGTTGTCGTTGGTGATCATGTTGCCTTCCTTGTCCAGCTTGAAGTTGCCGGAGCGGGTGTAGGCGGCGGTGCCATCGGGCAGCGTGAGCGTGAAAAAGCCGTTGCCGTTGATGGCCACATCCAGGCTGTTGCCCGTGATCGTGAGGTTGCCCTGGGTGAACTGCTGCGCCACGGCCGCCACTTCCACGCCAATGCCGGCATTGGTGCCGCCGGAAGACCCGATGGCCGAGGCCACCATTTCCGCAAACTCGGCCCGCGAGGCCTTGAACCCGACGGTGTTGGAGTTGGCAATGTTGTGCCCGATGACGTCGAGGTTCTTGCTGGCGGCGTTCAAGCCCGACAGGCCTTGCTGAAAGCTCATGGTGTTCTCCTGATGGGGGCGAAAGGGTTCGGGCCTGGTTAGACCAGGGCCTTGATCTGGCTGTAGTTGATGGTTTTGCCGTTGGCGAGGGTCAGCTTGAGCTGGCCGTCTTCGGCGCCTGCGGCGGTGACCTTGGACAGGCTGAGTGCCGTGGAGTCCAGCTTGGTCGCGCCGTTGACGGCCGTGACGCGGAACTGCAGCGCGTCGGTGGCCCCGGTGTACTTGCTGGCATCCCAGTCAAAGGTGTGGCGGCCTGCCGCCTTGGCGCCCAGATCAATGGTGTCCACCACCTGGCCACCTGCGGTCGTGACTTCGATCTTCACGTTGGTGGCGGCCGAGGGCAGCTCGAAACCGCCCTTGCCCGCCTTGGCGGCCACGGCGAGGCTGGAGCCTTCGATCATCACGTTGCGTCCGATCAGCGTCGTGCCCTGCATCACCTGCAGCGAGTTGAACTGCTCGGACATGCTCTGCATGGTCTGGTTGAGCTGCTGGATGCCGGTGACCGTGTTGATCTGCGCAATCTGCGAGGTCATTTGGGCGTTGTCCAGCGGGTTCATCGGGTCCTGGTTGTTGAGCTGGGCAACCAGCAGCTTCAGGAAACGGTCCTGCGCCGCCGACGGATCGGTGGCGGCGCTGGCCTTGGTGCTGGACGAGTCCGTGGCGGAGCTGGCGTTGGTGGCGCTGAGAATCATGGTGGTGTCTCCCGGGGATTACTGGCCCATCTGCAGGGTCTTGAGGAGCAGCGACTTGGCCGTGTTCATGACCTCGACGTTGTTCTGGTAGGAGCGGGAGGCGGAAATCATGTTGACCATCTCCTCGACCGCGTTCACGTTGGAGTGCGTCACATAGCCCTGCTCGTCGGCCGACGGGTGGCTGGGGTCGTGCACACGGCGGCCGGGCACATTGCTCTCGCTCATCCCGCTCACGCGCACACCGGCTGCGCTGTCGGCGCCCATGGGAGCGGTCTGGAAAACCACCTGTCGCGCCTTGTAGGCCTGGCCATCGGGGCCTGCCACGGCATCGACGTTGGCCAGGTTGCTGGCCACCACGTTGAGCCGCTGCGACTGTGCGCTGATGGCGCTGCCCGACACGTTGAAGATGGAGAACATGGACATGGTGTGACTCGCTTTCTGGCTGCAGCGCGCAGGGCTTATTGGCCCTGGATGGCGCTGAGCATGGTTTTGGCGCCGCCGTTGATGAAGCGCAGCGTGGCCTCGTAGCGCACGGAGTTGTCCACGAAGTTGGCGCGCTCGCGGTCCAGATCGACCGTGTTGTTGTCCAGGCTGGGCTGCGTCTGCACCGCATAGCCCAGCGCGCCTTGCCGGTCGATGCTGGTGCTGGTGGGTACGGTCGGCAAAGGCATGTGGCGGGGGTCTGTGGTGCCTGCGGTGCCATGCGATCCGCCAGTGGCCAGGCGCGTGACGCCGGAGCCCGTGCCCGAGGAGCTGACGCCTGTGGCCTCCCGCAGGGCATCCCCAAACTTGAAGTCGCGTGCCACATAGCCGGGGGTGTCGGCATTGGCAATGTTGCTGGCGATGGCGCGCTGACGTTCCGCACGCAGCACCAGGGCGTTGCTGTGAAAACTCAGCTGGTTGGTCATCTTGTCAAGCATGTGTGCCTCACACCGTCGGTTGCAAAGTCGCCAGCCCGAGGGCTTTTTTGGCGTTGCCTGATTATGGAAACCGTGCCTTTTTTCTAAAGCGCGAAGAGCGTGGAAATGGATGCGTAGTTCCGGGTTTTGGGCTGGGGCCATCTGCCTATAGTTCTTGGGGTGAAATGGCCTTTGCCCCCGGCAGGCAGGCCACCCGACGCCCAGGAGGCCCCATGTCCGCACCCCCTCTCTCTCTTTTTGTTGTGTCATTTCTTGCGCCTGCACGGACCCGCGCAGGCGCGGTACTGCGCGCCCTGTGCCTTGCCGGGCTGGGCTGGGCGGCTGGGCTGGGTGGCGGCAATGTGGCGCTGGCCCAGGCAGCGGGCGACCCGGCGATGGACCTGGGCCCGCTGACGCAGCGGTGGTTGGACGATGCCCTGGCACGCAGCGCCCCTACCGGTTTGCCGCTGCGCATGGAAGTGAGTGTTGGCTCACTGGATTCGCGCCTGCGCCTGGCGCCCTGCGCGCGGGTGGAGCCTTATCTGCCCGTGGGCTCCCGCCTGTGGGGGCGCACCCGCCTGGGGCTGCGCTGCGTGGAGGGGGCGACGGCCTGGAATGTGTTTTTGCCCGTGACCATCAAGGCGTTTGGCCCGGCCTGGGTGCTGACCAGCAATGTGGCGCCAGGGGCCGTCCTCACTGCCAACGACGCCACCGAGGCCGAAGTGGACTGGGCGGCAGATTCCGCCCCCATCATGGCCAACCCGGACCTGTGGGTGGGGCAGATCGCCTCACGCCAGCTGATGGCAGGCCAGACATTGCGCCAGACCATGGTGCGGGCCCCCTTGCTGTTCCGTGCGGGCGCGCAGGTGAAGGTCATGGCCCAGGGCCCCGGTTATGCGGTCACGTCGGCGGGGCAGGCGTTGACGGCGGGCGCAGTGGGGCAGACTGTGCGTGTGCGAATGGACAATGGCCGAATTGTCAGTGGAATTGTGAACGAAGGTGGGACGGTGGACGTCACACTTTGATGACGCCACGGCGATAAATGGCTAAAGTCCCCGCGAAATGGGTCGAAAACATTGCTACTGTGCCCCACATCAAACGGGGTGGTGGAGAGAGCGATGAAGATAGGTCAAAAACCGGAACTCCCGGGCGCATTGGCGCAGACGGGGCTTGCCAAGCAAGCCAAAAGTCCTGCCAGCGCTGCTGAAGGAGCCACCAAGGACGCGCTGGCTGCGTCGGCCGCCGGTGTGCCTGTCACCGTGTCCATCGCCGCCCAAGCCCTGAACCAGACCTCCCGCACCACCGGTGATTTTGACGCTGGCAAGGTCAAAGCCGTCCGCACGGCCATTGAAAAGGGTGAATTCTCCGTCGATGCCGACGCCATTGCCGACAAGATGTTGTCCAACGCCCAAGAGATCCTGTCTCGCTCCCGGGGAGGGTGAGCGTTTCTTTGCAGGCGGGCGTGATCCATCGCACAATGCGCCATGTCGCTGGAAGAATCCCTCTCGGCTGTCGAGCAGCTGATCGATAAAGTCTCTACCGCCCTTCTTGCGGCAGATCCCCAATCCCTGGAACAACACAGTACGGCGCTGCGCGATGCAGCGGCGCAGTTCGCACGTGTCCTGGAGCAGTCCACCGCGCGCGGTATGCCCCTGCCGGCGTCGGTGAAAAAGCGGGTGGACGCCATTGGCGACATGCTGGCGATTCACCGCGACAACCTGGCACGCCTGTCTGCCGTGACAGATCGCCAGGCCGCGGGCTTGTTGCCCCCGTCCAATGCGGCATCGACCTATGGTGACGGGCTGAACACGCGTGCGGCCAAGCCGGGCGTGGCACGCATCTACCGTTCTGCAGGCTGAAGCAAGCGCCACCCCCGCCGAAGGGATCACTTCGGCTTGTTGAGGGGGCTTGGTGCAAAAAAGGGTGGACTCAATGCGCGCGCATCTTGGCGCGCAGCCGGGCGATGGACTGGCTGTGCAGTTGGCACACCCGTGATTCCGTCACACCGAGCACCGCCGCAATCTCCTTGAGATTCATGTCGTGCTCGTAGTACATGCCCATGATGTGCTGCTCGCGTTCCGGCAGGCTCTTGATGGCATTCACCAGCGACGTCTTGAGCCGTTGGTCCCGCAGCAACTCGACCGGGTCGGCATCGGCGTCGGCGACATGGCGGTCCAGAAACCCATCCTCGTCATCGTTGCCATGGGTCATGTCTTCCAGGTACACCAGCTGGGTGCCCCGCACCTTGCCCAGCAGGTTCTGGTAGTCGGGCAGGCTCATGCCCATTTCGCTGGCGATTTCCGATTCGAGCGGGCTGCGGCCCAGTTTTTGTTCCAGCCGGTGCACCGCATGCTCGATGTCCTTCTGGCTCTTGCGCGAACTGCGGCTCATCCAGTCGCCCTCGCGCAGCTCGTCGAGCATGGCGCCACGGATGCGCTGGGTGGCAAAGGTCTCAAATTGCACGCCCTGGGCCACTTCGTAGCGCGAGAGGGCTTCTGCCAGGCCCATCATGCCCACCTGGATCAGATCATCCAGTTCGACATTGGGAGGCAGCTTGGCGATCATGTGGTGCGCAATTCTTCGAACCAGCGGAACGTGCTGGCGAATCATGGCATCGCGATCAAGCTGACCTTTGGCGGTGTACATCAGATCAACGGCTCCGGAAAAATCAACTCAATGGCTCCGGACAAAATGCGCAGGCATGCCTGTCAGGTTGCTGGGTGGCAGCGCAGTCAGCGATCTACTCATAGTGCCCGCATTTTCCAGCAGTTGCAAGGCCAGGCGCTGAAGGTCCTGGGGGTTCTGCGTGGCGATGGTGGTGGTCCGTACCGGGCCGCCCAGATGGCGCTCCGCGCAGGCCTGCAGGGTCATCAGCTGTGACTGGGCCTTGCGGCGTTCGGCAGTCGTGTTGCTGTGCAGCAAGGCGGCCACCATGCAGGGCAGTCCGGTGTGCAGGGCGATCTGCTTGAGGCTCTTGTAGCTGGTCATGACGCCTGCTGCGCCGCTGCCCATGACCACCAGCGGAGCGGTGGCGGTGTGGGTGAGCAGCGGGCCGAGTGTGGCCGCTGGCGCATGCAGAACCATCAGGCCGTAGGTTCTGAAATAGGGCAGCAGATTCTCCAGGGGCGAGTTCTGCGCGCTGCCCGCATGCCGGCTCAGATGCAGCAGCCCCCGGGATGCGGGAAGCACCGCCAGGGACGACGCCATGGCCCCCATGTTCAGATCAGCGCCCTCGTTCCAGGGGGCTTGCTGCAGCAGGTGGAGCAGGCCCGGGCTTTCGTCGGTTTCCTGGGCCGTGCCATCCAGCACCACCACCGGATAGCCCAGCCGCTGCAGGCTCGCGCAGAGCTGCCAGAGTGTTTCCAGTCCGCTTCCGGTATTGCCCTGGCTGACCACTGCCAGCATCCGCAGTTCGGCCTGCGGCGTGAAGCTGTGCAGCCCGGCGGCCTGGTGAAAGCCCAGATCAAGCATCGACCAGCCCCCCTTCGGTGATGGTGTCGGGCGAGTGCGAGAAGAAGAAGTTCAGGTCGGTCGCCTTGGGGTCGAACGCCGATTTGGCCGGGGCGCGCATGGACGTGCTGATGAGCTTGTGTGCATCGGCACGCTCCCAGTCTTCCGGCACGCGTTGGCCGTTGGTCACGCCGCGCAGCACCATCTGGTGGCGGATCAGGGCATCGATGGCGGGGCCGAGTTTCACGGCTTCGTCCACCTTGGACAGGATGGCCTGTTGCGAGCCGTCGGTCTTGAAGGCCGTCAGCACGTCGTCCAGCGTGTCACCGTGGCAGCCGGCGTTGAGCACCAGCAGGCGGTTGACGTGGGGCAGGTCCAGCACGTCCAGCATGTCGCGCTTGCGCGGGTCGCGGGGGGCCACGCCGGTGGTGTCGATCAGCACCATCTTCTTGCCGCTGAGCAGGCCCAGCAGGTCTTGCAAGGCCGCACGGTCGTGCGCCAGGTGGGCCACGATGCCCAGCATGCGGCCATAGGTGCGCAGTTGTTCGTGCGCGCCGACACGGTAGGTATCGAGCGTGATCAGGCCCACGCTGCCGGGGCCGTGGATGCGTGCGCACATGGCGGCCAGCTTGGCGGTGGTGGTGGTCTTGCCCACGCCGGTGGATCCGACCATCGCAAAGATACCGCCTTGTTCGTACAGCGGGGGCTCGGCCAGGTCGGTCTTGAGGTTGCGCTCCAGCACTTCCATCAGCCAGCGCACCGATTCGGCGGCCGACAGGTCTTCCGGCATGCGTTCGAGCACGGCGCGCGCCAGCGAAGGCGAATAACCCGCACGGATCATCTTGAGCATGAGATTGGACTGGATCGGGTTCTGGCGCGCTTGTCCCAGCCAGGCCAGCGTGTTGAAGCGGTCTTCGATCAACTCCTTCATGGAGTGGAGTTCGTTCATCAGGCTTTGCTGGTTGTTCGACTGGACCAGGTGGGCACTGGCGGGTTCCTGCCGGCGGCGGGGGGGCTCCGGCGGAATGTCCATGGGGATGGTGCGCAGTGGGTTGTGGCGTGCCACTACCGGGGCGGGCATGCGTTCACGTTCGCGCTCCGGTTGCTGGTCGCGGCTGCGCTCCGACAGGGTTTGTGGTTCGGCCTGGCCATTGAGTGCCTCATGGCGGCGGCGCAGCATGCGTTCGCGCACATAGTCCTGGAACGACAGCGTGCTCATGGCCAGTTGTTCGGTGTCTTCTTCCACCGGGTTGCGGCCCAGGCCCGCCGATGCCGATGCCGTCTGGCTGGCCAGGCTGGAGCGAGCAGGCGGCGCGCTGCGCGCGGCGCTGGCAGCCAGCAGGGGCGGGTTGGATGTATTGCCCGCACCACCACCGTCCAGCGCCGAGAGCGTGTCTTCGGCCGTCGCCACCACTTCGACGCCGTTGGCGGTCGGGCGGTTGGACAGGATCAGTGTGCCGTCGCCAAAGGCCATGCGCGCCTTGGCCAGAGCCTCCCGGGAGGTGGGGGCGGTAAAGCGTTTGATGTTCATGCTGATGCACCTTTAAGGATCGGCCCAATACGGATGGTGTGGGTCTCTGGGATTTCACTGTGCGCAAGCACCTGCAGGCGGGGCGCTACGCGGCGCACCAGGCGGGAGATGGCATTGCGGATCTGGTCGGGAACCAGCAGGCAGGCGGGCAAGCCCATCTCTTCCTGCTTGAGGGCCACCTCTGCGGCTTTTTGGGTGAGGATGTCGGCCACGCCAGGGTCTAGGGCGGGGCCCGCTGTGTTGCCCAGGGCCTGCACCAAAAGGCGCTCCAGGCCCGGTTCGATGGCGATGACGTTGAGTTCGCGGGTCGGGCCGTAGATCTGCTGGACGATGGCGGGCGACAGTGCGATGCGCACGCGGCGGGCCAGCTCGACCGGGTCGGAGACGCCACCGGCGTGCTCGGCCAGCGTTTCGATGATGGTGCGGATATCGCGGATGTGCACAGACTCTTCCAGCAGCAGCTGGAGGACTTTCTGGAACGTTGCGATGGAGACCATTTTCGGAACCACTTCTTCGATGAGCTTGGGGGCCAGCTTGGCCACGTGTTCCACCAGTTGCTGCGTTTCCGTGCGACTGAGGAGCTTGGCGGCTTGCACTTGCATCAAGTGTGACAAATGGGTGGCCATCACGGTTTCGGAATCAACGACCGTAAAACCCGCCATTTGTGCGGCTTCCTTCTGCCGGTCGTCGATCCAGTGTGCTGGCAGGCCAAATGCGGGGTCGGTGGTGGGAGTGCCGATCAGCGGCGTGGTGATGCCACCGGGGTTGATGGCCAGGAACATGCCGGGGAAGGCCTCGCCTTCGCCCACCACCACGCCACGCAGCGTGATGCGGTAGCCGCTGGGCTTGAGTTCGAGGTTGTCGCGCACATGCACGGCGGGCGGCAAGAAGCCCACTTCTTGCGCAAACTTGCGGCGCACGCCCTTGATGCGGGTGAGCAGGTCGCCCTGGCGGCTCTTGTCCACCAGGCTGATCAGGCGGTAGCCCAACTCCAGGCCGAGCAGGTCCACGGGTTGCAGGTCGTCCCAGGTGGCCTCGCCGTCGCTGACGGGGGCGGGCGGTGCCTCGGCTTCGGGCGGCACCTTCTGGCGTTCGTGCAGCACCCAGGCACCATAGGCAAGCAGGGCCCCCATGGTCAGAAACACCACATGGGGCATGCCAGGGATCAGGCCCAGCAGCAGCAGGATGCCTGCGGTCACGCCCAGCACGCGGGGCGACATGAACAGCTGCTGCACGATCTGGCGGCCCATGTCGTGGTCTTTGCCCACGCGCGAGATCACCATGGCGGCGGCCACCGAGATCAGCAGGCCGGGGATCTGTGCCACCAGCGCATCGCCAATGGCCAGCAGGATGTAGCTGTCGGCTGCCTGCTTGGCTGAGAGGTCATGTTGCAAAACACCGATGGCAAAACCACCGATGATGTTGATCAAGAGGATCAGGATGCCGGCGACCGCATCGCCGCGCACGAACTTGGAGGCACCGTCCATGGACCCGAAGAAGTTCGCTTCTTCCGCCACTTCGGCGCGGCGGCGTTTGGCTTCCTTCTCGTCGATCAGGCCGGCGTTCAGGTCGGCATCCACCGCCATCTGCTTGCCGGGCATGGCGTCCAGCGTGAAGCGGGCCGACACTTCGGCAATGCGCTCGGCGCCCTTGGTGATCACCACGAAGTTGATCACCACCAGGATCGCGAACACGATCAGCCCCACGGCAAAGTTGCCGCCGATCAGGAAGTGGCCAAAGGCCTCGATCACCGCACCGGCCGCGCCGGGGCCCGTGTGGCCTTCCAGCAGCACCACCCGGGTGGAGGCCACGTTCAGCGACAGGCGCATGAGGGTGGTCAGCAGCAGCACTGAGGGGAAGGCCGCAAAGTCCAGCGGGCGCAGCATGTAGGCCGCCACCATCATCACCATCAGCGCCACGGCGATGTTGAGCGTGAAGAACGCGTCGAGCAGCCACGGCGGGATCGGCAGCACCATGAGCGCCAGGATGGCCACCACCAGCAAGGGGGCCGACAGCCCCTGGAGGGCGCTGGCGTTGCTGCCCGCCCATTGCTGCAAAGACTTTACGGAGGTGTTCATACGGCAGCGCCTTGCACCGGGGTGCGGTTCAGCGGATCGAGTTCAGGCGGAACGAAGGGTTCCACCAGGCTGTCGGGCATGCGGCCTTCGCCGCGCAGGGCGGCCTTGAGGCGGTACACATAGGCCAGCACCTGGGCCACGGCGGTGTACAGCGTGGCGGGAATGGCCTGGTCCAGCTCGGCGTGGGCATACAGAGCGCGCGCCAGCATGGGCGACTGCAGCACCGGCACGTTGTGTTCGCGGGCGACATCGCGGATCTTCATGGCGATGAGGTCGGTGCCGCGCGAGATGACCTGGGGCGCGCTCATGGTTTTTTCGTCGTACTTGAGCGCCACCGCATAGTGGGTGGGGTTCATGACCACGAAGTCGGCCTTGGGCACGGCCGCGACGCTGGCGCGCTCGGCAATCTCGCGCTGCTTTTGGCGGATGCGGCCCTTGGTGTGGGGGTTGCCGTCGGATTCCTTGTGCTCTTGCTTGATTTCTTCGTGCGACATCTTCAAGCGCGCCTTGAAGAAGTAGGCCTGCAGGGGCACGTCCACCAGCGCCGCCAGAAACACGACGAGCAGCAGCAGGCTCATGCCCGACGTGAGCCAGTCGGCAATCTGGCTGATCGCGAGCGGGGAGGGCTGCAGCACCAGCATGGCCACCGTGTCGATGCTGTTGCCGAGGAACTTCCAGGCCACCCAGGTCAGGATGCCGGTCATCAGCACCATCTTGGCCACGTTGGCCATCTGCTGCTTGGAGAAAAGGTTGGCCAGGCCCGAGATGGGGTTCAGGCGGTTGAACTGCGGCGTGATGGGTTTGGCGCTGAGGATCCAGCCACCCGCGCCGATGGCGCTGATCAGGGCCGCGCCGCTGGTGAGGAGTGCGAAAACCGTGCTGGCAATCACGCCCACCACCACCATGTCCTGCAGGCGCTTGAGCATGGTGCCGGGTGCCATCACGGTGGCGGCGTCAAATGCCAGCTGCTGGCTCATGGCACGCTGCATGTGGTCCATGAGCTGGGGGGCCAGCACCAGCATGCAGGCTGCGCCTGCGCCCAGGATGGCCAGGTGCGACAGATCGCGCGAGCGTGCCCCTTGTCCGTCTTCGCGCGCTTTTTGCAGCTTGCGCTCTGACGCGGGGAGGCTTTTTTCTTGGCTGGATTCCATGGTGGCATGACGGCTGGTGTCATGCCATTGTCGTGAGCGACCTGGAAATCTAAAGGTGGATAAGGGGGCCTCGGCCCCCTCTTTTCCATGCCGTCCGAGGCGGCTTTACCTGCGCGGCCAACCCCGGTAGGCAGTGTTCAGTGCAAGGATGGAATTGTAAAAATGATAGCTGCCAGCGCTTGATGGACAGGCGCCAGTAGCCATTTTGACTGTGAATGACCTGGGGGAAGGCTCAGAAACCGAGGCTGGCCAGCAGGTCGTCCACCTGGGACTGGTCGGTGACCACGTCGGGGGTGTTTTCGGGGTCTACCACGGGGCCCTGCAGGTGGGCGGCCTTCGCTTCGGCCGCCTGCACATGGGCGTTGGATGGTGCGGTCTGGATGAGCAGTTGCACCAGCTGGTCTTCAATGGTAGCCGCCAGGTTCACCACACGCGCAATCACCTGGCCGGTGAGGTCGTGGAAGTCCTGGGCCATCATGATCTCGGTGAGGTGCGCGTCGGCCTCCTTGGTCACGCGCTCCACGTCGGTCAGAAAGTTGAAGATCTCGCCCTTGGCCACGGCGGCCACTGGATCGGCCACCAGTGAACTGACCACCCGGCGCGTCTCGGAGGCGATGTAGTCATGCTGGGCCTTGGCCTGCTCCACGCGGCCCAGCACCTTTTCGGCCGCTTCGCCGGTCAGGCGGGCGATGTAGGACAGCCGGCTTTGTGCATCGGGCAGCTCGCCCATGGAGCCGCGCAGCTTGTCGGCGTAGCCCAGTTCATTCAGCGAGTCGTGCAGCTGACGGGTCAGTTGGCCGATCTTGTGGTGTACATCGGCAGGCTGGCTGTTGTCCGGTGTGTCGTCCATGGTGTCATAACCCCATCTTTTTCAGGATCAAGGTCACTTTCTCTTCGAGTGTTGCCTTGGTGAAGGGTTTGACGATATAGCCCGCTGCGCCCCCTTGGGCGGCGGCCACGATGTCTTCCTTGCGGGCCTCGGCGGTCACCATCAGAACGGGCAAGTGTTTGAGCTTGTCGTCCTTCTTGATCTCGGCCAGCAGCTGGAAGCCGTTCATGTTGGGCATGTTGAT
>JADMJR010000323.1 GCA_018780365.1 Acidovorax sp. | reverse complement strand
GTGGCGCCGGGGCGTCTGGAAGACCCTGCGGTGGCGGCCTTTGCACAGTGGCTGCGCACCACCGTGGCGGCGGAAGGCGCCACGGCTGCCGTGTCCTCAAGCGCCGGTTGAAACGCGCTTGCGCTGCACACCCAGCCAGGCCAGTGCCAGCCCCGTCACCACCATCGGCACCAGCGAGCCGGCGTTGAGCAGCGTCCAGCCCTGTGTGGTGACCAGCACGCCCGACGAAAACGCACTCAGCGCCAGCGTGGCGTACACGCAGAAGTTGATGGCCGCCTGGGCGCGGTCCTTCTCCTCGGGGCGGTAGGCCGTCATGGCCAGCGTGGTGGAGCCAGTGAACAGGAAGTTCCAGCCCACACCCAGGAAGAACAGCGCAATGCCGAAGTGGTGCAGTTCCACCCCCATCAGCGCCACGGCCACGCAGGCGAAGTTGAGCAACACCCCCGTGCCCATGATGGGCAGCACGCCAAAACGCTTGATGAGGTGGCCGGTGACAAAGCCGGGCGCGAACATGCCGATCACATGCCACTCCAGCACCAGCGCCGAGGCATCAAAGTCAAAGCCACACACCTGCATGGCCAGCGGCGTGGCCGCCATCAGCAGGTTCATCACCCCATAGCCCAGCGCGGCACCCACAATGGCCACGATGAAGGCGGGTTGGCGCATCAGCACAGAAAGGGGGCGCCCTTGCTCGCGTTGCCCCGCAGCATTGAGCACCACAGGCTGCGCCTCGAACCGGATGGCTGTCATGCACAGCATGGACAACAGTGCCACGCCGATGAGCGCGATGTAGGCGCCCGCAAACGGCACCGGGAACAGCGTGCGCGTGGCGCTGGCCAGGTTGGGGCCCGCCACCGCACCCAGCAGGCCACCCGCCAGCACCAGCGAGACGGCCTTTTCGCGGTAGTCCGGCTTGGCCAGTTCGGCGGCGGCAAAGCGGTACAGGCCGCCGTTGGCGCTGTAGTAGCCCGCCACCAGGGTGGCCGTGCACAGCAGCCAGAAGCTGGCGCTGAACGCCGCCCAGGCACACAGCGCGGCCGATGCCACGGCCACGGCCAGCCCGATCTGGAACGACACCTTGCGGCCCCAGCGCATCTGCGTCCTGGCCACCAGGGGCGTGGACAGCGCGCCGCCCACCACGTAGCCCATCACCGGCAGCGTGGCCATCCAGCCAAAGGGCGCCAGCTGCAGGCCCACCAGGCCATTGATGGCGATGAAGACGACGTTGTTGGTCAGGAAAAGGCCTTGGCACAGGGCCAGCAACCACAGGTTCTTGTTCACGGCAGGGCAGCGCTCGGGGCGGGCAGAAGGGCGTTAAGGGACGGCAGCATAGATGCAAGTCAAGGCCGGACGGCAGTGGGATGCGCCGGGAAGGCTGGGGCACATCAAAACCCGACTGCTTTGCTCCAGCATTGTGCACCGCCGTTGATGAAGATCAGCGGATGCGTTGGGTGGCCCCCGTATGGTGGCGCCCAGTGCTGTGGCTCCCCACCGGGGCCAGCGTTTGAATGTGTGTGATGGAACCCCTGAAATCGATGGAGGCCGCCCTGCCTGCGGCCCCGGTGCCTGCCTTGCCCACCCTGGAACTCGTCTGCCCCGCGGGCAGCCTGCCCGCCCTGAAAGCGGCCGTGGACCACGGCGCCAGCTGCGTCTACCTGGGCCTGCGCGACGCCACCAACGCGCGCAACTTTGCGGGCCTCAACTTTGACGAGGCGGCCATCGCCAGTGGCATCGCCTATGCCCACGCGCGTGGCTGCAAGGTCTTCATGGCGCTCAACACCTACCCGCAGGCCGCCAACCCCGGGCCCTGGCGCAGCGCGCTGGACAAGGCCGTGGACCTGGGCGTGGACGCGGTCATCCTGGCCGACCCGGGCCTCATGCAATACGCGGTGCAGCGCCACCCCCGGCTGCGGCTGCACCTGTCGGTGCAGGGCTCGGCCACCAACTACGAGGCCATCAACTTCTACCGCGAGCAGTTCGGCATCGTGCGCGCCGTGCTGCCGCGCGTGCTGTCGATGGAGCAGGTGCGCCAGGTCATCGACCGCACGCCGGTCGAGATCGAGGTGTTCGGTTTTGGCAGCCTGTGCGTGATGGTCGAGGGGCGCTGCGCGCTGTCGTCGTATGTGACCGGCGAATCGCCCAACACGCACGGCGTGTGTTCACCCCCGAAGGCCGTGCGCTGGGTGGAGACGCCGCAGGGCCGCGAGTCGCGCCTGAACGGCG
>JADMJR010000178.1 GCA_018780365.1 Acidovorax sp. | reverse complement strand
CGGGCAACAACCACGCCCAGCGCATGCTGCTGCGCGACGTGGCCAACCTGCGCGATTTTTTCGGCCAGTTTGCGCCCGAGCTGCGCACCACCCAATATGGCCCCGAAATCTGGAGCCTGTACCAGAGCGGGCTGCTGAGCAACGAGACCCCGTTGACCGGCCGCTACGCGCCGCAGCACGTCGATGTGGACATGCAGGCCGTGCTGCGCGAGATCGACGACGCGCGCGATGAAGACGCGGCGCGCAGGCTGCGCATGGCGATGGCCTGACGGCTGGCGCGCCCCCGGCGCCACGCCGGATGCGCCAGTGCCTTACAGTAGCCGCCCTGCCATGCGCAAACCCACACAACCACAGCCCCCGAAGGTGGCCCCCACATGACCAAAGACCTGGCCCGACAAAACGAACTCAAACCCATGGCGCTGTGCGAGCCCTGCCAGGGCATCCAGCGCAACTGGCGCAAGGCGCCCGGCCATGCCGAGCTGGTGCAGCGTGGCAACCGCAAGGAAGACCGCGAGCAGGGCCCTGTCACCATCACCCGCTATGTGTGTGACCGGTGTGGCACGGCGTGGGAGTATGAAAACGACAAGACCGACCAGAAGGTGGGCTGGTCGGTCGTGGGGCGGTAAAGCACCACTTGTCAAAAATGATAGCTGTTAGCGCTTGATGGACGCGCGCTAGCGGCCAATATGGCTTGAATTTTCGGCCGCAATGGCCCGAAAACCTGCCGACACCCGCTCGTCTTTTGCTGCGGCCTGCCAGAACACCTGCGCCAGGCTTTGTGCCTCGGCCCATTCGCCCAGCGTGGCGGCGGTGGGCTGCAGGGGGCGGCTGGCAAAGTCGCGTGGCACCAGCTCGCCACCCACGGGGGCATACAACATGGGCAGCATGTCGTAGGTGGGGGACAGCGCCCAGTCGCCGTCCTTCAGCACCAGCGAGATGTTGCCGTAGTGGCGGTCGGTGTTGGCGATGAGCTGGCCGTAGGCCTCCAGCAGGCGCAGCGTGCGGGCGTCGGCTGGGGTCAGCAGATGGCGCGCCGCCATGCGGTTGGCGGTGGCAGCCCAGTTGTCGATCTCGCCCACGTATTCGGCGTTGTAGACCTGCAGCGAGACCATGCCAATCCGCCCGCCCAGTTCGCCGATGCCCTGTGGCTCGTTGCCCGACAGCGGTGTGCGGTCAAATCGCTCCGATTCCAGAAACACGCGCCCCGCGCCCATGAACAGCTGCGTGGGCGCGGCGGGCAACCCCGCCTGCGCCAGCGTGTGCAGCGCCAGGTGCTCGCACACCAGCAGGTCGCGCATGCGCTGGTCAGCGGGGGCATCGCCAGCGGGCGAGAACTTCACGATGACATGCCGCCCGGCCGTGAGGGCGCAGAACTTGGGTTGCTCGCCGCCCGCCGACGAGCCCGGGTGTGTGCCCCGCATGGCCTGTTCGGCCAGCTGGGGGTAGTCGGCGCTGGACGCCACCCGCGATGCACGTGCGGGCAGGGTGTGAAAGCGCTGGAAAGCGGCCTCGCCCATGATGAGGTTGCCCGGCAGGTCGTCGCCATACAGCGTCATGGCGCGCAGCACATCGTCGTCGCTCCAGTGGCGTGGGTCGTGGCCCAGCTGCAGCGCGGGGTGGGCGTGGGCAAAGGTGCGGCCCATGAAACCCTGGGGCCGCATGTCGTCCAGAAACCAGGGCAGGCCATCATGGCGGCGATGTTCGCCATCGACCTCGTCCACCCAGAACGCGCCCCCCTCCAGCGGCACCAAACGCGCAAACGGCGAGGGGTGGCCTTGTGCGTCGATGTGCATCACCAGCACCTCGTTGCCCACGCCGGGCACGGTGCGGGGCAACACATACCGCTGCGAGCGCGCCGCGCCCACCTTCTGCACCTGGCCCGCCTGGATCAGCGGGGCCAGCGCGCGCGACACCGTGGGCTGGCTCACGCCCAGCAGCTCCTGCAGCTCGGCGCTGGTCAACACGCCACCCTGGCGGCGCAGGGCTTGCAGGGCTTTGGATGTCAGGTCGTGAGGGGTAGTCATGAATGATTATATGAATAGATAAATTTCAAAAAAACACCATTGAATTCAATGGTCTATGCAAATTGATGAATAGATATGTGGGGTATGGTTTGCCGAAAGAATGGTGCCACCACCTGCGAGGCCGTGGCACCTTTTGCGCCCACCCGTGTCCCACCTCCCTTCCAGGAGACCACCCATGCTGCACCGCCGACGATTTCTTCTGACAACCGCCACCCGGGGCCTGGCCCTGGGCGGCGGGGCGTGGCTGCTGGCGGGGCGCAGTGCCGGGGCCCTGCCCAGCTACACCGTGCCGCTGGCGCAGTTGCAGGAGATGGTGGCCCCCAAGTTCCCGCGCAGCGTGCCGGTGCAGGGGTTGTTTGACTTGAACCTGCAGGCGCCCCAGCTGCGCCTGCTGCCCGCCGTGAACCGGCTGGGCGCCACCATGGCCGTGGAGGCGGCGGGCCCCGCGCTGCGGCGCAGCCACGGCGGCACGTTCGATGTGGAATTCGCACTGCGCTACGAAGCCAGCGACCGCACGCTGCGCGCCCACCAGCTCCGGCTGGGGCGGCTGGACTTCCCCACTCTCAGGCCCGCCGTCACCGACTTGCTCAACGTCTACGGCCCCGTGCTGGCCGAGCAGTCGCTGCGCGAGGTCACGCTGCACCAGCTGCGCCCACAGGACACCGCCTTGTTCGACGGCCTGGGCCTGCAGCCGGGGCCCATCACCGTGACGGCCAAGGGGCTGGAGGTGGCGTTTGTGCGCAAGCCGTAAGGGTGTGCTGCACGATCAACGGAACTCCCACTCCGGCTCCTGCAGGGTGCGTGGGTGCTCGATCACACCAGTCCCGCTTGTCACTCCCTCTCCCCTTGTGGGAGAGGGCGGGGGGAGAGGGGGTGATGAGGCACAGCGCCTTGCACAGGCCCCCTCTCCCCGACCCTCTCCCGCGAGGGGAGAGGGAGCCAGGCAGGCCCCGCCCCGCCCAGCCCCGTGTTACTTCGGCTCCGCTGCCACCCGCCGCTGCACTGCCGCAAATACGGGGTTGCGTATCAGCTGCAGCGCCTGCCCCCGCTGACCACTCTCGGGCGACACGGTAGAGGTAGTGGCGACCACCAGGTCCAGCGGCGGGTACACCCAGATGAACTGCCCGCCAAACCCGCTGGCCATGAAGGTGGGCCGTGCGGCCTTGCCGGGCACCACCCACCACAGGTAGCCATAGGGCAGCCCCACGGGCGGGCCGCCCGCGTGCTGCACCTGCACGGACGCATCGGCAAACGCCTCGGGCAGCAGCGGCTGGCCGTTCCACTGGCCGCGCTGCAGGTACAGCTGGCCCAGCTTGGCCATGTCGAGCGTGCGCAGGTGCACGATGCTGCCCTGGTAACGCGGCGCGGCCAGGCCCAAGGGGCCCACCAGCTGCTGCTGTGCGTAGTCGGCCAGGGGCATGCCGGTGGTTTTCTCCAGCACAGCCACCAGCAGCGGCGTCACGGAGTTGTCGTAGGCAAACACCTGCCCCGGGTCGGCCGCCAGCGGCCTTGCCCAGGCCTCGCGCACGGGCAAAGGCGCTGCGGTGCCCGAGCGGGTGCGCGGGCCGCCGTCCAGCGCAAACCCGGCGGTCAGCGTCAGCAGGTGGCGCAGCGTGAGGGTGGCGGCGCGCGGGTCGGGGTTGAGCGGCGCCCATTCGGGCATCAGCTCCACCACACGCTGGTCCACACTGCCGATGCGGCCCTGCGCCAGGGCCGTGCCCAGCAGGGCCGAGAGCGCGCTTTTGGAGGCAGACTGGGTATCGCGCAGCTTCTCCGGCTCGCCGTCGCGGTAGAAGCGGTACACCACCCGGCCGCGCAGCACGACCACCGCACTTTGCACATCGGGGTACTGCGTGGCCAGCGCGGCCTCCACGGGCTGGAAGGCGGCGGCGTCCAGCGCCTGTTCTTCTGTGGTGGCCGTTTCGCGCCAGGCGGATGCAGCGACGGTTTGCGCATGCACCGCGCTGGCTGCCAGACCCACCGCGCCGATCAGCAGGCAAAGCGACAACGAGGCACAACAGGCGGGCCAGCGGATGGGCATGCGGAACTCCTTCGGTGGGGCGCGGGATGCGCCTGCCAGTGTAGAAGCCGCCACCTTTGCGCCAGCCAAAGATGAAGTGATGCATGGATGCATGGATGCAGGGGCAGGGCCCGCCTCAATCCGCCCGCACCCGCTGCGCAAACCCGCGCTGGCTGAACTGCTCCACCACAAAGTCCACAAACACCCGCGTGCGCGCGGGCAGCAGCTTTTTGCTGGGGTAGTACAGCATGGTGGGCCCGGCATCGGCCCACCAGGCGGGCAACAGGCGCACCAGGTCACCACGCGCCAGCCAGGGCTGTGCAAACGGCATGGGCAGCACGGCCACACCCAGGCCCATCAGCACGGCCTGGCACATGGCCTCGGGGTCGTCGAACACGAGGCGGGGGCGAAACTCCACCGGCGCGGCCTCGCCCGCCTTGTTGCGCAGGGTGACCACCGGCACGCGCCCGGTGCGGATGGCGCGGCGCGCAATGCCGTCCCAGGCGGCCAGGCCGGCCGGGTGGCGCGGCGCCTTGCGGCCCTGCAGCAGCGCGGGGGCGGCCACCACCACCAGGTGGATCGGCCCCAGCGTGCGCGCCACCATGTCGGGGTTCAGGTTCAGGCCGCCGCCAATGCCCGCGTCAAAGCCCTCGCCGATCAGGTCCACCTGCCGGTTCTCAAAACGCCAGTCGGGCTGGATGGCGGGGTAGCGCTGCAAAAATTCGCCGAGCAGCGGCACCAGGTAGGCGCGGCCAAAGGCCTGGCCCATGCTCACCTTGAGCGTGCCTGCAGGCTGCTGCTCGGCCTCGGCTGCATGGTCCACGGCGTCGGCCAGCGCGGTCAGCGGCGGCCCGATCTGCGCCAGCAGGCGCTGCCCGCCCTCGGTCAGCGCCAGGCGTCGCGTGCTGCGCTGGAACAGCCGCACCCCCAGGTTGGCCTCCAGCCGCGCCACGTTCTTGCTCACCGCCGCAGGCGTGAGGCCCATCAGCCGCGCGGCGGCCGAGAAGCTGCCGGACTCGGCGGACTGCACAAAGGATTCGAGGTGGCTGAGCGGTTGCATGGCCCGCATTTTCAACCTTGGGTTGAAATTCATCCAGCCCATTGGTGGCTACCGAGCGGGCAATGGTTTTCTGACACTGCAGGGGTTCCCGGTTCGTTTTCGAGCCTTTTTCATCCCCTTTCTTTTGGAGAAACACCATGTCTTCTGTTTTGGCATCCTCCCCGACACACCAACCCCTGGCGGGCAAGGTGGCGCTGGTCACTGGCGGCGCGCGCGGCATTGGCGCGGCCATCGTGCGGCGCCTGGCGCGCGATGGCGCGGCCGTGGCCTTCACCTACAGCAGCTCGGCCGCACCGGCCCAGGCGCTGGTGGCGGCCATCGAGGCCGCCGGGGGCAAGGCCCTGGCCCTGCAGGCCGACAGCGCCGACGCCGCCGCCCTCACGCAGGCCGTGGACCACGCCGCCCGCACGCTGGGCCGCCTGGACATCCTCGTCAACAACGCGGGCGTGGCCGTGGCGGGCGTGCTGGACAGCTTTTCGCTGGCCGACTTCGACCACACCCTCAACGTGAACGTGCGCGCCGTGTTCGTGGCCACGCAGGCCGCCGTGCGCCACATGGGCCAGGGCGGTGCCTATGGCCGCGTGCTCACCATCGGCAGCACCAACTCCGACCGCGTGCCATGGCCCGGCTTCAGCGTCTACGGCATGAGCAAGGCCGCCATCGTGGGCCTGACCAAGGGCCTGGCGCGCGACCTGGGCCCGCGTGGCATCACCGTGAACAACGTGCAGCCCGGCCCCGTGAACACCGACATGAACCCCGCCGACGGCCCCATGGCGAGCGACATGCACGGCCTGATGGCGCTGGACCGCCATGCCCACCCCGACGAGATCGCGGGCATGGTGGCCTACCTGGCCGGGCCCGAATCGGGCATGGTGACGGGGGCGAGCTTGCTGATCGACGGCGGGTTTGCTGCCTGAGTAGTCAGCGCGGCGCTCACGGCGTGGGCTTTCGCGCCCGGGGCTTTTTCTGCACCGCAGGGCCGTGGGTCGCCAGCTCTTTGGGCGTGAGCAGATAGGCCGGGTTGTCCGCCACCATCTCCACCGCCAGATCGATGAAGGCCCGCACACGCGCAGGCAGCGCCGTGCGGCTGCCGTAGTACACGTACAGCGCCAGGTGCTGCGGTACATGCTGGGGCAGCAGTGGCACCAGCTGGCCGCTGCGCACTAGCGGCGCGGCCGTCACGCCCACCAGCTGGCCCACCGCGTGGCCGCCCAGCACGGCGCGGGCTTCGGCTTCGATGTCGTTGGTGCAGAACGTGGGGTGGATGGTGTGCGCCACGATGTCGTCGCCCACCTGGAACTCCCAGGGCATGGGCTTGCCGGTGGACGCATGGCGAAAGCCGCTGCAGCGGTGCTGCGCCAGGTCGTCGATGCTGGCGGGCGCACCGTGGCGCGCGATGTAGGCGGGCGCGGCGCACACGATGAGCTGCAGCGTCAGCAGCCGCCGCGCCACCACGCCGCCCTCAGGCGGGTAGCCCGAGCGGAAGCCCACGTCCACGCGGTCTTCCACCCAGTTGCCGATGCGGTCGTCGAGCTGCACGTCGGGCTCCACCAGCGGGTGGCGGCGGCAGAACTCGTCAAGCACCGGCCAGATCACCTCCAGCAGGATGGAGCGCGGCGCCACGATGCGCAGCGGCCCCGCCATCTCCTCACGCCCGCGCCGCGCGCCCTGCACCGCGTGCTGCAGCGTGGCCAGGCCCGGCTGTGCCGAGGCCAGGAACTGGCGCCCTTCTTCGGTCAGGCTCAGGCTGCGTGTAGTGCGGTGGAACAGCCGCACGCCCAGGTGCGATTCGAGCTGCACCAGCAGCTGGCTGGACGCCTGCGGCGTGATGCCCTGCGCGGCCGCCGCCTGGCGCAGGCTGCCCAGCTCGGCGGCCTTGACGAAGTTGGCGATGGCGCGCAGTTCATTGATGGCCATGGTGGGCAGGCGTTGTGCGGGGTGGGTGTGCGGTGGATTGGCAAGCATAGCTTGCGAATGAATCCATAGATTATGGGCTAGTCGCATGGCAATGACTTGCCTAAAGTCCACCGCCATGGGCACCGCCCATTGCTCAACACCACCTCAAGGACCAACCATGAACGCCGCACACACCACCGCCACCACCGCCACCACCGCCACGACCACCACCCGTTCTTCGTACCCCCGCGTCTGGCTGATCACCGGCGCCTCGCGTGGCATCGGCGCGCGCATTGCCGAGGCTGCGCTGGCCCAGGGCGATGCCGTCATCGCCACGTCGCGCGATGCCGCATCGGTCGAAAAGCGCTTGGGCGCACACGATGCCCTGCTGCCCCTGGCGCTGGACGTGACCGACGAGGCCCAGGCCCGCCATGCCGCAGGCGCGGCGCTCGACCGTTTCGGCCGCATCGACGTGCTGGTCAACAACGCGGGCTACGGCCTGCTGGGCGCGGTGGAAGAGGCCACCGCCGACGAGGTGCGGCGCCTGTACGGCACCAATGTGTTCGGCCTGCTGCATGTGACCCGCGCCGTGTTGCCCGCCCTGCGTGCGCAGCGCGCCGGGCATGTGGTCAACATTTCGTCGCTGGGCGGTGTGCAGTCGGCCGCCGGGTTTGGCCTGTACTGCTCCACCAAGTTCGCGGTCGAGGGCATCACCGAGGCGCTGCATGCCGAGCTGGCGCCGCTGGGTATCCACGCCACGGTGGTGGAGCCGGGGTACTTCCGCACCGAGTTCCTGGACAGCGCCTCGCTGGCCGTGTCGCCCCGGGTGCTGGACGACTACGCCCAGAGCGCCGGTGCCGTGCGCGAGGCCGCACGCCGCATCAACCTGAACCAGCCCGGCGACCCCGTGCGCCTGGCCCAGGCTGTGATGCAGCTGGTGGCCAGCCCCCACCCGCCGCTGCGCCTGCCGCTGGGCACGGACACGCTGCAAACCATCGCCGACAAGCACGCCTTTGTGGCGAAAGAGACGGCGCAGTGGCGTGCGGTGGCAGCGTCCACGGACTTCCCGGCACAGGAACCCGCGCTTCAGGTGGTGTGATTGATTGCTCCTGTTTTGATAGCTAATGGCGCCCTGCCATCAGGCGGTAGGGGCTGTTTTGGCTTAAATTTTTGAGACTGGGTGCTGCGCGGGCTGCCCACGCTCACACCGGCCGCGCAAACTCCATCACCCAGTTCACCTCCCAGGTCACGCCGCCGTCCTCCGAAAACGCCTGCTGCCAGCGCGGCGCGCCGGTGTGCATCCGCGACCACTCGAAGCGCACGCGCACCGGGCGGCCCTCGAACAGCTCCTCGCCCTCGAAGAGGCCCACGCCGTCCTGGAAGCCGCCCACCACGGGCGGCAGCAGCAGGCCGGTGGCCGGGTCCAGGCCGCCGGTGAGGTTGTCGAGCCAGTAGATGCTCCAGCGCTGCGACTCGGGGCTGAACACGCGCAGCGCCATGCCCACAAAGCCGGGCCTCCAGGCCAGGGGCGTGAAGTCGTCGCAGTTGCCGATGCCGGCGGGCAGTGGGTGCGCGGTGCCGGTGGCGTCGAACACCTCCCAGTCGTTGCAGCCTGCCAGGCGCCGCACCAGGCGCGTGTTGCGGATGCGCCAGGGGCCCATGAGGAAGTCGAAGTCGTTGGCTGCGCTGGGGACCACGGCGGGCGACGGGATGGTGATGAGATGGGGCGTGGTCATGGTGATGATCGTGGTGCTCTGGTGGGGCTTCATGCGTGCAAGGCGCTGCGCGCCGTGGGCTGCAGGCGCAAGGTGTGGGGCGGGCCCGCCAGCCAGGGGGCCAGGCCCGGGGCCACGCCGCGCTCCCAGGCGCCGCTGGTGGTCACGGCCTGGGCCGCCGCTGCGCTGCCAAACAGGGCCAGTGCCAGCAGCACGGGTTCGCCCTCGCGCACGGGCAGGCGGGGGAAGGTGTTGGCGCTGGCCTCGGTGCAGTACCACGCCACCTGGCGCGCGCCGCTGCGCTGCAGCAGCGGGGCCATGCGGTGGTGGCAGAAGTCCAGCAGCGCGGGCGTGGGGTTCTCGCGCAGGGGGAAGACAGTGGCGCTGAGCACGCCCGGTGCTGCGCCGCTGCAGCCCGGCGCGGGCCGTGCGTGCTGGGGCAGGGCGATGGCGGCGCCGGGCCAGGCGGGGCGCAGCAGCAGCACGTTGTCCGAATCGACCATGGTGGCGTTGGCCGCGCTGCGGTGCGCGGCCCACACCGGGCCGCCATAGAAGCCTTCGAGCGCGCGGCGGCGGGATTCCATGCTGGCAAAGCCGCGCAGCCACACAAACATGTCGGGCCGGTCCAGGTCGCGGAACTGGCCCAGCATACGCATGCCCTGGGCCTCCTGCGTCTCCACGAACTCGCGGTCGAACAGGTCGATGAGAACCTCGCGCTGCTGCGGGTGCAGTGTGTACTGGCGCAGCTCGACGACGGCACATTCGTCGGCGGCGGGCGGGGCTGCGCAAGGAGGGGGTGACGGGGCCATGAGGGCTTCGGGCATGCGGGGCTCCTGGTGTGAAAGGGGCAGAAAAACACAACGAGCCCGCAGTCTGCGCCGCCATACCTGCCACCTTGTGGCAGGTATTTGAGATATCTTTGCGCATCGCCTTTGGAGCGGCTCACAAACTCTTCTGGCGTCGTTGCCGCGTCTTGTCGTACTGCGCGTACTGCCTGCGACGCAGCGCCTGGCCAGAACCGCTTCGCTGAGTTTGTTAGCCGCTCTTGTCGCACCCACCACGCCCTTCTTGCCCCATGCGCGCCAGCCGCCTGCTCTCCCTTCAGATGCTGCTCGAAACCCGAGGCCGCATGAGCGCGACCGCGCTGGCCGATGTGCTGGAGGTGTCGGTGCGCACGCTCTACCGCGACGTGGACCAGCTCAGCGCGGCCGGTGTGCCCATCTATGCCGAGCGGGGGCGCCACGGCGGCTTTGCGCTGTTGCCGGGCTGGAAGACCACGCTCACCGGCCTCACGCCGTCCGAGGCGCAGGCCGTGTTCTTGAGCGGCCTGCCCGGCCCCGCGCAGGACCTGGGCCTGGGTGACGAGGTGGCTGGTGCGCGCCTGAAGCTGCTGACGGCCTTGCCCGCGTCCTGGCGCGAGGATGCCCAGCGCGTGAGCGCCCGCCTGCACCTGGACTCGGTCGACTGGTACCGTGAGAGCGACCCCACGCCCCATCTGCCGACCGTGGCCGCCGCCGTGTGGAACGCGCACCAGATCACCCTGTGCTACGAAAGCTGGGCCGACACCGTGCAGCGCACGGTGAGCCCGCTGGGCCTGGTGCTCAAGGCCGGGGTCTGGTACCTGGTGGCGCTGCCGGCCACCCCAGCCACCGGCAAGAGCGGCGGCGAGCGGGGGCCACGCACCTACCGCGTCTCGAACATCCTGGCAGCGCAGGCGCTTGCCACGCCCGTGCGCCGCCCCGCGCGGTTCGACCTGCCGGGCTATTGGGCGGAGTCGATCCAGCGTTTTGAGTCCGGGCTGTACACCGGCGAGGCCGCGCTGCTGGCCACGCCCGCAGGCGTCAAGGGCTTGCGCGCGCTCAGCAGCGCCGTGGCGCGGGCCGTGGTGGTGGCCCCGGCATCCCGGCGCAAGGATGGCCGCGTTGTGGTGACCATTCCCATCGAGTCGGTGGAGCATGCCTGCGGCCAGCTCATGCGCCTGTCACCCCAGGTGGAGGTGCTGCGGCCCGCCGCGCTGCGCCGTGCGCTGGTGTTGCGGGTGCGGGCCACGGCGCGGCTGTATGGGGTGGCCACACAATGACGGCGGTCCATGGGACCGCTTTGAAAACGACCGGGCTTGACCAGCGGGCGCTGGGAGGAAAAATGCGGTTGGAAGCACCGCCCAGCCGCTCCCGACATGCCCTGAACCACATAGTCCTTCAGCCTTCACATCCTTCATCTGCCTTACCCGTCCCTACCTGATCGCATGCAGCAGAGCCGATTGAAACCCGTGCCCCACGAAATGGAACCCCTGTGGCCCAGCAGCCTCGATGCGCGGCTGGCCCGCGATGGCGAGGGGGTGCTGGACAGACCAGCGGCACACCTACCGCTTTACCGTGGCTGATGGCTGGGCCCAACCGCCAGGCCAAGATGCCGCACACATTCCCCCCATACAGTTGCCCATCGAAAGCCGACTGGCATCGATCAAAAGTGGCAGCGAGGTCGCATTGACCACCGTGGAGGGCCGGTTTGGTTTGTGGGTTTACAACGACGCCCCTTTGCGGGAGTTGGCCGACGCCCAAGGCGTGCGCTGAGAACGCGGGGCGATCTTGTGCCGCAGACACAAAGCGGCGCCGTGGGGCGGGCGAGATCAGCGTGCCGATGCGGACTCCAGCAGCATGGCGCCAAAGGGCAGCGAGCCCAGGTTGGACTGCCCGCCGTCGATGGCGATCACCGTGCCGTGGATGTAGCGGGCCGCGCCGCTGCACAGGAACAGGGCCAGGTCGGCGATCTCGTCGCGGCGGCCCGCGCGCTGCAGCGGAATGCCCTGCAGCAGCCGGTCCCAGCTGGCGCTGCCGCCGGGCGCCAGGCGGTTCATGCCCTCGGTGTCGGCCACCGGGCCGGGCGCGATGCCGTTGCAGCGGATGCCCCGGCCCGCCCATTCGATGGACAGGGTGCGCACCAGCATGTCGATGCCCGCCTTGGCCGCGCACACATGGGCCTGGGCGGCGGTGGGCATGCCTGACTGCACGGCCGAGATGGCGAGCAGGTGGGACTCCTCGGGGTTGAGCATCGGCAGCACGGCGCGGAAGGTGTTGAACGTGCCCACCAGGTCAATGTCGATGACCGTGCGGAAACCGTTGGATGACATGGAGGCCGCGTCGGACACGAAGTTGCCCGCCGCTCCGGCGATGCAGATGTCCACCGGGCCATGGTCGGCCACGGCCTGCGCGAAGGCACGTGCGAGGGCGTCGAAATCGCGCACATCGGCCGAATGGCCCCGCGCCTGGCCACCGCGTGCGACGATGGTGGCGGCCGCCGCCTCGGCCCGCTCCAGGTTGCGGCCCACGATGCTGACCGCAGCACCCTGCGCGGCAAAACGCTCGGCAATGTGCTGGTTGATGCCGCTGCCGGCGCCCGTGATGATGGCGTGCTGCCCGCGCAGCAAACCGGGTTGGAATACATCGGCCATGCCGTGGGGTCTCCTGAAAAAAAGGGGATGCAAAAAAGGGGCCGCAATGGCGGCTCAGTGCGACGACGGGGGGTTGCGCAGGCAATAGGCCAGCGCGGCGGCGCCGATGATGGCGCCCTGCAGCATGAGCTTGCCGGGCTCGCCCACGCCCAGGCTGGTGAGGAAGTTGAAGAGAAACACCAGCATGAAAGCCGCCACGGCAGGCCCCAGCAGGCCGCCCTTGCCGTTGCCGAAGTTGATGCCGCCCAGGATGGATGCCGCCAGTGCATTGAGCGCCAGGTCTGCGCCCAGCTTGACGTTGCCCACGCCCACAAAGCCCAGCAGCATCAACCCGCTGAGCACCGACATCACGCCCGAGACCACATGCGCGACGAACACCACGCGCAGGTGCGGCAGGCCCGACAGCCCGGCCGCGCGTGGGCTGGCGCCCACCGCGTCCAGCACACGCCCAAAAGCGCTGCGGCGCAGCCACAGGGCCACGGGCACCAGGGTTGCGATCCAGAGCAGGGGCACCAGGGGCACGCCGGCCACGCGCGCGCGGCCCATGGCACGCAGGATGTCGGGGGCGTCGCCCGGCGCATGGAACTGGCTCAGTGCGATCACGGTGCCCGACAGGATCATCGACACCGCCAGCGTCACGATCACCGCCGAGGCGCGCACCCGCACGATCAGGAAACCGTTGAACGCCCCGACCAGCGCGCCGAACAGCAAACACAGCGGCACGGCCACGGGCCAGGGCAATGGCATGGCCCCGCTGGTGAGCAGGTAGGACACCACGGCAATGACGCCGCCCGACGACAGGTCCAGCGAGCGGCAGCGCATGACCAGCGACTGCCCGATGGCGGCAAAACCCAGCGGTGCTGCCTGGCGCAGGATGAGCAGCAGCAAGAAGGGCGACAGCAAATTGGGCCGCAGCGCCGCTGCGCTGGCCAGCAGCACGGCGGTGCCGAGATACGCAGGGGGCAGTGCCAGCAGCAGCGATGCGGCCTGCTGCACGCGCCAGGCCCAGGTGCCGGCGGGAAGGCGAAACACGGAGGTCAGCATGGATGGACTCACATTCCCACAATGCGCCTGCGCTGCAGGCTCACGGCGGCCAGCAGCAGCGCGCCGGTCAATACGCCGCGCATGAACGGCGACACGCCAAACAGATTCAGGCCATTGGTCATCAGCCCCAGGCTGAGCACACCGGCCACCACGCCCGCCACACTGCCCACACCCCCCGTGAGCTGCACCCCGCCCAGTGCAACGGCTGCCACCGATTCGAGCGCATACGAGGCACCTAGCGCCGGGTCGCCTGCCGCCACGCGCGAGGCCAGGAACAAGCCCGCCCACGCCGCTGCCACTGCGCACCACATGTAGGCACCCACCACCACGGTCTTCACGCGCACCCCATTGAGGTAGGCGCTGCGCGGGTTGCCGCCCACGGCAAACAGATGCCCGCCAAAACGCGTGCGGCGCAGCACCACGCTGGCCACCAGCGCGGCGGCGGCACACCACAGCAGCGGCAATGGCACGCCCGCCACCTGGCCCGTGGCCGCCGCCGTCATGGCCGGCGCAATGGTGCCGCCGGGGATGGGCAGGACCACATAGGCCAGGCCCTGCAAGAACGTGGCGGTGCTCAGCGTCATCACCAGCGGGTGCACCCCGCCCAGCGCCACACCCAGCCCGTTGACCCCGCCCACGGCGATGCCCAGCGCGGTGGCCAGGGCCACGGCCACCAGGGGGTCGCTGTGGGTGGCGGCCACGGCCGAGGCCAGGCTCATCACCGAGCCCACCGACAAATCGATGCCCGCCACCAGCGTCACGAACAGCTGCCCCACGGCCACGATCAGCAGTGCGCCGATCTGGCCGCTGAAGTTCAGCAGGTTCTGGGGGGAGCGGAAGTCGGCCTGCGTGGCCGCGAGAAGCAGCATCAGCACGATGGGCAGGCCCATGGTGTAGCGCGTGAGGCCGGTGCGGCCTGGCGGGGGGGTCAACATGGAGTCACCTCGGTCGGTGGACGGGCAGGGGTGGATGGGGTCGGCGCCTCGCTGCGCAGGGCAAAGCCCAGCAACTGCTCTTCGCTGGCGTGCTGCGCTGGCACATCGGCCACGATGGCGCCGCCGCGGACCACGAGAATGCGGTCGCACAGGCCGATGAGTTCGGGCAGGTCGCCCGACACGGCCAGGATGGCGCCGCCCTCGGCGGTGAACTGGCGCAGCAGCGTGTAGATCTCGGCCTTGGCGCCCACGTCCACGCCGCGTGTGGGTTGCTCGACCAGCAGCACCTGCATCTGCGCGGCAAGCCAGCGGCCCAGCATGGCCTTTTGCTGGTTGCCGCCCGAGAGCGAACCCACGGGGGCCGTGGGCGGCGTGCGCAGGCCCATACGCTCGGCCAGCTGTTGCACCAGCGCCGGGTCGCGTGGTGCGCGCCGGTGCAGCGGTGTCTGGCGCAAGGGGCCGAGCCAGATGTTGTCTTCGATGGACAGGTCGAGGTACAGCCCCTCGCCCTTGCGGTCCTCGGGCAGCAGCGCAACGCCCTGCTGCACCGCCGCCGCCACGCTGCCCGGGGGCAGGGTGCGGGCCACGCCATCCCCGGTGAACGCCTGCACCTCGCCGCCGTGGCGGCCCAGCTCGCCGGCAAGGGTGCGCATGATCTCGCGCTGGCCCTGTCCTTCGAGCCCGGCGATGCCCACGATCTCGCCACGGCGCAGCGTGAACGACACGGCCGGGCCGTGGGGGGTGACGGCCAGGTGCTCTACCTGGAGCGCGGGCACATCGGCAAGGCCCTGGGGGCGCGGGGGGAACAGTGCCGACAGCTCGCGCCCCACCATGAGCGCCACGAGGGTGTCGGGCGTGAGCCCTTCGATGGGCTGGGTGGCCACATGCGCGCCGTCCTTGAGCACCGACACGGTGTCGCAAAAGCGGAAGATCTCTTCGAGCCGGTGGCTGATGTAGAACACCAGCTTGCGCTGGCTTTTCAGCGCGCGCAGCAGGTTTTCGAGCTGGTCCACCTCGGTGCGGTTGAGGGGCGCCGTGGGCTCGTCGAAGATGAACACCTGCGCCTCGGAGTGCAGGCCCTTGGCGATCTCCAGCAACTGCTGTTCGCCCACGGTGAGCGTGCTGCACAGCCGGTCGGGGTGCAGGGCGATGCCCGTGCGCTCCAGCACCTGCTGGGCGGCGTGGCGCACGGCGCGTGGGTTCACCAGGCCACCGCGCGTCAGCTCGCGCCCCAGGCACAGGTTCTCGGCCACCGTGAGGTTGGGCAGGATGGTCAGCTCCTGGAACACGGTGGACACCCCCGCGCGGCGCGCCTTGGCGGGCGTGCCCAGCGCCGCGCGGCGGCCCTGGAGCAGGATCTCGCCGCTGTCGGGCTGGTGCACCCCGGCCAGCAGCTTCATCAGCGTGGACTTGCCCGCGCCGTTCTCGCCGGTCACGGCGTGGATCGAGCCGGGCCAGCCCATCAGGCTGACCGCCTTGAGCGCGGCGTTCTGGCCGAACGACTTGCTCACGCTGCGCAGCTCCACCAGGGGCTGGCGCTCCTTGATCGTCATGGTGCGCGCTTCCTGTTACTTGCTGCGGTAGGTTTCCACGATCCTGGCCTCGGGCAGCACCGTGGGCATCCAGTAGGAGTCGTTCAGCTCGGGGCGGAAGAACTTGTCGAGCTGGTCGCGTGCAATCGGCGTGGGCATCGAGAAGTACGAGCGGTACAGCGGCTTGCCCTCCAGCAATGCGCTCGATGCACGCACCACGGCCGTGCCCAGGCCCGGTGTGACGATGGGCGCCACGGTCTTTACGCCGGCTTGCTTCCACACGCGCAGAAAGCCGTTGTTGGCCTCGCCCGTCATGGGCACCAGGGGTTTGCCCGACTCCTTGAACACGTCGATGCAGGCGCGTGTCATCTCGGCGCCCGAGAACCAGATGCCATCGACCGGCTGGCCCGAGAGCACCAGGTTTTCGCAAATCTGCTTGGCCTTGGCGTAGTTCCAGTCGCCAAACACCTCGTTGGTGATCTTGAGGTTGCTGCCCTCGATGGCTTTCTTCAACCCGTCGTAGCGCTGCTGCTCTTCATCCACGCCCGCAATGCCACGGAACACCCAGAGGTTGCCCTTGCCGCCCAGCTCCTTGCGCAAAAACTCGCCGCCCTGCTGGCCAAAGATGCGGCCACCCGCCCAGATCTCGGTGGTGGATGGCACAGCGCGGCCATACGAGCCCAGCGTGACCACGGGGATGCCCGCCTTGGCGGCCCTCTCGATCAGCGGCGCGCCAATGGCCTGCGAGATGGGGCCGATGATGAGCAGGTCCACCTTCTTGGTCAGCAGGTCTTCCACGTCGGCCACCTGCTTGGCGGGCTGCCAATTGGCCTCGGTGAAGATGAATTCACCGATGTTCTTGTCCTGCGCGGCGGCGTGGCGCATCTCGGCGATGAGCTGCACGATCCAGCTGTTGCCCATGCCGGCCCATGAGACACCAATGCGCCAGGGCCCGGCCTTCTTGTACTGGCCGGGCTTGGTCTGCTCGGCCGTGGTGGCCGTGAGCAGGCCGGGCGGCAGCAGCTCGACATCGGCCGCATGCGCGGCCTGTGCGGCGGCCAGGCCGGCCAGTGCCAGGGCGGCCAGGGTTTTCTTCCAGTGGAATGGTGTGGGTGCAAGCATGGTGTGTCTCCTGTTGTGGGTATGAAAGAACGGCGTGAAAACGCGTAAAAAAAGGCGTGCAGGGGCCTGCGCGCGGCCCCAGGGGCCGCTGCTCGTCAGGTCGGGATGAAAAAGAGGGGGCAGGCGCCGGGTCAGGGCGCGTGGTTGAGCGTGGCCTCAGCCGACCGCGCGGCGTATCCACGCGATGAGGTGGGCAATCACCTCTTCGCGGTTGGTCTCGTTGAGCACCTCGTGGCGCGCGCCGCCGTACACGTGGGTGGACACATCGCGGAAGCCCGCGCCGCGCAGGCGGTTCACCAGCGGGTCGAACCAAGCCAGGCAGGCGTTCACCGGGTCGCGGTCGCCGGTGAAGAGGTACAGCGGCAGGTCCTTGCGCACAGCGGCGTACACCGCCGTGTCCGCCGTGCGGTTGCCCAGGTCGAAGATCGAGAACAGCGACTCCAGCGTCAGCGGCGTGCCACACAGCGGGTCGGCGATGAACGCCGCCGGCACGCCCGGGTCGCGGCTGAGCCAGTCGGCGGGCGTGACCGGCGTGCCCACGCTGGCATTGGCCGTCTCGGGCGTCCAGCCGGAGGTGCGCACGTCCAGCATTTCCAGCGCGGCGGTGCCCGACAACGCGACCGCATCGACCAGCGCCGAATGGTCGAGCAGATAGACCTGCGCCGCCATCGAGCCCATGCTGTGCGCCACCATGGCGACGGGCAGGCCGGGGTGGCGCTCGCGCAGCGCACGGGTCACCGCAGCCATGTCGTCCACCAGGGCCGCAAAACCACGCGGACCAAAATCGCCTGCCGTGCCCGCGTCAAAGGCCGACTGGCCATGCCCCCGGTGCTCGCTGCCGTACACCACGTAGCCTTGTGCGGCCAGCGCCTGGGCCACATGACGGTAGCGGCGGATGTGCTCGGACATGCCGTGCACCAGCTGCACCACGGCGCGGGGCGCGGCGGAGGCGGCGGGAGTGGCCCAGGCATAGGCCTCGATCGCATGGCCGTCGGCCGCAGGCACGCTGAAGCGCGTTTCGTTGGTGTTCGTTGTGCTCATATGTCTCCTTCGGTTTTTTTCGTTGTCTGGTCGGCGCATCGTAGATCGCGCCATTGCGCGCCGTCAGCCAGAAAATTCCCTGGGCGATGAGGGATTTTTCTGCCTGCTGTCCCTGCCTCGGAGTGGCTTTTGTCGATGAATTTTGAGAAAAATAGGGCCTTTGCGCGCTTCTGTATTAGGTTAATTGCTATTGTTTTTGTAGCTTTGTGGGGAATGCCGGCGGAACCGAGGCCTCAGCGCAGCAGCTGCCCCCCGCTGCCCAGCACGGTGAAGTCCACGTAGCGGGCCCCCTGGCGTTCGCCCCGGGCATAGCGCACCACCAACCCGCCCAGGTCCAGCGTGCCCAGCTGTTCCAGCGCAGTGGCCACGCGGCCGGGTGGCCAGGCTGTGCCCCCAGCGCGCCGCAGGGCCTCCACCAGCACCTTGGCGGCGATGAACGCCTCGAAGCCCGCGTAGCTGGGGGCGGCGTCCATGGGCCCGTAGGTGGCCAGCAGCGCCCGGTATTCGCGCACCAGCGGCCGGGCACCGCCGTAGGGATAAGGCACCACCTGCGTGAAGCCCATGCCCCGTGCCACCGTGGAGCCGACCTGGGCCAGCACCTCCTGGTGGTCGGCGCGCGCAAAGCTCAGCAGTTGTGCCGTTTCGCCCGTGCCTCGGTACGCTTTGGCGAATGCGGCGACCTGGCGTGTGGGAGCCATGAGCACGATGGCCTCGGGCCGCAACGCCCGCAGGGTCGTCACCGCGGCGTCGGGTCCTTCCGGGCCGAGTGTGGCGGCTCCTGCCAGGGTGAGTCCCTTGCGGGTGAGCGCTGCGCGCAAGGCGTCAACGGCACCGAGGCCGTCTTCGTCGGCCGCGTGTACCATGGCGATGCGGCGTGCCCCCAGCGTGGCCAGGTGCCCGGCCAGGTGTTCGGCCTCGCCCGCGTGGCCGGTGCGCACAGGGAACACCTGGGGGTGCACCGGCTCGCGCAGCCACGTGGCCCCCGTGGCGGGCCCCAGCAGTGGCACACCCGATGCCGCCAGCAGCTTTTGCGCCAGCACGGCGCGCACGCCCTGTGCCTGCGGGTAGCCCATCAGCACGGACACCTGCTCCTGCTGCACCAGCTGGCGCGTGTTGCGCACCACGCTGGGTGGGTCGAAGGCGTCGTCCAGCACCACATGGCGGATGGGCACGCCCTGGATGCCGCCCGTGGCGTTGACATGGGCGAACCACAGGTCCGCGCCCAGCCGCAGCTGCCGCCCCAGCGCCGCCTGCTCGCCCGACAGGGGCAGCGACTGCCCCACCACCAGCTCCGCCACGGGCGCAGCGCCCGCTGACAGGGCCCCGCACAGCCCTCCGATAACGACCAGCCTGCGCCAGAAAAAATGCTGCACCAATGTCTCCTTGAGTTGTGGTGCGCGATGCTGGGTGCAGGGGCGGCGGCCGTCTGCGGGATTTTTCTGCCCGGCGCGCCAGACTTTTCCGCCATGGGAGTCCCCTGCGGCATGGACTTATCTGCCCTGCCGTACAGAAATTTCTGGCATCCAGGCCGCAGCCCTTTGCCTACGCTCGGTGCACTCTTACAAGAACGCCAGGAGACCAGCGTGCAGACCCCCGAAGACCGCGTGATCGAGCGCACCCCGTCCGCTTACAGCTACCCGCTGCTCATCAAACAGCTGCTGCACACCCCGCTGGCCAATGCCCCGGACCAGGAGATCGTGTACCGCGACCTGTTTCGCACCACCTACCGGGGTTTTGTGGGCCGCATCGCGCAGCAGGCCCACATGCTGCAGTCGCTGGGTGTGGGGGCGGGCGATGTGGTGGCGGTGATGGACTGGGACAGCCACCGCTATCTGGAGAGCTACTTTGCCGTGCCCATGATGGGCGCCGCGCTGATGATGGTGAACATCCGGCTGTCGAACGAGCAGATCGCCTATGCGCTGGACCACAGCGGCGCCACCACGCTGCTGGTGCACGCCGACTTCCTGCCGGTGCTCGAAGCCATCCACCCGCGCCTGCCGCAACTCCAGCGCATCGTGCTGCTGCAGGATGCGCAACCCGCACAAACGCCGCTGCCGACGGTGGGCGAATACGAGGCCCTGATGGCCGCGCAGCCCACGGCCTTTGCGTTCCGCGACTTCGACGAAAACACGCTGGCCACCACGTTCTACACCACCGGCACCACGGGCCTGCCCAAGGCGGTGTACTTCAGCCACCGCCAGATCGTGCTGCACACGCTGGCGGCGGCATCGGGCCTGGCGGCCAGTCCGCAGCACCAGCGTTTTCACCGGGGCGACGTGTACCTGCCGCTCACGCCGATGTTCCATGTGCACGCCTGGGGCCTGCCGTTTGTGGCCACGCTGATGGGGGTCAAGCAGGTCTATCCGGGCCGCTTCCGGCCCGAGCACATCGTGGACCTGGTAGCGCGCGAGGGCGTGACGTTTTCGCACGGCGTGCCCACCGTGCTGCAGATGGTGCTGGCCGCCGCCAAGGGGCGCCGGTTCGAGGGCTGGAAGATCGTCTCGGGCGGCTCGGTGATGCCGCCCCACCTGTGCCAGGAGGCGCTGGCGCAGGGCATCGACATCTTCACGGGCTATGGCATGTCGGAGACCTGCCCGCTGCTCACGCTGGCGCAGCGCCCTGCGCAGCCGGGCCTGGATGTGCCCGACGACTTCCGCCTGACCGCCGGCTGGAGCGTGCCGCTGGTGGACCTGCGGGTGGTGGACGAATCCTTGCACGCGCTGCCCCGCGACGGCAAGGCCGTGGGTGAGGTGGTGGTGCGTGCGCCCTGGCTCACGCAGGGCTACCGGGGCAATGCCGAGGCCTCCGAGGCCCTGTGGCAAGGCGGCTACCTGCACACCCAGGACATGGGCCGCATCGATGCCACCGGCTGCCTGCGGCTGGTGGACCGCATCAAGGACGTGATCAAGACCGGGGGCGAGTGGGTGTCTTCGCTCGACCTGGAGCAGCTCCTGGCTGCCCACCCGGGCGTGGCCGAGGCCGCCGTGGTGGCCGCGCCCTGCGAGCGCTGGGGCGAGCGGCCTATTGCGGTGGTGGTGCGACGCCCAGGCAATGCCTCTGCCACCGAGCAGGCCTTGCGCACCCTGGTGCTGGAGCAGGCAGAGCGGGGCCTGATCCCCCGCTATGCAGTGCCCGACCGCATCCATTTTGTCGAGGCCATCGACAAGACCAGTGTGGGCAAGTTCGACAAGAAAGTCCTGCGCCAGAAGTTTGCACAGGCATCAGCACCCGAACACCAGACGGCCCTGGCCTGAGGCCGTATCCCCGCGCTGGAGTTCCTGTGCCAGCGGTCCCGGAGGCCTCACGACCCGTGGGGCGCAGCAGGCAGCCCCTCATTTTTTGTCAACCACAACAGATCCCTGCAAGGGAAGGAGACCACACGCCATGATTGCCCGCATCACACTGCCCGCCGCTGCCTTACTGCTTGCCAGCACGTCGGCTCTCGCGCAGTCCAACATCACCCTGTCGGGTCGCATCGACCTGAACGTGGGCAAAGACATTGGGGCCGGACAGACGCGCATGGGCACGGGCTCCATGAGCCACCTCACGTTTGCCGGCACCGAAGACCTGGGCGGCGGCATGTTGGCCAGCTTCAAGCTGGCGACCCGGATCAATGCTGACAGCGGTTCGACCAACGCTCCTGGCGCGGTACTGAACTCCCCTGCAGGCACTTACTGGACACAAGAGTCGTCGGTGGGGCTGCGTGGCGGCTGGGGTTCGCTCACGCTGGGGCGGCAGATGACGGCGGCACTGCTGCCGCAGATCCTGGTGGACCCCTGGTTCTGGGACAACACCACCAACGGCTTCGCGGCGGGCACGGGCTACATCGGCAACCTTTGGTACAACGATGCCGCCACCTATGCCTACGATGCAGGCGCCTTCTCGTTCACCGCGCAGGTGGCGGCCAAGGACGCCAACCCTGGCTGGTCGGGCACGCCGCACAAGACGCCGTATTCGTTTGCGCTGGGTTACGCACCGGGCCCCTGGCAGCTGCGTTTTGGCTACGAGAAGCCCGCCGACGGGCGCTCCAAGCTCGCCACGCTGTTCGGTGGTTATGACTTCGGTCCGTTCACGCTCAACGCCATGGTGGCCGGCGGCACGGACCACACCGATGCCAGCGTGCGCACCTGGGCCCTGTCGTCGGTGGTCCCTGTGGGCGCAGGCCAGTTCCGGGCCAGCTTCGGGCACTACAAACGCGCGGACGTGGTCGCCTCGCAAAAGCTCGCCCTGGGCTACCACCACTTCCTGTCCAAGCGCACCAGCGTCTACACCACGTTTGCGCACGACAGCAAGGCATCGGCCCGCAAGAGCGGCTACGAAGTCGGCCTGCAGCACCTGTTCTGACCTGCAGACAGGCGCCTGGACATGGTTCCCGGAAAAGATCGGAGCATCCCATGAAGACCTTGGCAGACTGGGCCGATCGCGCGGGTGGGGTGGTACATGCCGTCTCGGTTTTCTCCGTGGTGGGGGGAGTCGCCGCGCTGGCATGGTTACCACAGGCCCCTGCGCAATGGGGGGCCATGGCCGGCCTGGCCATCGCGGGGGCCTGCAGCACGGCCCTGGCCGCCCGGGCCGCGCGCCACGCGCGCCTGTCGGCACAGGCCCGCGCGCTGGTTCAACGGCTGGTGGCCGGTGAACTGGAGGGCCCCCGCGATGGCCCCGGCGAGGCCCCGTCGGCGCCCTTGATCGACGACCTGCGGCACCTGCAGGCGCGCATCGCCGCCATCGTGCGCGATGTGCACGCGGGCACCCTGGCCATTGCCACGTCGTCGGGCCATGTGGGCAGCGACCACACGCGTTTTGCCGCCATGATGAGCACGCTGGCCGCGTCCATCGACGATGTGAACGGCGCCATGGAGCAGCTCACGCTGGGGCTGCAGGCCAGCGCCGAAGATGCCGGGCGCGGGCACCAGATCGCCCAGGGCGTGCTGGTGCGAGCGGCCCAGGGCGAACAGGTGATTGCGCGGCTGGTCGAGACCATGGGCAGCATCACCAGCAGCTCGCGCAGGATCGGCGAGATCATCAGCGTGATCGACAACATTGCCTTTCAGACCAACATCCTCGCGCTCAATGCTGCCGTGGAAGCCGCGCGCGCCGGGGAGGCTGGCCGGGGTTTTGCCGTGGTGGCCAACGAGGTGCGCAACCTGGCCACCCGCTCGGCCCAGGCTTCGCGCGAGGTGCGCGCCCTCATCGAAGGCGCGGCCCGCAGCGTGGACGCGGGCGCCCACATGGCCGGGCAGACGGGCCAGACCATGTCCGACCTGCTGGGGGGCGTGCAGCAGGTGGCGCACACCATCGAGGCCATGGCCGCTGCGGTCGGACAGCAAAGCGCGGGCATCCGTGCCATTGGGGCGTCCATCGCCGAGGTGGACGCACTCACCCGGCAGAACGCCTCCCTGAGCCGCAACGCCGCCGAGCCCGTGGCCGCCCTGCACCAGCAGGCGCTGCAGCTGGTGGGGGCGGTGGCGTCGTTCGACCTGGGTGGGCAGGCCCATGCGAGCGCCGAGGAGGCCCATGCGCTGGTGCAGCGCGCGGCGGCCCTGCTGCGCAGCCAGGGCCCGGCGGCGCTGATTGCCCAGGTCAACACGCCCCACAACGCCGCGCTGATCGACCGCGATCTCTACCTGGTGCTCTACTCCACCGACATGCACTGTGTGGCCCATGGCACCAACACCCGTCTGGTGGGTGTGGATGGGCGCAACTTCAAGGACCTGGACGGCAAACATTTTGTGGCCGAGATCGTGGTTGCCGCGCTGCGCCAGGGCAGCGGCCATGTGAGCTACCGCTGGCTGCACCCGCTCACGCAGCAGACCATGGCAAAGTCGGCATACTTCGAGCGCCATGGCGACCTGGTGCTGACCTGCGGGTCCTACGTCACCGATGCGGCCATCGCTTGACGCCCGGGCATCCGCCCCCTACCGTTGCCCTGTATTCACCCTGCCACGCCCATCCCATGCAGCCCCAGCCCGCCCCGCCGATTGCGGATGACTACCTGGACCTGTCGTTCAAGGCCATCGTCGAGCAGTCCATCACGGGCATCTATGTCATCCAGGACGAAATCTTCGTGTACTCGAACGAGACCTGGGCCCATTTTTTTGGGCGCAGCCGTGCCGAGATCGTGGGCATGTCGCTGCGCGACCTTGTGCCACCTTCGTCCATCGACTACACGCTCAAGATGTACCACCAGCGGATCGCGGGCGAGATCGACAGCGTGCGCTACATCACCCCCGCCATCCACAAGGAAGGGCGCATCGTGCTGCTTGAAGTGCATGGTTCGCGCATGGCGTACCGGGGGCGCCCGGCCGTGATGGGGGTGGGCATCGATGTGACGGAGCAGAGCCAACGCGAGGAAGAACTGCGCCAGGCGCGCACCGACCTGCAGCAGCTGGCCGCGCACATCAACCAGGAGCGCGAGCGCCAGCGGGCCTTGTTTGCGCGCGAGCTGCACGACGTGCTGGGCGGGTTGCTGGCCTCCATCAAGATGAACACGCAGCGCATCCAGCGCCGGGTGGATGACCCTGCGCTCCAGGAGATCTCGGCCGACCTCATGCAGATCACGCGCCAGGCCATCCAGTCGGTGCGCGAGATGTCGGAGGAGCTGCGGCCCAGCGGGCTCGACCACCTGGGGCTGGCCTCGGCCATGCAGCGCGAGCTGCGCCAGTTTGCGGCGCGGCATGCGCTGCCATGCCGTTGGGAAACCTCGGGCGTGCTGGACGGGCTGGAGATCGACCGCGCGACCAGCGTGTTCCGCATCTTCCAGGAGGCGCTGATCAACATCGCCAAACATGCCCGCGCCGGGCAGGTGTGGGTGTCTCTGCGGCAGGATGCTCCCAACCAGCTGTCGCTGGAGATCCGGGACGATGGCGTGGGCCTGGCGGCAGGCCCCCACCGCAGCGACGCGCGGGGCCTGCTCGGCATGAAGGAGCGGGCGCGCGAGCTGGGTGGAACCCTGGACCTGCAGTGTGTGCCCGGGGCGGGCACCAACCTTCACCTTTTGATACCCGTCACACCATGATCAGAGTCCTTGTTGTTGACGACCACACCATCTTCCGTTCGGGGCTGCGCAAGCTGCTCTCGGACGAGGCCGACATGCGCGTGGACGACGAGGCGCGCGATGTGGGCGAGATGCTGGCCAAGCTGCGCGGCGCCGCTTTCGACGTGGTGCTGCTGGACGTGAGCATGGCCGGGCGCAGTGGCCTGGAGGCCATGCCATCGCTGCGCGCCGAGTTCCCCAAAATGCCCGTGCTGCTGCTGTCCATGTACCCGGCCGAGCAGTACGCCGTGGTGGCGCTGCGTGCGGGGGCCAGTGGCTACCTGACGAAGGACGCCGAGTCCGAGGAGCTGATCCACGCCATCCGCGAGGTGGCCGCCGGCAGGCGCTACCTCAGCAGCATCGCGGCCCAGCGCCTGCTGCTGCAGACGGCCAGCAACGACGACGACCAGCCGCCACACCACAAGCTGTCCGCCCGCGAGCACCAGATCATGCTCATGATCGCCCAGGGCATCTCGCTGACCGAGATTGGCAGGAAGATGTTCATCAGCGTGAAGACCGTCAGCTCCAGCCGCACGCGCATCCTGCGCAAGCTGGGGGTGGAGAGCAACGCCGAGCTGGTGATGTACGCCGTGCGCCACCGCATGGTGCACGGTTGAAGGCGGCGGGCTTCGGTTGGCGGGGAGGTGTGCTATTGTTTTTATAGCTATTTGGGCAATGCTATAGCGCGCTGGCAGGCTTTTTTGTTTGCCATCTGGTGGCCGCCCTTGCCGCCAGGGTTGTCCCACTGTCCTGTGCGCGGCACTGCACTGTTCCACACAGCGCACTTCTGAAAGTCACCGGTGGCCTTATCTTTGGCAGGCGTGCTACCCGATAGCCGGTGGCGCAAACCCAAGGAGCCCCTGATGTCGTCCTCCCCCACCGTGTCTTCGTCTGCCGCCAGCCTGCCCATCGTGCAGGCCCAGGCGCTGGGTCCGCTGTGGCCCACGATGGACCCGTTCCTGTTCTGCGCCCACCATGACGATGCCTACCCTGCAGGCAATGGCGCGTTTGCACCCGCCGTGTCGCTGGAGGGGCGCCAGATCGGCAGCGACTTCAGCCGCAAGGACGGCTGGAGCATGTACCACGGCGACACCGTGCCGGGTTTTCCGGGCCACCCGCACCGGGGCTTTGAAACGGTGACGCTGGTGCGCAAGGGGCTCATCGACCACTCCGACTCGCTGGGTGCCGCCGCGCGGTTTGGCGGCGGCGATGTGCAGTGGGTCACGGCGGGCAAGGGCATCGTGCATTCGGAGATGTTCCCCTTGCTCAACGCCACCGAGCCCAACCCGCTCGAACTCTTCCAGATCTGGCTGAACCTGCCCGCGCGCCACAAGATGGTGGAGCCGCACTTCACCATGCTGTGGAACGAGCGCATTCCGCGCCTGGTGCACGCGGACGCCGCAGGCCGCCAGACCACGGTGACGGTGGTGGCCGGTGCACTGCCCGGTGCGCCCGATCCCCTGTCGCCACCCCCCGAATCCTGGGCCTCGCAGCCTGAGGGCGATGTGGCCATCTGGACGCTGCGCCTGGAACCCGGCGCGCAGTGGACGCTGCCGGCCGCGCAAGGCCCAGGCACGCGCCGCATGCTGTACTTCTTTGGGGGCAACAGCCTGCGCGTGGGGCCGCAGGACGTGGACCGCCATGCCGCGCTTGAAGTCCGCGCCGGGGAGGACTGGCCACTGACCAACACCGGCACCACCGCCGTGGAATGCCTGGTGCTGCAGGGCCAGCCCATCGGCGAGCCCGTGGCGCAGTACGGCCCGTTCGTGATGAACACGCAGGCCGAGATCATGCAGGCCATGAACGACTACCGCCGCACCCAGTTTGGCGGCTGGCCCTGGCCGGACCAGGACCCGGTGCATGGCACCGAGGCACGGCGGTTTGCGCGCTACCCGGGCCAGGCGCAGGAAGACCGGCCTGCAGACGCAGCGGGCACGGCTGCAACGGCCTGACCCCACCCCGGGGCGCTTGCTGCGCGCCTCGTGGACAATCCGGGGTTTTGACCCGCGCGGGAGTGTGGTGTGCAAGCCGTCGCTTCACACCACCCCCGCGCCGCACCTTTGATTGAAAGCGCAACGCCATGACCATCGCCAAAGACTCTGCCGTCACCATCACCTACAAAGTCACCACGCCCGAAGGCAAGCCGCTCGACGCGGGCAACCTGTCGTACCTGCACGGCGGCTATGAAAACATCTTCCCCAAGGTGGAAGCCGCGTTGGAAGGCCAGGCGGTGGGCTTCAGCGCCGCACTGGATCTGGCCGTGGAAGACGCCTTTGGCGCGCGCGACGAAAGCCTGGTGCGCACCATTCCCAAGGCCGAGTTCCCTCCGGGCGTGAAGGTGGGTGGCCAACTGCAGGGTGTGGGCAACGACGGCCAGCCCGCCGTGTTCAACGTGGTCAAGATCAAGGGCCCCGAGGTGCACCTGGACGGCAACCACCCGCTGGCGGGCCAGGCGCTGAAGTTCAGCTGCAAGGTGACCGACGTGCGCGCGGCTTCGGCCGAGGAAATTGCCCACCGTCACGTGCATGGGGCGCATGGGCATCAGCACTGAGACAGGGGCTGGCCGCAGCAGGGCGGCAAACGCCTGCAGGTGTGAGCTGACACGTGACACGTGATACGGGGCAGACTTTGGCGCTGCCGTGTTGCGGGCTGTGCATGCCGATCTGCCATGCCAGATGGGGGCGCGGCCTCTGAGCCCTCATGCGGCTCCTGGATGTGGTTGCACCCAGCGCACCACCAAAAAAAGCCCGCGCTGCGGGCTTTTTTGCTGAAGGAGGCTGCGTGATTACTTGGCCGCTTCAGGCTTGGCGGCGTCTGCCTTTTTCTCGGCCGTGGCCTTGGTTTTCTTGGCCTTTGCCTTTTTCTCTGCCTTCTTTTCTGCGGGCGCAGAGGCCACAGCGGCGGGCGCTGCTACGGCGGGCTTGATCTCGGCTTTTGCTGCGGGGGTTGCGGGCGCGGCCGGGGTGGCTGGCGTCGCGGGCATTGCCGACGTTGCAGGAGCGGCGGGGGCTGCAGCCTTCGCGGGTGTGGCTGGCGTTGCGGGTGCCGCAGGTGCCTGGGCGAACGATGCGGACACGAAGAAACCAGCAAGCAGGGCAGCGATGAGCTTGTTCATGAGAAGTCCTTTCAGATCGGATGACCGCCCGACAACGCGTCGGACTTGTGTATGCAACGGCGCGGGGACAGGCGGCGATGACAGGTCATGAAGTGATTGGCAACAAGGCGTTACCGCGCCCCAGGCCACGACCATTCAGAACCGGCTCTTTGGCGAGACGTTCGCGTGCCCACTCCACAAACGCCCGCACCTTGGCGGGCGCCCGCCGCCCAGCGGGGTAGACGATGTGCACGGGCACGGGTGGCAGTTCGTGCTCGGCCAGCACGATGCGCAGCCGCCCCGCGCGCAGGCTGGCTGCGGCCTGGTAGGCCAGGCAACGCGTCAGGCCCACGCCCGCTTCGGCAGCGGCAATGTCCACCTCGTTGCTGTTGCTGATCCACGCAAACTGCGGCTGGCCCGTGGCGCCGTCCTTGAACTTCCAGGGCGTCACGGCCCGCGCGTCGAACGAGAAGCCGATGGCGCGGTGTGTGCTCAGCGCGCCGGGGTGCCGGGGCTCGCCGTGCTGCGCCAGGTAGGCGGGCGACGCCACCACCAGCCGCCGCAGTGCACCCACCTGCAGCGCCGTGAGGCCCGAGTCCGGCAGGTGCGCGATGCGGATGGCCACGTCCATGCTTTCCTCCAGCAAATGCACCAGCCGGTTGACGAACAGTGTGCGCACCTGCACACGCGGCTGCGCCTGCAGAAAACCCTGCACGATGGGCGCCACATGCTGGATGCCGAACATCTGCGGCGCGGTGATGGACAGCAGGCCCTGTGCCTCGGCCTGCGCGCCGCTGGCGGCTTGCTCGGCCTCGTGCAGGTCGCTCAGGATGGGGCGGCAGTCGGCCAGAAAACGCTCGCCCGCCTCGGTCAGCCGCACCCAACGAGTGCTGCGCTGAAACAGCAGCACACCGAGCCGTGCCTCCAGCGCGGCGATGGCGCGCGTGACGGCTGCCGCCGAGCAGCCCAGCCGCCGTCCCGCCACCGCAAAGCCGCCTGCGTCGGCCACGGCCACAAAACAGCGCAGGGTGTCGAGGTGGTCCATTGTTTCGATTTGTGCAATTTTGAAAGCTGCACTATGGCTATTAACACCGCACCATGCAATAGATAAGGTCGGGGCCTGTTTCAACACCACCCCACAAGGACCTCCCCATGGCACCCACTACCCCCCTTCAGCTGTACCGCATGCCCGTGTCGGGCCACTGCCACCGCGTGGAGCTGATGCTGTCGCTGCTGGGCCTGCCGCACCAGTTGATCAACGTGGACCTGCAGCGTGGCGAACACCGAAGCCCGCAGCACCTGGCGCTCAACCCGCTGGGCCAGGTGCCGGTGCTGGTGGATGCCGGCACGGCCCTCAGCGACAGCAATGGCATCCTGGTCTACCTGGTGCAGCGCTACGCACCGGGCAGCGCCTGGATGCCGCAAGACGCGCTGGGCCAGGCACAACTGCAGCGCTGGTTCAGCCTGGCCGCTGGCCTGCTGGTGCCCGGCGTGGCCAACCCGCGCTACGCGGCGCTGGCCGGGCGTGTGGTGGCTGACCGCGAGGGCGCTTTGGCCACCGGCAAACGCCTGCTGGACTACATGGAGGGCGAACTGCAGGGCCGTGTGTGGCTGCTGGGCGGCGAGTTGCCCAGCCTGGCAGACATCGCCATGGTCAGCTACACCTCGCAGGCGCACATCGCGGGGCTCCCGCTGACGGCTTATCCGCGCATTGCCGCCTGGGTGGCGCGTTTGCAGGCACTGCCCGGTTATGTGCCACTGGCCGACACCCTGGCACCGCCCGTGCAGGTGCCCGCATGACCACCACATCCGACGCCTTTCACGCGGGCGAGCAGGCGCTGCAGCAGCGCGTGGGCCTGCGCGAGCGCATGGCCGCCATCGGCCCCCTGGTGCTGCGCGACCACATGCCCGACCAGCACCGCGAGCTGTTCGAGAAGCTGCCCACCTTGCTGCTGGGCGCGCTGGATGACCAAGGCCAGCCCTGGGCGACCATGCTGGCCGGCCCGCCCGGGTTTGTGCAAACGCCCAATGCGCAGCAGATGGACATCGCCACCGTGCCGGACGCCACCGACCCCGTCTTGAATCGGCTGTCGCCCGGCGCCCCGGTGGGCGTGCTGGGGCTGGAGCCCCACACCCGCCGCCGCAACCGCATGAACGGCGAGGTGGCCACTTTGGGTGGCACGGGGCTGTCGATTGCCGTGGTGCAGAGTTTTGGAAATTGCCCCAAATACATCCACGCCCGCGAGCCCGGCCTGCGTGCTGCGGTCACGCCGCCGGGCCCCATGCAGGTGCTGGGCCCGGCGCTCGATGGCGAGGCACTGGCCCGCATCCGGCAGGCTGACACGCTGTTCATCGCCAGCGCCTCGGCCGCGCAGCCGGGGGGGGCGCGCAACGAAGGCGTGGACGTGTCGCACCGGGGCGGCGAGCCCGGCTTTGTGCTCGCTGAGCGCACCGTACACGGCGTGGTGCTGCGCCTGCCGGACTACCCCGGCAACCAGTTCTTCAACACGCTGGGCAACCTGGCGCAACACCCGCTGGCGGGCCTGCTGGTGGTGGACTATGAAGGCGGCGGCCTGCTGCACATCGCCGCGCGGTCCGAACTGCTGTGGGACGATGCAGCGCGTGCGCCTTGGCCTGGTGCACAGCGGGTGCTGCAGCTCACGGTGCAGCACGCCATATGGCGGCCCCAGGTGCTGCCATGGCGCTGGACACCGCCGGTGGCGGCACCCCAGTTCGGTGTGATGCGCGGCGCGGCCGCCTGACGACCTGGCGAGCCGCAGAGCGGTGTAAGGTGGCCCACCGGCGCCACTGTGGCCCGGCAGGAGGAAACCCCATGCCATCGCTCATTGCTTCAAGCCGGGCCATACCGGGCCCCGGCTTGCCGGGGCAGCCCGCCACCGCTTGCGCGATGTGGGGCTTTGAAGAAGACCTGCCGCACACCGTGCGCCGTCTGGAGGTCGCGCACGCGGGCATCAAGCTGATCATCGGCTGGCATGCGGCGTATGGAGTCCGGCTGCCCGCTGGCACCCTGCAGCCCTACCAATCCCTGGTGGCGGGGCTTGGTGGCGGGCCGGTGGTGACCGAACATCGGGGCGCGCAGTCTTGCGTGGAGGTCACGCTGGCGCCCTGGCTGGGCTTTCAGCTGTTCCACGGCAGCCCGGAGGTGCTCTCGTGTTCGGTGGTTGCGCTGGCCGATGTGTGGGGCAGCGCGGCCATGCGGCTGTCCGAGCAGTTGCACCATGCGCCGGATTGGCCCGCGCGCTTTGCCCTGGTACAGCAGTGCCTGCAGGGGATGCTGGCCCGGTCGCGCCACACGGTGCAGGCGCCGGTGCGGCAGGCCTGGGAGATGTTGAGCGCGCAACGCGGCAACCTGCCCGTGTCGGCCCTGTGCCGCGCCGTGGGCTGGAGCGAGCGGCACCTGGCACTGCAGTCCTGCCACCAGCTGGGGGATACGCCCAAACGCCTGGCGCGGCGATTGCGGTTCGGTGCTGCCCACCAGGCCCTGGAGGGGATCACCGAGCCGGCTGGGCAAACCGACCTGGCGGACTTGGCCGCCCGCTGCGGATATGCCGACCAGAGCCACCTGAGCCGGGAATTCCGGCACTTTGCCGGTTGCTCGCCAGCGGCCTACCAGCGCGCGGGTTTTGTCGATGTGCCTGGCAAGCCCGCCAGTTTGGTGGAGTCTGTGGAGACGGCTGATTCAAGGGGCTGACGATCTGTGAGCCACCCGGCACCAGGTCATTTTTCTTCAAGACAGGCGGACACAAGGCGCCCAGACTGGCGCACTTGCCATGTTTTCCTCAAGGGAGCTTCCGATGCACGCCAACGTCTCATTCCTTGAAATCGGGGCCGACAACGCCCAGGTTTCGCAGCAGTTCTTCAGCCAGTTCTTTCAATGGACTTTTGAGCCCACGGAGAAGGAGGGCGAGGGCTGGTTTGTGAATGGGGGTATGAAAGTCGGCCTGCACGGCGCAGACCCTGCGCAGTCCATCACCCCGTTCTTTGAAGTGGCCGATGCGGTGGAGGCGGCCCAGCGTGTGCGGGCGCTGGGAGGGGCCGTGCAGCCGCCGGGCCCGGAGGAGCCCGGTTTTGGCGTGTTTCTGATGTGCACCGACCCCGGCGGGGTTCGCTTTGGGTTGCACCAGCCGGCACGGCGCTGACGGGCGGCGCCCGCTGTCTTACACCGCCTCCAGCGCCATCACCGCCGTGGCGGTGTTCGAGATGGGGATGTGGTAGTTGCTGTGCACCCGGCGCACTCCCGCACTCGCAGTGGCCAGGGCACCCCGCATGGCCACCCACATCAGCAGTTCCACGCCCTGGGTGCCGGTTTTTTCCACCAGCTCGTGCACGCTGAACTGCGTGATCCACTCGGGGTTGGTGGTCAGGCTTTCGATGAACTGCAGGTCAAACGCCTTGTTGATGAAGCCCGCGCGCTCGCCGTCGAGCTGGTGACTCAGCCCGCCCGAGGCGATCACCGCCACCTTCTTGTCGCTGTTCCAGCTCTGGATCGCCTGGCCCACGGCCTTGCCCAGGGCGTAGCAGCGCTTGGCCGAGGGCAGCGGGAACTGCACGGTGTTGATGCACACCGGCACCACCGTCACCGGGCAATCGCCCTCGGGCCAGAAGAGCTTGAGCGGCAGGGTGCAGGCGTGGTCCACCAGCATCTCCTGGCAGGTGGTCACGTCAAACTCCTGGGCTATCAGCGTGTTGATGAGGTGCCAGGACAAGTCCACCTCGCCCGGGAAGGGCGGCAGCGTGGGGATGCCCCAGCCCTCGTCGGCGTTGCGGTACTCGGCCGCCGCGCCCACGGCAAAGGTGGGCATCTTGTCGAGGAAGAAGTTCAGGCCGTGGTCGTTGTAGAACATCACCACCACGTCGGGTTGCTTCTCGCCCAGCCACTGGCGGATGGGCGGAAAGCCGTCAAAGAAGGGTTTCCAGTAAGGATCGTTCTGCAGGCCCTTGTGGATGGCGTTGCCAATGGCCGGGATGTGCGAGGTGCCGAGGCCGCCGATGAGTTGTGCCATGTGAGTCTCCAATTCTGTGTTTGAGGGGTGCGGTGGGCTGGCCCACCGCACGCGTTGCGCACCGTTGTTGCGGCGGGGGCGCTTGCCGCCCCATCCGTTCGGGCTGAGCCTGTCGAAGCCGGGGCACGACCGGCGTGTGGCGCTTCGACAGGCTCAGCGTGAACGGGTGGGGTGGTGCTGGAAAGAGGTGGGCGCAGCGCAGGTCAGTCCCGCCCCGCCGCCACCAGCATGGCCTTGAATGCGTCCTTGGTCATGCCCGTCTGCTGCGCGCCGATGTCCTGCATGTCCAGTTTGAAGATGCCCGCGAACTTGGCGAGGTAGTAGGCGTTGCCGCCCGCAGCAATCAGCTGCAGCACGTTCTTGGCGCGGATGGCGGCGGCCTGCTGCTCGTTCAGGCCGTACTGCTTCATGTACGCCTCTTCGTCGGCCACAAAGGCCTTTCGGTTGGCCTCGTTGTTGAACGAGAAGCACATCTTGTTCAGCGCATAGCCCTTGCGGGCCTGGTCGCCGTCGAAGGGCGTGGTGCCGGGGATCGGGGGGTTGTGGGCAGGCATGGAAGTCTCCGGGTCTTGATCTGGGTCAGCCCGCAGTGTCGCGATGCCATTGCCAAAGATGAAGCCCGAAAAGATCATCAAACCCATGAGCAAATTCGATGGATCGCAGCTGGACGGCCACTTGTTGCAACTGCTGCTGGCCGTGCTGGAGACCGGCAGCATCACCGCCGCCGCCGAGCGCCTGGGCGTTACCCAGTCGGCCGTGAGCCACCTGCTCGACAAGCTGCGCGCCATCACCGGCGACCCGCTGTTTGTGAAGCGCGGGCGCGGCATCGTGCCCACCGCCCGGGCCGAGGCGCTGGCCCAGCCCGCGCGCGACATGCTGCGCCAGATGCAGCGGTTTGCCCAGGGGGCCGACTTTGACCCGCGCGCCTGGCAGACCGAGCTGACCATCGCCGCCAACGACTTCCAGCGCGACCTGCTGCTGCCCGCCCTGGCTGCGCGCCTGCGCACTGCCGCGCCGGGCGTCACGCTGCGCATCGTGCCCAGCGGCGCGCCCAGCGCCGAGCTGCTGCGGTCCGACGCCTGCCAGCTCGCCATCAGCCCCCGCCCGCCGGACGGCACCGACATCGTGCAAAAGCGTTTGTTTGAAGACCAGTACCGCGTGTTCTATGACGCCAGCGTGCGCAGCGCCCCCGCCACCGAGGCCGACTACCTGGCCGCAGACCACGCCACCGTGGCCTATGAAGCCCACCGGGGGCTGGACCTGGACCGCCAATTGCTGGCCCGTGGCGTGCGCCGCCGTTTTTCCGTGCGCGTGCCGGGCTTTGCGGCGCTGCCCGCGTTTGTGTGCGGCACGGCGCTGCTCACCACGGCCCCGTCGCTGCTGTCCCGCACAGCCCTGGCAGGCCTGGCCAGCGCGCCCGTGCCGGTGGTGTGCCCGGCGATGCCGATGTACCTGATCTGGCATGCGCGGTATCAACAGGATGCGGCGCACCGGTGGCTGCGGGGGGAGGTGGAGGCGGTGGTGGGGCCGGTGTTGAACAGGCGAGAGGGGCTCAGCGGATAGGTGCCGTGCACGGATGGCGTTGGCAAGCCGTGTGGGTCGTGAACGCAGGGGTTGCGATCAACCTGAGTACCATGATTACGGTCCGCCAACGGCGGTCAAATGGCCCACGAAGAAAGCACTGCATGAGTGAACCCCCGCCCACCCAGGAAGAAACAGTCGCCACGAAAAAGCGCGAAAGCATCAACCTCCATTTCAAGCGGGAGGGGCGATGGATGGTCTGGCTGGGAGTTGGCCTGCCCGTGATCCTGCTGGTTGTTGGCTTTTTGTTGGGCCCTGTGTTCCTCAATGCCTTGAACAAATAGCGGGGCCAAGGGCGTGCAAGGAGCGCCTGCAAGGAGCGCCTGCAAAGACGCGTAGGCAGACTGCTCCGCCGCATCCCTTTCACGCTTCTTGTGCCCGGTCCCTGCGCAACGCCCCGCGCAACAACCGTGTCGCCCTGTCCCGCAACCCCACCGGCTTGTCCGGCCGCACCGGGTGCTCCTTGGCCTGCACACAGGCCGCCAGAAAGTCCTGCAGGATGGCCGTGTCGTCCAGCGTGTCCGATCCCTGCTTGTGGAACTCCGGGTGCCATTGTGTGGCCGCGATGTAGCCGCGCCCCGGTGCGGGTTTCAGGCGGATGGCTTCGGGCACGCCGTCCGGCTCGCTCAGGGCCTCGACCTCGAACTCCGGGGCCAGGCGCTTGATGCCCTGGTGGTGGATGCTGTTCACGCGCGCACGGGGTGCGTCGGGGTAAAGCTGGGCGAGGCGCGAGCCGGGCACGATCTGGATGCCGTGGAAATGCTGGTCGTAGGTGGTGGCGTTGCGGTGCTGCAGTGCGCCGGGGTGCTGGGTCTCGATGTCCTGGTACAGCGCACCGCCAAAGGCCACGTTGATGAGCTGCAGGCCCCGGCACACGCCAAAGATGGGTTTGCCCACTTCGGCAAAGGCCTTGACCAAAGCCAGGTCGTAGATGTCGCGCACGCGGTCGCCAGTCCATTCCTCGCGCAGGGGCTCCTCACCATAGTTGCCGGGCCACACGTCGGCGCCGCCGTGCATCACCACGCCATCCAGCCACTCGGCGTAGTGCTGCAGCGTCACGTCGCCGCGCGCCGTCTCGCCCGTGGGGCAGGGCACCATCACCACGATGGCGCCGGACGACATGATCCAGTGCGCGATGGACTGCTCCACGTACTGCAGCGTCTTGTTGGTGAACAGGGGGCGGGTGGGGTCGGCGTGCTGGAAGCAGGCAGACAGGCCGATCTTGAGGCGGGGGGCAGCGGGCATGGCAAAGGGCTCCGGGCGGCACACGCAGGGCGTGGCGGGCAACAAGAAGAAGGGGGTGGAGGGAGGGGGCGAAAGGGCCCACGGGTTTGTTTGTATCACCGCCTACTTTGGCCGTCTGTAGGAAAGGGCCGTGCGGAGCAGGCTTCGCCGCTGCGCGGCCCCTCCGCCTGTTACACAGTGCTACGAAATGTGGCTTTCTTCATGAAATGCGCGGCAGAGGTCCCTGCGCCGGGGGGCGGGGGCGCAGGGCGCTCGCGATAATTTCTGCTTGCCGGCTTTGGGGAGGGTCCCGGCGAAGTTGATGTGTTTTCTGCCTTCCACGAAAGCCCCACATGCACCAAAAGAAAAATCGCCTGCCCGCGCTCACCATCCTGGCAGCACTGGCCGCCATGGCCTGGCCCCAGTTCGCCCAGGCCGTTGTGCCCCCAGGTGCCGCGGCCGAGATCGTGAGCCTGCAAGGCACGGGCGACCAGCGCGCCGCCGCTGCGGCCGACTGGGGCCCCGCGCGCCTGGCGCAGCCGCTGGCCACGGGGGACTTTGTGCGCACGCGCCAGGCCGCCCGCATGGCGCTGCTGTTTGCCGATGACACGCAACTGCGCCTGCACCAGAACACGGTGCTGCAGGTCAAGGGCGTGGCCACCCCCGCCCAGCCGGTGACCACGCTGCTGCTCAATGCGGGCCGCGCCTGGACCCAGACCAAACGCGCCGATGGCAGCCGCCTGAACCTGGAGACCCCTGCCGCCACGGCTGCGATCCGGGGCACGGATTGGGACATCAGCGTGGAGGACGATGGACGCACGCTGATCACCGTGCTCTCGGGCACCGTGGAGTTCTCCAACGCACAGGGCGCGGTATCGGTGGGCGCCAACGAAGCCGCCGTGGCCGAGGTGGGCAAGGCCCCGGTCAAGCTGGTGCTGAGCCAGCCGCGCGACCGCATCCAGTGGGTGAATGCGCTGCGTGCCGACCCGCTGCCCCACTTGGCCGCAGAGCCCGTGCCCGACACCCTGGCCCCGGTGCGCGCCGCACTCGCGGCCCGCGACCTGCCTGCCGCACGCGCCGCCCTGGCGCAGGCCCGCACCCAGGGCGCGCCCGCACCCTGGCTGTCGGTGATGGATGCCGCCATCGCCCTGCAGGCGGGCGACCTGCTGGCCGCACGCGGGCAACTGGCGCGCCAGGTGGCGCAGCCTGCGGCGCCGCTCCCCGCCTGGCTCATGCAGTCCGACGTGCAGCTGGTGGAGGGCGAAGGCGCCGCAGCCGCCAACACGCTGCGCACGGCTTTGCAGCGCTGGCCCGCCCACCCCGCGCTGACGGCCCAGCTGGCCCGTGTGCTGATGCTGAGCGACCGCGTGGACGAGGCCAGCGCCGCGCTGGCCCCCGTGCAGGCCACAGCCCATGCCGAAGTGGCGCTGGTGCGGGCCGAACTGGCACGGCGCTGGGGCGATGCGCCCGCCACGCTGGCCGCCTACACCGAGGCCACGCAGCTGGCCGCTGGCGATGCGCGTGCCTGGCAGGGCCTGGGCAGTGCACATGCCGAGCGCGAAGACCCGCGCCCCGCCCGCGAGAACCTGCAACGTGCGCTGGCGCTGTCGCCCCAGCAGCCCGGCACCTGGGGTGAGTTGGGCACGCTGGAGACTTTTGTGAACCAGTTCACCGAAGCCGGTGCGGCCTTTGCCACGGCCCTGAGCGACAACCCGGCGGACTACGTGGCACTCACCGGCCAGGGCCTGCTGCACCTCAAGCAGGGCAACCCGCAGGCCGCGCTGGATGCGTTCTTGCGCGCGGGCGTGATGGAGCCGCGCTATGCCCGCGCCAAGACCTGGACGGCCGTCGCCTACTACCAGCTGGGCCGCCACCAGGATGCGCTATCCACCCTGCACCAGGCCATCGTGCTGGACGACAAGGACCCCGTGCCCCACATGCTGCTCGCGCAGATCCACACCGACCTGTTCCAGCCCGGCGAGGCCGTGGAAGCGGCCCGCGCCGCCGTGGAGCGCATGCCCTACCTCAAGTCGCTCAACCAGATCGCCAACGACCAGAAGGGCAGCGCCAACCTGGGCGCATCGCTGGCCTTTTTTGGCATGGAAGACTGGGCGCTGGAGCTGGCGCAGCAGAGCTTTTACCCGTACTGGGGCGGCAGCCACCTGTTCATGGCAGACCGCTACGCGGGCGAGTTCAACAAGAACTCCGCGCTGTTCCAGGGCTTCCTCACCGACCCGATGGCGTTTGGCGCGAGCCAGCGGTATGCGTCGCTGCTGCAGCAGCCCGGGGCGCATGGGGCGGTGGGTGTGACACTGGACCGCGACCTCTACCGCATGCGCGCCCCCGCCGTCACGCTCAACGGCATGAACAACACCCATGTGCCCGTGTCGTGGTTCTTCAAGGCCCAGTCGGCCAACGCCAGCGAGTTCCCGTTTGATCTGCAGGTCAACAATGCGCCCGCCGTGCGCGGGGGCTACGGCGACGTGCGCGCACGCGTTGTGACGGTGGGCGCTGGCATGCAGCCCACCGAACGCATCAACCTGTTTGCCTATGTGAACCAGTTCGACATGCGCCTGGCCAGCCAGAACCTGTTCGAAACGGCCCTGGACAATCAGAGCACCCAGGGCGCCGTGGGCCTGGCCTACCGCTGGGGGCCTACCGAGCAGACCTGGATCAAGCTCGGCCGCAGCGTGGAGCACATCCTGCTGCAGCGCTATCCCACGCTGTACCTGGAGCCCCCGTTCATCAGCCTGATGGGCGTGAGCAGTTTGCCGAAGAAGCAGTTCAACGACCTGCAACTGCGCCACACGGTGGACACCGCCCCCGGCAGCCGCTGGAGCCTGGCGCTGGAGCATGTGCGCGAGCGCCAGCACAACCTGATCGCCGGAGAGGCCGCCGTGGCGGCCGACATCCCGGGCGTGGGTACCTACCGCGACTCTCTTTTGGTGGCCGGTTACAACAACGTGGACCGGCGCTACACCGGCCTGACCCTGGCCACCACCCAGCGCCTGGACCCGGCGCTGAACCTGGACGCGGCCCTGGGCCTGCAGCAGATCCGCCACCGGGTGGACGGCCTGACCCAAAGCTACCTCGTGAACCTGGACCACCTGGGCGAAGAGCAGGCACGCCGCGCCGAGATGGAGCGGGTGGTCACGCCGCGCGTCGGTGTGGTGTGGCAACCCGCAGCGGGCACCACGGTGCGCATGGCCTACCAGGACTGGCTGCGGCCCCTGAGTGTCTCCACCCTCACCAGTGTGGAGACAGCGGGCATCCCGGTAGAAGACCGCCTCGTCGAAGCGGGTGGCCGCCACAAGCGTGTGGTGGCGCAGCTGGGCATGGAGCTGGGCAGAAGCACCTTCGTGAGCCTGCGGGCCGACCACCTGCGCGTGCGCAACCCGGGCACCGTGGGCGTGGACCTGCGCACGCCCAGCCTGCCGTTTCTGGAGGAAATGCGCAACGCGCAGATGGTCAACCTCTCGACCACCGACCTGCTGGAAGACACGCCCAGTTTTGACACCGGCACGCTCAAGACCCTGGGCGCAGGCGTCAACCACATGTTCAGCCGCCGCTGGTCGGGCTATGCCAAATACCTGTACCAGGGCAGCGAAAGCCGCAGCTACGACGCCGACGGGGCCGTGGGCCGCATCCCCTACATCCCGCGCCACACGGCCGTGCTGGGCGCCACCTGGGTCAGCCCGCAGCGCTTGTATGTGAGTGGCCGCGCCGTGTACCGGTCGGAGCGATTTGAAGACCAGGAAAACCTCACCCGCATGGCCCCGGGCTGGGGGGGGGACCTGATGGGGTTCTGGGAGTCGCAGGACAAACACTGGGTGGTGGGTGTGGCCGCATTGAACCTGTGGGCGCCCAAGTCCGACCGCCGCAAGACCCGCTATGTCCTGGACGCCCGCTACCGCTTCTGACGCTGCATCGCGCGCTGCATGGCGCCGACAGCAGGTGCTGCCCCTGGCCGCCTGCGTGCTGGCACTGCTGCTGGTGGGGGCGGCCACGTTCACCCGCACCTGGCATGCGCTGGAGTTCAAGACCTTTGACGTGCTCACCGCGCTGACGGCGCCGCAGCGCACGGCGCTGCCGGTGGTGATTCTGGCGATCGACGAGCCCACGTTCCAGGAGCTGCAGCAGGCCTGGCCGTTCCCGCGCAGCGTGCATGCGGCCCTGCTGCAGCGCCTGCACGCCGAAGGGGCCGCCGCCGTGGGCCTGGACATCGTGTTCGCCGACCCCTCCACCGAGGCCGAAGACGCGGCCCTGGACCGTGCCATTGCGGGTGCTGGCCCGGTGGTGCTGGCCGCCACGCGCGAGAAGATCGACAGCAGCAACGCCGCGTTGTGGATGGAGGTGCTGCCGCTGCCGCGTTTTCTGGACGCAGGCGCCGATGCGGGCGATGCCGGGGTGGAGCCCCACGATGATTTTGTGGTGCGGCGCGCCCCGGTGGCGCGCGAGGGGTTTGCGCTGCGGCTGGCCCAGCGTGCGGCCGAGGCGCGTGGCCAGCGGCAGGCTCTGCACCACTTCGACTGGATCGGCTACCGGGGGGCGCGCGGCACTTTTGATACCCGCTCGTACTACCAGGCGCTGGAGCCCGGCCTGCTGCCCGCTGGTTTCTTCAAGGGCAAGATCGTGCTGGTGGGGCGCTCCGCACGCACGGCCACCGAACTCACACGCGCACAGGCCGACCTGTTCAATTCGCCCTTCGGCACAGCCGGTGGCGAGCGCCTGTTCCCGGGTGTGGAGCTGCAGGCCACGCTGGTGGACAACTACCTCACGGGCGGCGGGCTGCGCAGTGTCTCGGAGGGCTGGACGCTGGCGCTCACCGCACTGCTGCTGCCGGTGTTGCTGTGGGCCAGCCGCCGACTGCACCCGGCGGGCGCCGCCGCGCTCACGGCCGCGTTGGTGGTGGCGATGGGGCTGGTGTCGTGGGGGCTGTTTGCGCACTTTCGGCTGTGGTGGCCGCCGCTGCTGCCTGCCGCAGCGGCCGTGGCCATCTATGCGGCGGCGGCGCTGATGGCCTATGCCCTGGTGCGCCAGCGGGCGCGCCAGACGCGTGCCATGCTCGCGCAGTACCTGCCGCCCGCCGTGGTCTCGCGGCTGATTGCGCACCCCGAGCTGATGCGCCTGGGCGGCGAGGCGCGCGAGGTCACGCTCATGTTCACCGACCTGGCCAATTTCACCACCTTGTCCGAGCAGCTCAGCGCCGAGCAGACGGTGGAGGTGCTCACCGGCTACTTCAACGCCATGACGCCCATCGTGCACGCTACAGGCGGCACGGTGGACAAGTTCATCGGCGACGCGGTGATGGCCTTCTGGGGCGCGCCCCTGGATGACCCGCAGCATGCTGCAAACGCCGTGCGTGCCGCCATCGCCATGCAGCAGGCCATGCAGGCGCTGGTGGCCGACCTGCGCGCGCGCGGGTTGCCGCCCATCCACATGCGCATAGGCCTGCACACGGGGCGGGTGGTGGTGGGCAATGTGGGTTCGGAGCAGCGCTTTTCGTACACCGCGATTGGTGATGCCGTGAACCTGGCCGCCCGCCTGGAGGGTGCCAACAAGGCCTTTGGCACCGGCATTTTGCTGTCGGCCGCCACCGCAGCGCAGCTGCCGCCCACGGTGGCGCTGCGCGCGCTGGACGATGTGATCGTCAAAGGCAAGACCGCGCCGGTGCGTGTGTTCACGCCCTGTGACGATGCCGCCGTGGGCCAGGCCAGCCAGGCCGCGCTCGACGCCTTCCATTCCCGTGACTGGGATGGCGCCACGCAGTCCCTGGCGCAGGTGCTGCAGCGGCAGCCCGGCGACCTGGCTGCGCTGCGCCTGCAGGAGCGCGTGGCCGTGGCGCGGGCCCTGCCGGAGGGGACCGACTGGTCACCCGCCGTGGCGCTGGACAAGCTCTGAGGCGAAAACGCTGGCCCACGGATAGAACCCAACAAGCGCTGTTGCAGCGCCGCGCAGGTTTCTGAAACCTGTTTGCGATCTCGCAAGGGTCGTAAACACGTTTTGACGGCGGGGCCTTCCAAAGGTGCGACGATGGAGGTTCGCGGGATGGCTGTGGCGCCTGGCTGGCGTGGCGGCTGTGTCTTTCCGGAATCCACTCTCAAGGAGCATCACCATGCAAGTACAAGTCAACACCGATGACCACATCGAAGGCGGAGAGTCGCTGGCGCAATGGATCACGGGCGAATCCAAAAGCCGTCTGCTGCGGTTCCAGGACCATGTGACGCGGCTGGAGGTGTTTTTGTCCGATCTGGATGCGGGCAAGTCGGGGGCGAACGACAAACGCTGCCGCATCGAGGCCCGGGTGACGGGCCGCCAGCCCGTCACCGTGAGCGACGAGGCCGACAAGATGGCCAATGCCTTCATCGGCGCGGTGGACAAGCTGGCGCGCGCGCTCGACACCGACCTGGGCCGCGTGAAGGACCGCAATGGCCGCGACACCATCCGGGCCGCGTCTGACGAGTGATTTTTTGAATGAAATAGGCTGCTGGCGCGCGTTGGTATTGCGCTAGCAGCTATCAAATCAGGAGTTTCACAAGTCCAGGACGAGCAACTTGCTGTGCGCACGCGAGCAGCAGGGCATGAACTGCTCGTTGCTCGCCTTTTCCTCATCCGTCAGGTACATGTCGCGGTGGTCCACCTCGCCCTCCAGCACGCGCGTGAGGCAGGTGCCACACACACCTTGCTCGCACGAGGTGAGGATGTCGATGCCCTGGCCGCGCAGCGCCTCCACCACCGACACATCGGGCGCAATGGCGTAGACCTTGCCGGTGCTGGCAATGCGCACTTCAAAACCCTGGTCGCCCGAGGTGTCCTGCGCCGGGGCGCCAAAGTATTCGAGGTGGATGTTGTCCGACGCCCAGCCCATGGCCTTGGCGGTGGCCACCACATGGTCGATGAAGCCTGCGGGGCCGCACACATACAGGCGCTTGTCCGCACCGGGCGCGGCCAGCGCGGCAGCCAGATCCAGCTTCTGCTCGGGCGCACCCGCATCGAAATGGAAATGCGTGTGTGGTGCCAGGGGCGACGCCGCGATCTCGCGCGCAAAGGCCGTGCGCTCCACCGAGCGGGTGCAGTAGTGCAGCGCAAAGTCGGCGCCCGTGTGGGCCAGACGGTCGGCCATGCACAACAGCGGCGTGACGCCAATGCCACCCGCCAGCAGCACGGTGCGCTGCGCGGGGTGCAAGGCGAAGTGGTTGCGGGGTGTGCTGATGGTCAGCTGGTCGCCCTCGTGCACGCTGTCGTGCATGGCCACCGATCCGCCGCGCGAGGCGGCATCGCGCAGCACGGCAATGCGGTAGAAATGCGACTCGTGCGAGGCGTTGCACAGCGAATACTGGCGCGTCAGACCACCCGGCAGGTGCACGTCGATGTGCGAGCCCGCGCTGAACGGCGGCAACGCAGCACCATCCACCCGCGCCAGCGCAAAGCTGGTGATGCCTTCGGCCTCGGCCCGCTTCGCGACGACGCGGACCTGCAGGGTTTCCTGCGCGGTCATGCGGCCACCCCTGGCTGTGGTGCGGGGGCGCGTTCGGCGGCCAGGAAGCGGTCCAGGATCTTGCGCGACTGCACGCCTCCGGCGTCGATGTTGAGCATGAGCAGCTTGCGGTCGGGGTAGCGGGTGAGGTTCTGTTGCTGCAGCTCCAGCATCTCCTGGTCCTCGGCAAAAATTTTGCCCTGGCCGTCGCGGATCTGGGTGGTGAGCGAGGGGTCCTGCGGCTTGAAGTTGCGCGCCATGCCCCAGAAGTAGTGGATGGAGGTGTCGGTCTCGGGCGTGATGAAGTCCACCACAATGCTCGATGCCTTTTTGTCCGCCGGGGCGTTGTAGCCGCCGTGGCCCGCCAGCGCCACGCCCACCTCGATGAGCACATGGCTGGGCGGCGTGAAATGGCAGATCTGCCAGCGGTCCACGGGCTGGTCGTCGGGCAGGCCGTTCATGCGCAGCGCCATCTGCCAGAAGGGCGGGGCCTCGATGCCCTCCATGAAGCGGCTGGTGATGACCTCGTCGCCCTCCACGCGGGTTTTGCAGGGCACCTCGTCGATCTCTTTTTGGCCAATGCTGGTGGAGTGCACATAGGTCTCGTGCGTCAGGTCCATCAGGTTGTCGATCATCAGGCGGTAGTCGCAGGCAATGTGGTACAGCCCGCCGCCATAGGCCCACTCGGGGTTGTCGGCCCAGGGCAGGTGGTGGATGGTGGCGGGGTCGGCCTGCGCCACATCGCCGGGCCACACCCAGATGAAGCCATAGCGCTCGACCACCGGAAAACTGCGCGCCTTGGGAAAGCCCTGCACACGCTGGCCGGGCATGGACACCGACTTGCCCGTGCACTCCACCCGCAGGCCGTGGTAGCCACATTGCAGGTGGCCCTCGCACACCGTGCCCAGCGACAGCGGGGCGCCCCGGTGGGGGCAGAAGTCGTCCAGCGCGGCCACCTGGTCGGGGGCGGGGCGGTAGAAGACGATCTTCTCGCCACAGATGGTGCGGCCCAGGGGCTTGTCGGCGATCTCGTCGGGGGTGCAGGCGACGTACCAGGCGTTCTTGGGATACATGGTGCTTGTCTCTTTTCGTGGGGAGGCCGCCGCTGCAGAGCGTGTGCCACAGCGCGGGTGGGGCTTGCTGGGCGGATTGTGCAAAAAAGCGGCATCAATGTATACATTGATTCACAATAAATCAGCTATCGCAGCATGCGATAGCCCATGGTTCGCTGGTTTCAAGGGGAGTGCTTCAAGGTGTGTGTGGGTTTGTTGGTTGTTATGTATACATTAGCGGGGTTGGCGCCGCTCCGATGGATGCCTCCACCCCCATCTCTTTCTCTTGTGTATGAACCCCAATGAATCCCTGGCAGCGGAGCCCACCCTTGGCGACGGTGCCGAAGGTGGTGCATCCCAGTCTGTGAAAGCGCAACTGCGCCTGCGCGAGATGATCCTGGCGGGCGAGCTGCCCGGTGGCACGCGCATTGCCGAGCTGGCCGTCGTCGAGAAGCTGGGGGTGTCGCGCACGCCCATCCGCGCCGCGCTCATGCGGCTGGAGCAGGAGGGGCTGCTGCAGCGCCTGCCCGGCGGCGGCTACGCCGTGCGCACCTTTTCCGAAGCCGATGTGGCCGATGCGATTGCGCTGCGCGGCACGCTGGAGGGGCTGGCGGCGCGCCTGGCGGCCGAGCGCGGGGTGCCGCCCGCGGTGCTGGCCTGCGCCCACGCCTGCCTGGACGCCATCGACACCACGCTGGCGCCCCCAGCGCTGGACGACCAGGGTTTTGCGCGGTATGTCGAGCTGAACGCGCAGTTCCATGTGCTGCTGGGCCGCATGCTGGGCAGCAGCGTGGTGGCGCGCGAGCTGGAGCGGGTCAAGGGCCTGCCTTTTGCCTCGCCGTCGGCCTTTGTGCTGGTGCAGACCCACTCCCCCCAGGCGCGCGACATGCTGGTGGTGGCGCAGGACCAGCACCGCCAGCTGCTCGACGCCATCGAGCACCACGAAGGCGCGCGGGCCGAGGCCATCCTGCGCGAGCACTCGCGCCTGGCCCAGCGCAACCTGCGCGCCGCGCTGTCGGCCCAGGCGGCCGGGCAGGCGCATGCCGATGTGCCTGCCCTTGCGCTCATCCGCCGCCACTGAGCCTTCATCGTCCGTCTGCGGGTTTCACCGGTTTCATAACGGTCTGGCATAGCTGAAAGTCCGCCATAGAACTGGCATGTGGCCGTGGCAGCATGCACAGTGGGGGCGGAATGGCGCCGGCGCCCTGCCGCATGCCCTCTGCGGCCCCGGAGTGTGGCCCCACAGATGTGCAGACAAATACAGAGATCGGAGACAAAAAAATGAACTTCCTCAAGCGACGCGCCGCCTTGACGGCCCTGGGGGCAGCCGCCCTGGTCACGGCGGCGGGCAGCGCCATGGCGCAGACCGTGACCTTGCGGCTGCACCAGATGCTGCCGCCGCAGGCCACCATCCCGGCCAAGGCCCTGGTGCCCTGGGCCCAGAAGATCGAGGCCGAATCGGGCGGCAAGATCAAGGTGCAGCTGTTCCACGCCATGCAGCTGGGCGGCGCGCCACCGCAGCTGTTCGACCAGGCGCGCGACGGTGTGGTGGACTTCACCTGGACGGTGCTGGGCTACACCCCCGGCCGTTTCCCCAAGACGGAAGTGTTCGAGCTGCCCTTCATGAGCGGCAATGCCGAAGCCTCCTCGCGTGCCATTCAGGAATATGTCGAGAAGTTCGCGGCCGACGAATTCAAGGACGTGAAGCTGATCGCCGTGCACACCCATGGCCCCGGTCTGTTCCACACCAAGACGCCCGTCACCGGCCTGGAAAGCCTGCGCGGCATGAAGGTGCGCGGCGGCTCGCGCATCATCAGCAACATGCTCACCAAGCTGGGTGCCACGCCGGTGGGCATGCCTGTGCCTGCGGTGACCGATGCGCTCAGCAAGGGCACCATCGACGGCACCACCATCCCGTGGGAGGTGACGCCTTCGCTCAAGGTGACCGAGCTGGTGAAGAACCACACCACCTTTGCCGGCAAGGAAGGCCTGTACACGCAGACCTTTGCGTTCTCGATGAACAAGGCCAGCTATGACAAGCTGCCCCCCGACCTCAAGGCCGTGATCGACAAGAACTCCGGCATCGAGACCGCCGCCATGTTCGGCCGCGCCATGGACGAAGGCGACAAGGTGGGCCGCCAGATTGCGGAGCGCGCCAAGAACAACATCGTGGCCCTGGACGTGGCCGAAACCCAGCGCTGGCGCCGCACGGCATCGACCGTGGAGACCGACTGGATCAACGAGGTCAAGAGCAAGGGCATCGATGGTGTCAAGCTCGCTGCCGAGGCGCGGGCCCTGATCGAGAAACACAGCAAGTAAGTGCGGTGTTGCCTTCAGGCGCACCCGGGCGTGCCTGGGGGCGCCTCTGCACGCCGATCCGCTCCGGTGATTGCCGGGACGGATCGGTTTGATTTTTCTGACAGGACCCTGCCTTGAAGTTCCTATCGTTTCTCGCCCAGGCCTGCGCGGTGCTGGCCGGGGTCATTCTCACGGGGGTGACGCTGGTCACCTGTGCAAGCATTGTGGGCCGCAACACCACGGGCTGGACCGTCCTGGGCGACTACGAGCTCACGGCCGTGGCCGCAGGGGCCGCGATCGCACTGTTCATGCCCTGGTGCCAGCTGCGCCGCCAGAACATCATCGTGGACTTTTTCACCGCCCGGGTCTCCTCGGCCGTGAACGCCCGGCTGGACCGCTTCGGCGCGTTGCTGCTGTCGGCCCTGTTTCTTGTGCTGGCCTGGCGCACGGCCACGGGGGGGCTCAGTGCCCGCAATTCCATGACCACCACCATGATGCTGGGCTTTCCTGAATGGATCACCTACGCCTTCATGGTGCCACCGCTGCTGCTGACGGGGGTGATTGCCCTGGCGCAGGCCTTCGGCCCGGCGCAGAAAGAGGAGGATGCCGCATGAGCCCGCTGGCCCTCGCTCTTTCGATCTTTGGCGTGATGCTCGCGCTCATGGTGGTGCGCGTGCCGATTGCGGCCGCCATGTTTGCCGCAGGCGCCTTTGGCTACCTCTACCAGGTGGGGCTGCCGCCGTTTCTCAACAACCTCAACGGCCTGGCGTTTGCGCGGTTTGCGAGCTATGACCTGTCGGTGATCCCGCTGTTCATCCTCATGGGCAACTTCGCCACACAAGGGGGCATCTCCAAGGCGCTGTTCCAGTTTGCCAGCGTGCTCATGGCGCGCTTCAAGGGCGGGCTGGCCATGGCCGCCGTGGGGGCCAGCGCGGCGTTTGGCGCGATCTGCGGTTCATCCATTGCTACCGCAGCCACCATCACCTCGGTGGCGCTGCCCGAGATGAAGCGGCATGGCTACTCGGGTCGCCTGGCCACGGGCACGCTGGCAGCTGGCGGCACGCTGGGCATCCTGATTCCGCCCTCGGTGCCCCTGGTGATCTATGCCATCCTGACCGAGCAGAACATTGCCAAGCTGTTCGCAGCGGCCACCATCCCCGGCATCATCGCCATGCTGGGCTACATGATCGCGATTGCGATCTACGTGCGCATCCGCCCCGGCCACGCGCCCGACCACACGGTGGATCTTCCCAAGATGTCGTTGCAGGCGCTGCTGGGCGTGCTGCCCATCGCCGTCGTGTTCCTGGTGGTGTTTGGCGGCATCTACGGCGGCCTGTTCACCCCCACCGAGGGGGCGGGCGTGGGCGTGGCCTGCACCTTTGTCGCGGCGCTGCTCAAGCGCGAGCTGACGCTGGAGAAGATCAAGCAGTGTTTCCTGTCCACCGCGTCTGCCAGCGCGATGATCTTCATGATCTTCATCGGCGCCGACATGATGAACACGGCGCTGGCGCTCACGCAGGTGCCCGGCCAGCTGGCCAGCCTGATCCAGGGCTGGAACGTCTCGCCCTACATGGTGGTGGCGGGCATCCTGCTCTTTTACGTGGTGCTGGGCGCGGTGATGGACGAGCTGTCCATGATCCTGCTGACCATCCCCATCTTCTTTCCGGTGATCATGGGCCTGGACTTCGGCATGTCGCAGGAGCACACCGCCATCTGGTTCGGCATCATGGTGCTCATGACCGTGGGGTTTGGCCTGCTGGCGCCGCCCGTGGGCCTGAATGTGTACGTGGTCAACGGCCTGGCGAAGGACGTGCCGATTGCCGAGAGCTACAAGGGCGTGATGCCCTTCCTGGCCAGCGATGTGGTGCGCACCACGCTGCTGCTGGTGTTCCCGCCCATCTCGCTGTGGCTGGTGCAGTTCGTGGGCTGAGGGGCTAAGGTGCCGATGGATCGCCGCAACGCACTCCGCGCGTTGGCCGCACTAGGACTGGCGCCCTGGGGTGTGCTGCAGGCCCAGCCCGCCTTTCCGTCCAAGCCGCTGCGCATCGTGGTGCCGTTTGCTGCGGGTGGCGTGGGCGACCTCACGGCACGCGCGGTGGCCACAGGCCTGGCGGCGCGGCTGGGGCAGCCGGTGGTCATCGACAACCGCCCGGGCGCAGGCGGTGTGGTGGCGGCCGATGCCGTGGCCCGCGCCGAGCCCGACGGGCACACCCTGTTCCTCATGTCCAACGGCACGGCCGTCACGGCCAGCCTGTTCAAGGCGCTGCCCTACGACACCCTGGCCGACTTCACGCCCATCAGCACGCTGGGCGTGTTCGACATTGCGGTGCTGGTGCCTGCCGATTCGCCGCACCGCACGCTGGGCCAGCTGCTGGCACATGCGCGCGCCCATCCGGGGCGGCTCAACATCGGCAGCATCAACACCGGCAGCACCCAGCACCTTGCGGCCGAGCTGTTCAAAAGCAGTGCCGCCATCGATGCGCAGGTGGTGCCCTTCAACGGCACGCCCGCGCTCATCACCGCGCTGCGGGGGCGCCAGGTGGATATGGGCGTGGAAATCCTCGGCCCCGCGCTGCCCCAGGTGCGTGCAGGCGCGCTGCGGGTGCTGGCCGTGGCGGGCGAGCAGCGGTCTGTCACCTTGCCCGATGTGCCCACGGCGGTGGAGTCGGGTGTGAAGGGTTTTGTGGCCGCATCGTGGAACGCTCTGGCCGCGCCCGCACGCACCCCGCGTGCCGTGGTGAACCGCCTGCAGCGCGAGGTGGCCGCCACCGTGGCCACGCCTGCGGTACAGCAGCAGCTGCGCGCGCTCAACGTGGAGCCGCGCACCTCCACGCCCGAGCAGGCCGCCGCGCTGCTCAAGTCCGACATCGAACGCTGGCGCGCCGTGATCGAGCGCGCGGGTATCCCCAGGCAGTGACTGAACACCGACCGCACCATGCAGACTGAAGAGAAGCAAGACACGCTCCCATTGCACCGCCTGGGCATCGTCGGCTACGGCGAGGTGGGCCGCATCCTTGCGGCGGGCCTGCGCGCACGGGGGGTGGGCGATCTGGTGGTGTGGGATCTGAAGTTCGTCCACCCCGCGCAGCAGGCGGAGCCGCTGTCCCACGCGCAGGCCGCAGGCGTGCACGCGGCCGACAGTGTGGCCGCGCTGTGCGCCGGGCGCCAGCTCATCGTGTCGGCTGTCACAGCCAGCAGCACGCTGGCGGTGGCCGAGGCAGTGGCGCCGCACATCGCGCCGGGCGCGGTGTTTCTGGACCTCAACTCCGCATCGCCCGGCACCAAGCAGCAGGCCGCGCAATGCATCGAGGCGCGCGGCGGTCGGTATGTGGAGGCGGGCGTGATGACCTCGGTGCCGCCCTATGGCATGGCCGTGCCCATGCTGCTGGGCGGCCCCCACGCGGCCGCGCTGGCGCCCGTGCTGCAGGTCTGGGGCATGGATGCCAAGCCGGTCAGCGACCAGCTGGGCGTGGCCAGCGCCATCAAGATGTGCCGCAGCGTGATGATCAAGGGCCTGGAGGCGCTGGTGATCGAGAGCTACGCCACCGCCCGCCACTACGGCGTGGAAGACCATGTGCTGCCTACACTGGCCGAGACCTTCCCGTCCATCGACTGGCACCAGCAGGGCCGCTATTTCTTCAGCCGCGTGGTGCAGCACGGCCAGCGCCGCGCCGAAGAGATGCGCGAGTCGGCCCGCACCGTGGGCGAAGCCGGCATGGAGCCGCTGATGACATCGGCCATTGCCGACAAACAGCAGTGGGTGGCCGACCTGGCGCGTGCCGGTGTGTTTGCGGACCTGCCCAAGGATGCGCGCTGGCAGGACTATGCGGACAGGGTGTTGGACAGTTTGCGCAAGGAAACCCCTGAACGCTGAGGAGGTTGCGCGGGCCCGAACGGAGACTCAGCCCGGCGCCTTGTACAACGCCTGTAGCGTGGTGCGAATCAAGTCGGCCATCGCCTGCTGCGTGAGCGTCGCCGGGCGCTGCGAACTCACGGCCAGGTAGAGCTTGCTGCGCAGGCGGGCGCCGTCGTCGTTTCCGTCATCGCTGCTCGCGCCGTGGATGGGGCGGGTGCTGAACACCTCGGGCTTGCCCGAGGTGGTGACGGCGTTCATGGGCAGGACGGCGCAGCCCGCGCCGTCGGCCACCAGGTCCAGGATGGCGGCCACGCCGTCAATCTCCAGGCTGATCTGCGGGCGTTTGCCGCGCGTGGCCAGTTCAGACTCCACCAGCATCCGGATCGAGTTGGGGCGCGTGGGGATGACCAGCGGATACCGGGGCAGATCGCCCAGGGGCAGCGGGGTGCTGGTGTCGGCCTCGGCACCGGGTTGTGCGCCACCACGCCGTTGCACCAGGAACAGGTCTTCCTCCAGCAGCGCCGTGATCTCGATGCCCGGCGCGGGGGGCGTGTTGTAGAGCAGTGCGATGTCGAGCAGCCCGGTGGTCAGTGACTCGCGCATGGCCACCGACAGCCCTTCGCTGATGGCCAGCGCCGCATCGGGCAGCTTCACGCGGAAGGCGCGGGTCAGCGGCACGGTCAGCACCTTGGCAATGCTGGGCGGCAGGCCAATGGCCACACGCCCGGCGAGGGCGCCGCGCACGCGGCCCAGCTCCTCGCGCGCGCGCTCCACCTGGTGCAGGATGCCGCGCCCGTGCTCTAGCAGCAGCTTGCCCGCCTCGGTGGGCGTGGCACCCCGGCCATTGCGCACCAGCAGGTTCTGGCGCAGCTCCACCTCCAGCAGGCGCACCTGGCGGCTCAGCGCGGGCTGGGCAATGTCCAGCACCACCGAGGCGCGCGTGAAGCTGCCCAGTTCGGCCACCCGCACAAAGTATTCGATCTGCTTGAGGTCCATGGGCAAGGCTCTCTGCTATTTGCAATAGCTGTGGGTCAACAATCACGGAATGATATAGCTGGTAGTGCGGGTGCCGACTTCATGAATGCAGCCGCCCTCTCCACAATCGGTGCCACAGAAAGCCCCGTTGCGGCTTTCCACGCGGCCCCTCAGGAGCCCGCGCAGAGCCCGCCAGGAGACAAACACCCATGACCACCGCACCGCTGCTTCGCGGCATCTCTTCCATGGCCACCCGCCAGGTGCTGGCCGAGCTGACGGCGGCCTATGCCGCCAGCGCTCCCGAGGCCAGCCCGGTGCAGATCGAATCGGTGGGTGGTGTGGATGCGGCCAAGCGCGTGGCGGCAGGCGAGGTGTTCGACGTGGTCATCCTCGCTGCCGACGCCATCGACAAGCTTTTGACCGCAGGCCACCTGCTGCCCGGCAGCAAGGTGGACTGGGTGCACTCCGGCGTGGCCGTGGCTGTGCCCGCAGGTGCGCCGCTGCCCGACCTCAGCACCGAAGACGCCGTGCGCCAGGCTGTGCTGGCCGCGCCCAGCATCAGCCTGTCCACCGGCCCCAGTGGCGTGGCACTGGCCAAGCTTTTTGAGCGCTGGGGCATTGCCGAACAGATCGCACCGCGCATGGTGCAGGCGCCCCCCGGGGTGCCGGTGGGCTCGCTGGTGGCCAAGGGCGAGGTGGCGCTGGGCTTTCAGCAACTGAGCGAGTTGCTGCATGTGCAGGGCATCCAGATCGTGGGCCCGCTGCCACCGGCCATCCAGATCACCACCACGTTTTCAGCGGGCGTCGGCGCGTTGTCGCAGCAGGTGGATGCCGCGCATGCACTGCTGGCCTACCTGGCTTCGCCCGCTGCGGCCGAAGCCAAGCAAAAGCAGGGCATGACCCCTGCCTGACCAATCACAAGAACACCTTCCAGGAGCACCCAAAAATGAGCCTCATCATCGACTGCCACGGCCACTACACCACGGCCCCCAAGGCGCTGGAGAACTGGCGCAACGCGCAGATCGCCAGCATCAAGGACCCGGCTTCGATGCCGAAGGTCAGCGACCTCAAGATCAGCGACGACGAGCTGCGCGAGTCCATCGAGACCAACCAGCTCAAGCTGATGAAGGAGCGCGGCAGTGACATCACGCTGTTCAGCCCGCGCGCCAGCTTCATGGCCCACCACATTGGCGACTTCAATGTGTCCAGCACCTGGGCGGCCATCTGCAACGAGCTCTGCTTTCGCGTCTCCACGCTGTTCCCCGACCACTTCGTGCCCGTGGCCATGCTGCCGCAATCGCCCGGTGTCGATCCCGCCACCTGCATCCCCGAGCTGGAAAAGTGCGTGCACGAATACGGCGCGGTGGGCATCAACCTGAATCCCGATCCGTCTGGTGGCCACTGGACCAGCCCCCCGCTGACCGACAAGCACTGGTACCCCATCTACGAAAAGATGGTGGAGTACGACCTGCCCGCCATGATCCACGTGAGCACCAGCTGCAACGCGTGCTTTCACACCACCGGCGCGCACTACCTGAACGCCGACACCACGGCCTTCATGCAGCTCATCCAGGGCGACCTGTTCAAGGACTTCCCCACGCTCAAGTTCCTGATCCCGCACGGCGGCGGCGCGGTGCCTTACCACTGGGGCCGCTTCCGGGGCCTGGCGCAGGAGATGAAGAAGCCGCTGCTCGACGAGCACCTGATGAACAACGTGTACTTCGACACCTGCGTGTACCACCAGCCCGGCATCGACCTGCTCAACACGGTGATCCCGGTGAAGAACGTGC
>JADMJR010000068.1 GCA_018780365.1 Acidovorax sp. | reverse complement strand
TCCACATGATGAACGAGGCGCGCATCGGCATCGGCATGGCCGCCACCATGCTGGGCCTGGCGGGCTACTACGCCAGCCTGGACTACGCCAAGAACCGCCCCCAGGGCCGCCCCGTGCAGGGCCCCAAGGATGCGGCAGGCGCTGCGGCGGTGGTCAAGGATGCCGCCCAGCCCCAGGTGCGCATCATTGAACACGCGGATGTGAAGCGCATGCTGCTGGCCCAGAAGTCGTATGGCGAGGGCGCGCTGGCGCTCAACCTGTTCTGTGCCCGCCTGGTGGACGAGCAGCACACGGGCGACGCCGCTGCGGCCGACGAAGCCCGCCTGCTGCTGGAGGTGCTCACGCCCATCGCCAAAAGCTGGCCCAGCGAGTTCTGCCTGGAGGCCAACAGCCTGGCCATCCAGATCCACGGTGGCTACGGCTACACGCGCGACTTCCCGGTGGAGCAGTACTGGCGCGACAACCGCCTGAACATGATCCACGAAGGCACCCACGGCATCCAGGCCATGGACCTGCTGGGCCGCAAGGTGCTGATGGAAAATGGGCGCGGCCTGCAACTGCTGGCCGGGCGCATCAACGCCACCATTGAGCGTGCGATCCAGGTGCCCGCACTGGCCACACATGCCAATGCACTGGGCGCGGCGCTGCAGCAGGTGGGCGCTGCCACCAAGGCCGCCTGGGCCACGGGCCAGCCGGCCGATGCGCTGGCCAATGCCGTGCCCTACATGCAGGCTTTTGGCCACACGGTGCTGGCCTGGGTGTGGCTGGACCTGGCCCTGGCCACGCTGGCCCAAGACGCCGCACTGGCCCAGCCCGCCAGCGTGGGCCGCATGGGCTCCATGCGCTACTTCTTCCATTACGAGTTGCCCAAGATCGGCGCCTGGCTGCAGGTGGTGAGCACACGCGATGCCACCTGCGCGAGCTTCCCGGAAGAGGCGTTTTGACCATGGCTGCTCCCCATACGCTGCAGCGCCTGCACAAGCTCATCTGGGTGCTGATCTACGGCGGCCTGCTCACGCTGGTGCTGGGCTTTGCCACGGCCCGCACCGACGCGACCACGGGTTGGGTGCTGGTGGTGGGCGGGGCCGTGGTGGCTGCGGTTGGCGTGGTGCTGATCGCCGTGCGCGCGCGCCTCAAGGCCGACCCCACCCCCTGATCCCGCACCGACACGGTGGCGACACAATGGCCCCGCATTGCGTCGCACAATCGTTGCCTGATGCAACCCGGCCCGGCGGGTGTCGTGCCCTGCACTTCCGGCACCGGAGCGACCGACGACAGACCTCGATCAGACCCCTATAAACCCAAGGAGACACCATGACACGCACCATCCAACAACTGTTTGACCTGACCGGCAAGACCGCGCTCGTGACCGGCGGATCGCGCGGCCTGGGCCTGCAACTGGCGCATGCGCTGGGCGAGGCCGGCGCCAAGATCATGCTCAGCTCGCGCAAGGCGTCCGACCTGGAAGAAGCCACCGCCGAGCTGCAGGCCGCAGGCATCGACGCCCGCTGGATCGCCGCCGACTGCGCCAACGAGGTCGACATCCGCCGCCTGGCCGATGAAACCCTGGAGCGCCTGGGCCATGTGGACATCCTCATCAACAACGCCGGTGCCGCCTGGGGTGCGCCCGCCGAAGACCACCCGGTGGACGCCTGGGACAAGGTGATGAACCTGAACGTGCGCGGCTATTTCATCCTCAGCCAGCACATCGCCAAGCACAGCATGATTGGCCGCCGCAGCGGCAGCATCATCAACGTGGCGTCCATCGCCGGCCTGGGCGGCAACCCCAAGGGCATGAACACCATTGCCTACAACACCTCCAAGGGCGCAGTGATCAACTTCACGCGTGCGCTGGCCGCCGAATGGGGCGCGTACAACATCCGCGTCAATGCGATCTGCCCGGGCTTCTTCCCGAGCAAGATGACGGTGGGGACGCTCAAGGCGATGGGCGAGGAAGCGCTGGCTGCGCACGCTCCGCTGGGCCGCCTGGGCGATGACGAGGACTTGAAGGGCCTGTGCGCGCTGTACGCATCCGACGCGGGCAAACACATCACCGGCCAGTGGCTGGCGGTGGATGGGGGCGTGAGCATCGTTACGGGAGGCTAGATAGGGTACAACCCCCTGAGGCGCTTCGCGCCTTCCCCCTTCTCTCGGCTTCGCTGGGAAGGAGGACACCGCCAGCGCGGCGGGGCGGCCCTTGCGCGGCGGTCGCTGGCTTGGGCCGCGCCA
>JADMJR010000066.1 GCA_018780365.1 Acidovorax sp. | reverse complement strand
CGAGTACACCGACGGCATCGAGCGCATCAACATCGAGCTCTCCCTGCGCAACAAGATCAAGCTGTGCGACGCGCTGACCGAGTTCTTCGCGCGCGGCAACCTGCCCTTGGGCAAACACGACGCCGATGACGAGGTGCCCTCGCCGGAGCTGCTGCAGGAGCGCGTGGCCCAAGCCATCGGTTTGGTGGAGGAGGTCCGCGCGCTGTGGCAAGGCTGGCTGCACGGTGTGGAAACCCTGTTTCCCCAACTGCAGGACCACACGCTGCGCGCGAGCTGGAAGACCCAGCTGCGTGGGCCGCTGCAAGGCATCTTCACCGGCGCCGCGTTCAAGCCCATCCTGGACGAGGCGGTGGCCATCCACAAGCGCGTGCTCAAGGGCCGCGTGTGGGTTGCGCTGCACATGCACGCCGGCGACGGCAACGTGCACACCAACATCCCGGTCAACAGCGACGACTACGAGATGCTGCAGACCGCGCACGAAGCGGTGGGTCGCATCATGGTGCTGGCGCGCAGCCTGGACGGCGTGATTTCGGGCGAACACGGCATTGGCATCACCAAGCTGGAGTTCTTGACCGACGAAGAGCTGCTGCCGTTTGCGCAGTACAAGCAGCGGGTGGACCCCGAGGGCCGCTTCAACAAGGGTAAGTTGCTCCGAAACCAGGAGCTGTTGGCGCATGATGGACAGGCGCTGGGGGTCAATTGGGCTTCAAATTCGGCGTCGAAGCCCGCCTTGCAGGCCGACCTGACGAATGCCTACACCCCCAGTTTCGGCCTGATGGGGCATGAGTCGCTGATCATGCAGCAGAGCGACATCGGCGCCATTGCCGATTCGGTCAAGGACTGCCTGCGCTGCGGCAAGTGCAAGCCCGTGTGCTCCACGCACGTGCCGCGCGCCAATTTGCTGTACAGCCCGCGCAACAAGATCCTGGCGACCTCGCTGCTGGTCGAAGCGTTTTTGTACGAAGAGCAGACCCGCCGGGGCGTGAGCATCAAGCACTGGCAGGAGTTCGAGGACGTGGCCGACCACTGCACGGTGTGCCACAAGTGCGAAAGCCCCTGCCCGGTGAAGATCGACTTCGGCGACGTCACCATGAACATGCGCAACCTGCTGCGCAAGATGGGCAAGAAGACGTTCCGGCCTGGCAACGCGCTGGCGATGACCATGCTCAACGCCACCAACCCGGACACCATCAAGTTCATGCGTTCGGCCATGGTGGACGTGGGCTTCAAGGCCCAGCGCCTCGCCGTGGACCTGCTGCGCAAGGTGGGCCGCAAGCAGACGGCCAAGCCGCCGGCGACGGTGGGCACGGCTCCGATCAAGGAGCAGGTGATCCACTTCATCAACAAGAAGTTGCCGGGGGGATTGCCCAAGAAGACGGCGCGCGCGCTGCTCGATATCGAGGACAAGGACTACGTGCCGATCATCCGCAACCCGGCCACCACCACGGCCGAGACGGAAGCGGTGTTCTATTTCCCGGGGTGTGGCTCGGAGCGCTTGTTCAGCCAGGTCGGCCTGGCCACGCAGGCCATGCTGTGGCACACCGGGGTGCAAACCGTGCTGCCCCCGGGCTACCTGTGCTGCGGCTACCCCCAGCGCGGCTCGGGCCAGTTCGACAAGGCCGAGAAGATGATCACCGACAACCGGGTGCTCTTCCACCGCGTGGCCAACACGCTCAACTACCTTGACATCAAGACCGTGGTGGTGAGCTGTGGCACCTGCTACGACCAGCTGCAGGGCTACGAATTCGACAAGATCTTCCCGGGCAGCCGGATCATCGACATCCACGAGTACCTGCTCGAAAAGGGCGTCAGCCTGCAGGGCAAGGGGGCGTACCTGTACCACGAGCCTTGCCACAACCCGATGAAGCTGCAGGACTCGATGAAGACCGTGAAGGCGCTGGTGGGCGAGCAGGTCTTGAAGAGCGAACGCTGCTGCGGAGAGTCCGGCACGCTGGGCGTGACGCGCCCGGATGTGTCCACGCAGGTGCGCTTCCGCAAGGAAGAAGAAATCAAGAAGGGCGAGGCCCAGCTGCGCGAGATCATGAAGGCCACCGGAACGGGGCCGGGCGCCGTGGGCGCGCAGGACAACGTGAAGATCCTCACCAGCTGCCCGAGCTGCCTGCAGGGCCTGAACCGCTACGAAGGCGACCTGAACAACGGTCTGCTCGAAGCCGACTACATCGTGGTCGAGATGGCGCGCGAAATCCTGGGCGAGAACTGGATGCCCGACTACGTGCAGCGCGCCAACCAGGGCGGCATTGAGCGGGTGCTGGTCTGATGGTCTGCCCTTTGTGCGCCGAAGACGGTGGCGCATTGGTCTGGCGCGGTGAGCGCCTGCGGGTCATCCGTGCGCAGGAGGCGGGGTTTCCTGCCTTCTACCGCGTGGTCTGGAATGCGCATGTGGCCGAGTTCTCGGACCTGGCTGCTACCGAACGCGCCCACTGCATGGAGGCCGTGACGGTGGTGGAGCAGGCCCTGCGCCAGCACCTGTCGCCCACCAAGGTCAACATCGCCGCGCTGGGCAACATGGTGCCGCACCTGCACTGGCATGTGATTGCGCGGTTTGACTGGGACAGCCACTTCCCCTCGCCAGTGTGGGCGGCTGCGCAGCGGCCCAGCCCTGCGGCGCAAGAGGCTGCCGTGCAGGCGCTGCTGCCAGCGCTGGAAAGCGCCTTGCGTCTACAGCTGGCGCCCCTGGCTGCTGCGTGACGGGCGCCCTGCAGGGTGGTGGAACGTCTCCCGGCCCTCTGGGTGGTGGGATCTACGGCGGGTGGGACAATCACCGACGTCGTTTCTGACAACAGTTTTCTCACAGGTGAATCCATGGCAGGTTTGAAAGCGGGCGCGCCCACGCCGCAGGCAATCACGGTGCACGAGGCATCGCGGGTGCTCGAAGTAGGGTTCTCTGATGGCACCACGTTCCGCATTCCGTTCGAGCTGATGCGTGTGTATTCACCGTCGGCCGAAGTGCAGGGCCATGGACCAGGCCAGGAAGTGCTGCAGACGGGCAAGCGGGAGGTCACGCTGGTCCACCTGGAGCCCGTGGGCAACTACGCGGTCAAGCCCACGTTTTCTGATGGTCACGAGAGTGGGATCTTTAGCTGGGATTACCTCTACGAATTGGGCCAGCAGCAAGACGCGCTGTGGACCCAGTACACCGAGCGGCTGGCCGCTGCGGGCGCGGACCGCGACGCCGCTATGTCGCCCAAAGGTGGTGCGGGCGGCCACGGCTGCGGTAGCCATTGAGGGGTAGTCGCAGAAGCCCTTGTTGATTGATGTGCTATTAAAAGAAGAGCTGCTAGCGCAATGTGAATGGGCGCTGGCGGCCATTTTTCTTTGAGTGGCGTTGTCCTAATTGCGACACAAGCCCCATTTCAGTGCGGGGTTGTCGCTGTACCTCTGGCGCCCAGGCGCCTAGCATGATTCTTATGAGCACCACGCATTTTGGTTTTCAGTCGGTGGATGAACAGGAAAAAGCACGCCACGTGCGCGGTGTGTTTGACGCCGTGGCCTCCAAGTACGACGTGATGAACGACCTCATGTCGGCGGGCATGCACCGTGCCTGGAAGGCCTACACGGTCATGGTGGCCAACCTCAGCGAAGGCAGCCAGGTGCTGGACATTGCGGGTGGCACGGGCGACCTGGCGCTGGCGTTCTCCAAAAAAGTGGGTGCATCGGGCCGCGTGGTGCACACCGACATCAATGAAGCCATGCTGCGTGTGGGGCGTGACCGCCTCATCGACGCGGGTGTGGTGTTGCCGACGACGGTTTGTGATGCCGAAAAACTGCCGTTCCCGGACGCACATTTCGACGTGGTGAGTGTGGCCTTCGGCCTGCGCAACATGACGCACAAGGACCTGGCGATTGCCGAGATGTGCCGTGTGCTCAAGCCCGGCGGCAAGCTGCTGGTGCTGGAGTTCTCGAAAGTGGCCAAGCCGCTGGAAAAGGTGTACGACTGGTATTCGTTCAAGGTGCTGCCCCAGTTGGGCAAGCTGGTGGCGGGCGACGATGCCAGCTACCGCTATCTGGCCGAGTCCATCCGCATGCACCCAGGGCAGGAGGAGCTCAAAAGCCTCATGCAAAAAAATGGCTTTGGGCATGTGGACTATCACAACATGACGGGGGGCATTGTGGCCTTGCATGTTGGAATCAAGTGCTGAGCGTGTTGCTCGGTCATTAACGGAGACGGAGAAGTCATGATGAAACTGTGGTCTGTGGTGTTGGTCGCGATGCTGGCGTTGGCACACGCCGATGCCGACGCCCGGCGACTGGGCGGTGGTAAATCGACGGGTCAGCAGTCGAGCAACGTTACGCAGCGTGAGTCGGCAACGCCGCCCGCAACGCCGGGTGCTCCGGCCCAGAACGTCAACAGCGCTGCGGCGGCCAAGCCTGCTGCGGCACCCGCTGCTGCGCCCGCCGCACCGGCCAAGAAGCCCTGGGGTGCGATGCTCGGTGGTCTGGCGGCTGGCCTCGGCCTGGCCTGGCTGGCCAGTTCGCTGGGCCTGGGTGCAGGGTTCGGCAACATTCTGATGATCGCGCTGCTGGCTCTGGCTGCGTTTGCCATCTTCAAGATGGTGATGCGTGCGCGCAGCGGCGCAGGCAACAGCGGCGGTGCCGCAGTTGGCGGTGCTCCGTTCGCCTTTCAGGGGGCGGGTGCCGCTACGCCGGCGGCCGCTCAGGTGCCACCACAGTACAGCCCCAACAATGTGGGCAATGACGCTTCGGCGCGCCCCTGGGAGCGCAGCAGCATGGCGTTTGATGCTTCACGTGCCGCGCAGCAAGGGGGTTCGGGTGCAGGTGTGGTCATCGGTTCGGGTCTGTCGGGCTCGCAGAACTGGGGTGTTCCCGCTGATTTTGATGCGGAGGGTTTCCTGACCGCCGCCAAGCGCAATTTCGTCACGCTGCAGGCCGCCTGGGACCGCTCGGACATCTCCACGCTGCGCTCCATGATGACGGACAGCATGCTCCAAGAGATCCGCACCCAGCTGACCGAGCGCGAAGCGCACCGTGGCGTGCAGCCTAACCTGACCGATGTGGTCATGATCGAAGCGCAGCTGCTGGGCATCGAAGACCTGGGCGACGGCTACATGGCCAGCGTCGAGTTCTCCGGCATGATCCGCGAAGAACCCTCGGCCGGCCCGAGCCCTTTCCGCGAGGTGTGGAACATGACCAAGCCCAAGGTGGGCAGCAGCGGCTGGTTGGTGGCAGGCGTGCAGGCCTTGCAGTAAATAAAGACAGGGGCCCCTGCGCCAGGGGCATTCCAGTTCAGGGAATAATCGGGGACTATGGCAACACCACAGTCCCCTTTTTCTTTTCTGGACGGTCTCTTTGAGCGGGTGGCCGCCGGCCCGCAGCCCCCGCAATGGTTGGTGCATGAGGTGCAGCAACGTCTGGTGCTGTTCCTCAACCATGTCCTGATGCAGGAAAAAGAGGCCATGGACCGCCTGGTTCGGCAAAAAGGCCGTATCGCGCGCGTGCAGTGGCGCGTGTATTCGCTGGCGCTGGTCATCACGCCCGCCGGCTTGTTCAACCTGGCCCCCGAGACGGCCGCGCCGGATCTGCGCCTGGAAGTCACCGAAACCTCTCCCTTCACCCTCGCGCAGGGGGCTCTGCGGGGCGACAAGCCGTCCATCCGCATTGAGGGGGATGTGCAGTTGGCGGCGGAGATCAACTGGCTGGTGGACCATGTGCGCTGGGATGTCGAGGAAGACCTGGCCCGTGTGATCGGCGATGTCCCCGCGCACACCGTGGCGCAGTTCGCCAGCCGTGGCGCGCAGGCCTTGCGCCAGTTTGTAGGCGCGCGCATGGCAGCCGACGCCACAGCGCCAACGGCCGCGTCCGCGCCGCTGGCGCCTGCCGCACCCCTGTCGCCCCACACTGGCACCGACCGGGCAGACGCATGAAGCGCTTTTTGCGGGGGGTGGCCATCCTGTGGGTGGTGTTCCGGTTCGGCCTGGATGGCCTGGTGCTCGACAGCTTCCAAAAGCCCTGGCTGCGGATGATCTCGCGCATCCTGTCTGTCGGGCGCAATCTGGATGCCCCGCGTGGCCAGCGCCTGCGTGAGGCGCTGGAGCGCCTGGGTCCCATCTTCGTGAAGTTCGGCCAGGTGCTGTCCACGCGGCGCGATCTGTTGCCCGCCGACATTGCCGACGAGTTGGCGCGCCTGCAGGACCGGGTGCCGCCCTTTGACCCGGACATTGCCATCGCGACCATCGAGCGCGCATTCCGCAGGCCTGTGGACGTGGTGTTCACCTCGTTCGACCGCACGCCGGTGGCCAGTGCCTCGATCGCCCAGGTGCATTTCGCCACGCTGCGCGACCGCAACGGTGTGGAGCGCGAAGTGGCGGTGAAGGTGCTGCGCCCTGGCATGTTGCCTGTGATCGAAAAAGACCTGAGCCTCATGCGCATGATGGCGGGCTGGGTAGAGAGCCTGTCGGCCGATGGCAAACGCCTCAAGCCCCGCGAAGTGGTGGCCGAATTCGACAACTACCTGCATGACGAACTGGATCTGGTGCGCGAGGCGGCCAACGCCGCCCAGCTGCGCCGCAACATGCAGGGGCTGGACTTGGTGCTGATCCCCGAGATGTTCTGGGATTTCTGCCACCCCGAGGTCATGGTGATGCAGCGCATGAACGGCGTGCCCATCAGCCAGATCGACCGCCTGCGCGACGCGGGGGTGGACATCCCCAAGCTGGCGCGTGACGGTGTCACCATCTTCTTCACCCAGGTGTTCCGCGACGGGTTCTTTCATGCCGACATGCACCCGGGCAACATCCAGGTGAGCCTGGACCCGGCCACGTTTGGGCGTTACATCTCGCTGGACTTCGGCATCGTGGGCACGCTCACCGAGTCGGACAAGGAATACCTGGCGCAGAACTTTGTGGCGTTTTTCCGCCGTGACTACAAGCGCGTCGCCGAGCTGCACATCGAAAGCGGCTGGGTGCCGCCCGAGACGCGCGTGAACGATCTGGAATCGGCCATCCGCGCGGTGTGCGAGCCGTATTTCGACCGCCCGCTCAAGGAAATCTCGCTGGGCATGGTGCTGATGCGCCTGTTTCAGACCTCGCGCCGTTTCCATGTCGAGATCCAGCCCCAGCTGGTGCTGCTGCAAAAGACCCTGCTCAACATCGAAGGCCTGGGCCGTGAGCTGGACCCGGAGCTGGACCTGTGGAGCACGGCCAAGCCGTTCCTCGAGAAATGGATGCTGGAGCAGATGGGCCCGCAGCGCCTGTGGCGCGAGCTGCGCGCCGAGGCGCCGCACTACGCCAAGCTGATTCCCGAGCTGCCGCGCCTGGTTTATGACGCGCTGCGGCAGCGTCCGGCAGACCAGCAGCACCTGCTGCGGGAGCTGCTGGAGACGCAGAAACGCACCAACCGGCTGCTGCAAGGCATCATTTTTGCTGGGGTCGGGTTTGTGCTGGGCTTGCTGCTCGTGCAACTGCTGATCAGAATCCGGCTTTTCTAGCAGTCTGCGCGCTCCGGGCGCCTTGGTGGGTGTGCCAGGACCGCAGACGGGCTTTCTTCACCACAGACAGATCGAGACAAAAATGAGGAGCGTGCCGTGCTGCTGACCCTGGTTATCGTTTACCTGCTGATCACCATCGGCATCGGCCTGCTGGCGGCCCGGCGCGTCAAGAACGCGGCCGACTTTGCCATCGCTGGGCGCCACCTGCCGCTGTACATGATCATCACCACCACGTTTGCCACGTGGTTCGGTTCGGAAACGGTGCTGGGCATTCCTGCCAAGTTCATCGAGGGCGGGCTGGGCAATGTGGTCGAAGACCCGTTCGGCGCGGGCTTTTGTTTGATCCTGGTGGGCCTGTTCTTTGCGGGCAAGCTCTACCGCATGACGCTGTTGACCATCAGCGACTACTACCGCGAGCGCTATGGCCGCACGGTGGAGGTCGTCTGCTCGCTCATCATCATGCTGAGCTACCTGGGCTGGGTCTCGGCCCAGGTCACCGCGCTGGGCCTGGTGTTCAACCTGCTCTCGGGCGGGGCCATCAGCATCCCGGTAGGGATGACCATTGGTGTGGTGTCCATCCTGGCCTATACGCTGTTTGGTGGCATGTGGTCGGTTGCGGTCACCGACTTCATCCAGATGATCATCCTGGTGGTGGGGTTGGCCGTGATCGCGGTGTTTGCGGGCAACATGGCGGGCGGGGCCGACAAGGTGATCGAGTTCGCTTCCAGCCGCGAGCTGTTTCGCTTCTTGCCCGAGCCCAAGTTCCATGACGTGGTGTTCTTCATTGCGGCGGGCGTGACCATGATGTTCGGCTCCATCCCGCAGCAGGACGTGTTCCAGCGCGTGATGTCGGCCAACAACATCCAGGCGGCCACGCGGGGCCCCGTGATTGGCGGCATCTGCTACATCCTGTTCGCTTTTGTGCCCATGTTCCTCGTCGCCAGCGCGCTGATCATCATGCCCACCGAGACGGCCGCACTGCTCAAGGACGATCCGCAAAAGGTGCTGCCCATGCTGGTGCTCGAAAGAATGCCCTTCGTGATGCAGGTGCTGTTTTTTGGTGCACTGCTGTCGGCGCTCAAGTCCACCGCCTCGGCCACGCTGCTGGCGCCCAGCGTCACCTTCACCGAGAACATCTGGCGCCAGTTCCGCCCGCACGGCTCGGACAAGCAGCATCTTCGTACCATGCGGATCACCACTCTGGTGTTCAGTGCCTGTGTGCTGGCTTATGCCATCTACATGCAGGGCACGCCCATTTATGAGTTGGTGTCGGGCGCCTACCAGGTGCCGCTGGTCGGCGCCTTTGTTCCGCTGGTGTTCGGCCTGTACTGGAAGCGCGCCACCACGCAGGGGGCGATTTTTGCCATCGTGCTGGGCCTGCTCACTTGGGTGCTGTTCCTGGCCACGCCGGCCGGTACCGTGTTTCCTGCGCAGCTGGCAGGGCTTTTGGCGGCGCTGGCGGGCATGTTGATAGGCTCGCTCGGCCCCCAGGCCATTCGCAACAGCCACGCCTCCCACCACAAGCTGGTCGGCGCCGAGTAACGTAGTGGGAATGGGCATGCCGCCTATAATTGAGGGTTTTGCACTTTCCCTCAACACTCTGACATGCCTATCTACGCCTACAAATGCGGCTCCTGCGGCCATGCCAAGGATGTGCTGCAAAAAATCTCCGATGCGCCCCTCTCGGTGTGTCCCGCCTGTGGCGCCGAGGCCTTCTCCAAGCAGATCACTGCTGCGGGGTTCCAGCTCAAGGGCTCGGGCTGGTATGTGACCGATTTCCGGGGGGGCAGCAGCGGTAACTCCGCACCGGCTACCGAGTCCAAGGCGGGCTCATCCTCTGCCGAAGCTGCCGCACCCGCCAGCGCTGGTGATGCTCCTAAAAAAGAAGCTGCCAGCGCAAGCGCATCAAGCGCCAGTGCCAGTTCTTCCTCTACTTCGTCGAGCTAAGGGTCGGCATGGCTGCCTTGCGCAAATGGCTGTTGACGGGCCTTCTGGTCATTGTTCCCGGCGTCATCACGGCATGGGTGCTCAACTGGATTGTGAGCACGCTCGACCAGACCCTGCAGATCCTGCCCGGCGCATGGCATCCTGACAAGCTTCTGGGCGTGCATGTCCCCGGCTTCGGGGTGGTCCTCACGCTGGTCATCCTGCTCGTGGTAGGGGCCGTGGCCAGCAACTTTGCGGGCCGCAAGCTGGTGCAGTGGGGCGATGCCCTGGTGCACCGTATCCCGGTGGTGCGCTCCATCTACTCCAGTGTCAAGCAGGTGTCGGACACGTTGTTCTCCGAGAGCGGCAACGCCTTTCGCAAGGCAGTGCTCGTGCAGTGGCCCCGCGAAGGCGTCTGGACCGTGGCGTTTGTCACGGGTGCTCCCAACGGTGAAGTGGCCGCGTACCTGCGCGACGAATTCGTCAGTGTCTACGTGCCCACCACCCCCAACCCCACCGGCGGGTACTTTGTGATGGTGCGCAAGAGCGACTGCGTCGAACTCGACATGAGCGTGGACAGCGCCCTCAAGTACATCGTCTCGATGGGCGTGGTCGCTCCGGCAGACCCCACGCTCGCCCCACCGAAGTAAATCTCTTTCAACGTCAACGCGCCCTGCGGCGCCGGAAGTTTTGCCATGGCCATGCGTTCCCACTATTGCGGTCTTGTGACCGAAGCCCTGATGGGCCAAACCGTTACCCTGTCGGGCTGGGTGAACCGTCGCCGCGACCATGGTGGCGTGATCTTCATCGACCTGCGTGACCGCGAAGGCTACGTGCAGGTGGTGTGCGACCCGGATCGTGCCGAGATGTTCAAGACCGCCGAAGGCGTGCGCAACGAGTTCTGCGTGCAGGTCAAGGGCCTGGTGCGTGCGCGCCCCGATGGCACCACCAACGACAAGCTCAAGAGTGGCCAGATCGAAGTGCTGTGCCACGAGCTGAACGTGCTGAACCCTTCGGTCACGCCTCCGTTCCAGATCGACGAGGAAAACCTGTCTGAGACGACGCGCCTCACGCACCGCGTGCTGGACCTGCGCCGCCCTTACATGCAGAACAACCTGATGCTGCGATACAAGGTGGCCATGGAGGTGCGCAAGTTCCTCGATGCCAACGGTTTCATCGACATCGAAACCCCCATGCTCACCAAGAGCACACCCGAAGGCGCGCGTGACTACCTCGTGCCCAGCCGCGTGCACGATGGCCAGTTCTTCGCGTTGCCCCAATCCCCCCAGCTGTTCAAACAGCTGCTGATGGTGGCGGGTTTTGACCGCTACTACCAGATCACCAAGTGCTTCCGCGACGAAGACCTGCGCGCCGACCGCCAGCCCGAGTTCACGCAGATCGATATCGAGACCTCGTTCCTGACCGAGGAAGACATCCGCGACATGTTCCAGGGCATGATCAAGACGGTGTTCCAGAACACGCTGGGCGTGGACCTGGGCGAGTTCCCCGTCATGACCTACCAGGACGCCGCACGCCTGTATGGCTCCGACAAGCCCGACCTGCGCGTCAAGCTCGAATTCACCGAGCTGACCGACGTGATGAAGGATGTGGACTTCAAGGTGTTCTCGGGCGCCGCCAACATGAAGGGCGGCCGCGTGGTGGGCCTGCGCGTGCCCTGTGGCTCGGTCGAAGGTGGTGGCATCAGCCGTGGCGAGATCGATGCCTACACCGAGTTCGTCAAGATCTACGGTGCCAAGGGCCTGGCCTACATCCGTGTCAACGAGCTGGCCAAGGGCCGTGACGGCCTGCAAAGCCCCATCGTCAAGAACATCCACGATGCAGCCCTGACCGAAATTCTCCAGCGCACCGGTGCTCAGGACGGTGACCTGATCTTCTTTGGCGCGGACAAGGAAAAGGTGGTCAACGATTCCATCGGTGCACTGCGCATCAAGATCGGTCACAGCGAGTTCGGCAAGAAGAACGGTCTGTTTGAAAGCCGCTGGGCACCGCTGTGGGTGGTGGACTTCCCGATGTTCGAGTTCGACGAAGAAAACCAGCGCTATACCGCCGTGCACCACCCCTTCACGGCGCCCAAGGACGGCCACGAAGACTGGATGGTCACCGCCCCCGAGAAGTGCATCTCCAAGGGCTACGACATGGTGCTCAACGGCTGGGAAATGGGCGGTGGTTCCGTCCGTATCCACCGCGCCGATGTGCAGCAGAAGGTGTTCGACGCCCTCAAGATCACCCCTGAAGAAGCGCAGCAGAAGTTCGGCTTCCTGCTCGACGCCCTGCAATACGGTGCGCCCCCGCACGGTGGCCTGGCTTTCGGCCTGGACCGTATCGTGACGCTGATGACCGGTGCCGAGTCGATCCGGGACGTGATCGCCTTCCCCAAGACCCAGCGCGCCCAGTGCCTGCTCACACAAGCACCGTCGCCGGTGGATGAAAAGCAGCTGCGCGAACTGCACATCCGTTTGCGCAACGCGGATGCGATCAAGGCGGCCTGATCGGCAACGCAGCCCGTCACGGTTTCATTGACGGTACCGATGCAACAGGGCATCGCATCCAAAGCGGCAAGGGCTCTGCGCCCGCGCCGCTTTTTTCATGGCCGCTGTGCACTCCGCGGCCCCATTCAGTCAGAAGAAAGTCCATCCCATGCATTCGTTGACATTGCGAGCCCTGGTGGCCGGGGCCCTGTTGCTGGCGCTTGTGGGGTGTGGTGAGAAGAAGACCGAGCTGGGGCAAGGGGGTTCGGTGGTCACTGGGTCTGCAGGCCCGCAGGGTGCACAGAACGCCGCCCGTGAACTGGTGCGCTGCGACGCGCCGGTGGCCACGCTGGCCCTGGCTGAAAACCCCAACGGCTACACCATGGGCTCGGGCTACCAGTTGCCATCGTCGCCCGTGCCTCTGGTCAAGCTGCTGGCGCAGCAGAGCGGGTGTTTCCGCGTGGTGGACCGCAGCGCCGGGCTGCGTGGCACGATCCAGGAGCAGGAGCTGAAAGATGCGGGCGTGTTGCGCCAGCAGAACTCCACCGTGGCCAAAGGCAAGGGCTACGAGGCCCAGTACACGCTCACCCCCAGCCTTACCTTCAGCGAGCAGGACGCCGGGCGCGGGCTGGCCGGCGTGGTGGCCCTGATCCCGGTGCTGCGCGATGTTGCGGGGCTGGTTGGCCTGGTGGAGCAGGTCAAGTTCAAGGAGGCACAGACCGCCTTGCTGCTCTCCGACAACGAAACCACCGAACAGGTTGCTGCCGCCACGGGCTCGGCGCGCACCACCGACCTGGGGGTGGGCGGGCTGGTGTTTGGCAAGCTGGGCGGTGGCGCCGGCGCGGGCTGGAGCAACACCAACGAAGGCAAGGTGATTGCCGCCGCCTTTCTGGATGCACACAACCAACTGGTGGTGCAGGTGAGGGCGCTGCAGGCCAAAACCCTGCCGCCGCCCGTACCGACCCACGGCCAGCGCCCCACGGCGGGCGGCTGACGAACGCCGGCAGGGGCAGGCATGGAGCAGCAATGGCCCTTCAAGATCCCGGAATCGGTGCTGGTGGTCATCCACACCCCGGCGCTTGATGTTCTGATGATCTGCCGCACGGGCGGGGACGGGCATTGGCAGTCGGTCACTGGCAGCAAGGACCACCTGGACGAGTCCTTTGAAGAAACCGCCCGCCGCGAAGTGGCCGAAGAAACCGGCATCGACGCGCAAGCTCCTGGCTGCGTGCTGACCGACTGGGCGCTGGAGAACATCTACGACATCTGGCCGCAGTGGCTGCACCGCTATGCACCAGGGGTGGTGCGCAACCGCGAGCGGGTGTTTGGCCTGTGTGTGCCTGCAGGCATGCCCGTGGTGCTGAGCGCACGCGAACACGATGCTTTCGAATGGCTGCCTTGGCAGCGCGCGGCCGAGCGCTGTTTCTCTGCCTCCAATGCCGAGGCCTGCTTGCTGCTGCCCCGCTTCATGTAGGGCGACTTTCGTGTTTTCGCCCAACTTCTTCGCGCAACCCGGGCCCGTTGCTCACGGGTTCTTGGTGAGCGTTTTGATCAGGTGGTCTGAAAAACCTTCCGCTGCGGGCGAAGTGGCGCGCCGCGCGGGGCTGTAAAGGCACACGTAGCGCATCACCTCCGGTGACAGGATGCGGCGGCGCACCAGTCCCAGGGGCTTGGCCAGTGCGCCCACATAGTCGGGCGCCAGCGTCGCAGCCACATCGGCGGCAGCCAGGCCCATGGCGGTGGAGATGTTGTCCACGATCTCCACCGGCGTCACCCGCTGCCCGCTGGGCAGGCCGGTGTGCATCTGCGCCACGCTGCGTTCGTGGTCCCGGCCGGCGGCTACCAATGGGTAGGCGTGCAGCTGGTCCCAGGTCACGTTGCGTTTGTGGGCCAGGGGATGGGTGGGTGCGCACCACAGCACCCAGGGGCTCTCGAACAGCTGGATGCGCGTGACATCGTCACCACAAACGCGATCCGGGCCCAGGGCCAAATCGGCGTCACCGCTGGCGACCGCATCGACGAGTTTTTCCACGGGTACGTCGCGGATATGGATGCGCACCTTGGGTCGTTTTTGCACATAGGCCTTGATGGCCTTGGGCAGGATCACACTGGCCACGACCAGCGGTGCGGCAATCCGCACGATGCCTGCTGCGCGGTTGCGCACATCGCTGGCGGCCGTCTGCGCCATGCGCAGGTGCTTGAGCACGGACTCAGCCGAGGCCAGAAACTCCCGCCCTGCGCTGGTGATGTCCACCCGGCGTGTGCTGCGCTCGAACAGCTTGAAGCCGAGCGCGTCTTCCAGCTCACTCACGAGCTGGCTGACCGCAGAGGGGGTGAGCGCCACACGGTCTGCGGTGGCCGCGAAGCTGCGCAGTTCGGCCACGGTGACAAAGGCTTCGAGTTGGCGTGGCGTGAAGTGGGGCAGGGACATGGCAGGCGCGGTGGGGTCGCTGGGGGGGGGCATTCATTAGACCATCTTCACAATCCGGAAGAAAGCATTGATTGTGGTCAAGGAAAGCGTTGCAGATACTTCGCGACGACTGGGCAGGGCTGTCTGGCCCCGCTTGTTGTCTGAACGGAGAACCCCTTGAGCACCGAGACCCTGAACGTCGCCGGCATTGCCGTATCGCCCCACCACTACATCGACGGCCAGCGCGTGGTGTCCGAGATGCGCTTCGACCTGCACTCGCCCATCGACCAGGCGCTGCTGGGCCGCATCAGCGAAGGTTCGCCGGCCCATGTGGATGCGGCCGTGACCGCTGCGGCGCGTGCCTTTCCGGCATGGAGCGCGCTCACGGCGGCCGAGCGCAAGCCCTACCTCGACCGCTTCGCGGCCGAGATCGGCCAGCGTGCCGAGACCTTCTGCACGCTCGAATCCAACGATGCGGGCGTGCTGCTGTCGCGCATGAAGCACGGCGTGGTGCCGCGCGCCACGCTCAACATCACCTGGTTCGCCGAGCACGCGCTCACGCTGCAGGACCGCCCGATCGAGACCGAGCAGGCGACCCACCTCGTGCGCCACGACCCGGCCGGCGTGGTGGCCATCATCACGCCCTGGAACGCGCCGCTGATGCTCGCCACCTGGAAGCTGGGCCCGGCCCTCGCGGCTGGCAACTGCGTCATCGTCAAGCCGCCGGAATGGGCGCCGCTGACCAGCAGCCTGCTGGCCGACTGTGCGCACGCCGCCGGGCTGCCGCCCGGGGTGTTCAACATCGTGCAGGGCGCGGGCGCCAGCACCGGTGCGCGCCTGGTCAGCGACCCGCGCCTGGCGCGTGTCTCGTTCACGGGCTCGGTGCCCACGGCCAAGTGGATCGCGCAGTCGGCCGGCGCCAACCTCGTGCCCTGCAGCCTGGAGCTCGGCGGCAAGTCGGCCTTCATCGTGCTGGAGGACGCCGACATCGACAACGCTGCCGCCACCGGCGCGCTGATGTACCGCAACGCCGGCCAGGTGTGCCTGGCGGGCACGCGCTTCCTGGTGCACCGCAAGGCGCACGACGCCTTCGTGGCGGCCCTGCGCGGCTACGTGGAAAAGCTCACCGTGGGCGATCCGCGCGAGGATGCCACCGAGGTAGGGCCCATCATCCACCCGCGCCAGGTCGAGCGCGTGCACGGTTTTGTGCAGCGCGCCGTGGCCGATGGCGCCACGCTGCTCTGGGGCGGGGCGCACCACCCCTTCGGCGCGCAGTATTACCAGCCCACGCTGCTCACCGATGTGCGCCAGGACAGCGAGATCGTGCAGAACGAGGTCTTCGGCCCGGTGCTCACGCTGCAAACCTTCGACAGCGACGAGGAGGCCATTGCCCTGGCCAACGGCACCGACTACGGCCTGGGCGGCATCTGCTATGGCGAAGCCGAGCACGCCAGCGCCGTGGCGCAGCGGGTGCGCACCGGCTTCATCTGGGTCAACAGCTTCGGCATCCGCGACCTGGCCGCACCGTTCGGCGGCATCAAGCGCAGCGGCGTGGGCCGCGAAGGCGGGGACTGGAGCTTCGAGTTCTTCTGCGACGTGAAGGATGTCGTCGTTCCCAAAAAGCCTTTCCGCGCCAGCTTCAGCCACCGCTGAGCATTACCTATACACAGGAGACATACCCCATGGGAAGCATCGTTGGCGCCGCCATCGTCTCGCACCACCCCGGCCTGATGCAGTGCGAAGAGTTTCGCGTGCTGCAGGGCGCGGGGGCCGACTCGGACCTGATCCCTGGCTACGCGCGCCTGCGCGAGCGCATCGCCGTGGCCCGCCCCGACGTGGTCATCCTCTTCGACTCGCACTGGTTCACCACGGGCTACCACCTGGTGGACGGCGCGCCGCGCTACCAGGGCATGTTCATCTCCGACGAGATGCCCTGGTACCTGCACGGCGTGCCCTACGACTACCGGGGCCACCCCGACCTGGCGCTCGAGATCGAGGCCGTCTCGCGCGAGCACAAGGGCTACAACCGCGTCATCAACCACCCCGACCTGGGCAAGCAGTACGCCACCATCAACCTGGTCAAGCACCTGCGCCTGGAGCGCAGCGACACGCCCGTGGTCACCGTGAGCTCGTGCCAGAACTGCGACTGGCGCCATTTCCTGAAGTCGGGCGAGGCGATTGCCGAGGCCGTGCGCCGCAGCGACTTGCGCGTGCTGCTGCTGGCATCGGGTGCACTGAGCCACAAGTTCAACCCCATCGACTGGAAGCCCAACCACCCGCGCATCTTCCATGAGAGCAATGTCTCGCGGCCCGAGAACATCGTGAGCGACAAGGGCGCCATCGCCCTCATGGAGCAGGGCCGGCACGACAGGGTGCTCGACCGCTGGCAGGACGAGTACCGCAAGATGCCCTGGGAGGCCTTCGGCGCCCACTACCTGCAGATGCTGGGTGCCATGGGCGGGGCGGACTGCCGTGCGCGCGGCGTGGCCCTGTCGGCCTACGAGAACGCCCGCGGCACGGGCAATGTGCACATGTGGTTCGATGGTGAAGCGAGCGAAGCAACGGCAAAGGTGGCGGCATGAATTTCGAATTCCCGATCACCGAACTGCCCGCCGTGATGCGCGGCCCGCGCGTGGAGCGCCGCCGCGTGCTGGTGGGCGGCAGCGCCTGCTGGGGCACCATCGTGGAAGAGGGCGCACAACAGGGGCAGCTGCGCCTGGACGACGGCCGCGTGCTCGACCCGGCCACGGTGCAGCACCTGCCGCCGGTCTCGCCCAGCAAGGTCATCGCGGTGCACATCTCGTACAGCTCGCGCAGCTTTGAGACACGCAACCAGCCCAAGCCCACCGAGACACCGACCTATTTCACCAAGCCACCGACCTCGGTCAACGGCCATGGCTGCGAGATCCACAAGCCCGCCGACAGCCTGTACCTGAACTATGAGGGCGAGTACGCCGTGGTCATCGGCAAGACCTGCCGCAACGTGCTGCCCGAGGAGGCCTGGGATTACATCGAGGGCTTTTGCCCCGCGCTCGACATGGGCCTGCAGAACTACCGCGACACCGACCAGGGCAGCATGCTGCGCGTGAAGGGCGCGGACACGCTGCTGCCCATCGGCCCGGGCATCGTGCGCGGCGTCAACCTGTTCGAACAGACGCTGCGCACCTACCGCAACGGCCTGGTGGTGCAGGAGGCGCACATTGGCGACGAGACCATCTGGGGCCCGCACTACGTGGTGGCCGACATTGCGCGCCACATCACCCTGGTGCCGGGCGACGTGATCCTGATGGGCACGCCCTGCCACTCGCGCTCGGTGGACCCGGGTGACCTGGTGGAGTGCGAGATCACCGGCCTGGGCCGCCTGGCCGGCACGGTGGTCGCCATAGCCGCACCGCGCGCCTCGGCCCTGGGCGTGGGCCACCAGCCCACCGACAGCCCCGAGGTGCGGCGCGTGGCCTGCGGCTTCGACGAGCGCGTGCCCGAGCACCTCAAGGCCAATTACCGGCAGGCGGCGAAGCAATAACCCACAACGAGACCCGGAGACAACGCATGACGAAATCCTCGCCCACCCCTTCCCGCCGCAACATCCTGCAGCTGGCCCTGGCCGGCGCCGCAGGCACGCTGCCCTTCATGGCCCAGGCCCAGGCCATCGACACCGTGAAGATCCTGGCCGGCTTTGCCGCCGGCGGCACGGTGGACACCCTGGCGCGCCGCGTGGCGACCCAGATCACGGGCGGCTACGCCAAGTCGGCCGTGGTGGAGAACAAGACCGGCGCGGGCGGGCAGATCGCCATCACCACGCTCAAGGCCGCCCCTGCCGACGGCGCCACGCTGCTGGCCACGCCCATGTCCATGCTGGGCATCTACCCCCACACCTACAAGAAGCTGCCCTACGACCCCGTGGCCGACGTGACCCCGGTCTCGCTGGGCGTGGTGTTCGACATGGGCTTTGCAGTGGGCCCGCAGGTGCCGGCCTCGGTGAAGACCGTGCCCGAGTTCCTTGAATGGTGCAAGGCCAACCCCACGGGCGCCAACTTCGGCTCGCCCGCACCGGGCTCGGTGCCGCACTTCGTGGGCGAGCTGATCAGCCGCGCCGGCAAGGTGGACATGCGCCACGTGGGCTTTCGCGGCTCGCAGCCGGCCATCCTGGACCTGCTGGGCGGGCAGATCGCGGCCGTCTCGGCACCGGTAGGGGAGTTTTTGCCGCACCTGCAGGGCGGCAAGATCCGCGTGCTGGCCACCTCGGGCGCCACGCGCAACAAGTTCATGCCGGGTGTCAGCACGCTGATCGAGCAGGGCTACAAGGACATGGCCTACAACGAATGGTTCGGCTTCTTCCTGCCGAGCAAGGCGCCGGCCGAGCTGGTGGCCAAGGCCAATGCCGCCATCCGCACCGCGCTGGCCGACAAGGATGTGATCGCCGGGCTGGCCGCGATGGGGCTGGAGGCGCGCTCGTCGAGCCCGGCCGAGCTGGCGGCGCTGCTCAAGGCTGATGGCGAGCGCTGGGGCCCGATCGTGAAAGCCATCGGCTTCACGGCGGAATCCTGAGGGCTGCACGATGCTTGACGATGCGCTGATACAGCAGCTCGCGCTGGAGCTGCACCAGGCCGAGAAGACCCGTGTGCAGGTGGAGCATTTCTCCAAGCGCCACCCCGGCATGACGGTGCAGGACGGCTATGCCATCTCGCGCGCCTGGGTGGCGATGAAGATCGCCGAAGGGCGCAGCGTGCGCGGCCACAAGATCGGCCTGACCTCGCGTGCCATGCAGGTCGCCAGCCAGATCACCGAGCCCGACTTCGGCACGCTGCTGGACGACATGTTCTTTGCCGAGGGCGGCGACATCCCCGTGCAGCGCTTCATCCTGCCGCGCGTGGAGGTGGAGCTGGCCTTCGTGCTCAACAAGCCGCTGCGCGGCGAGCCGGGGCGCCCCCCGGTGACCATCTTCGACGTGCTGGCCGCCACCGAGTACGTGGTGCCGGCCATCGAGATCATCGACGCGCGCATCGAGCAGCACGACCGCCACACCGGCGTGATGCGCAAGGTCTTCGACACCATCTCGGACAATGCGGCCAACGCCGGCATCGTCACCGGCGGGCGCCCCGTGCGGCCCGATGCGGTGGACCTGCGCTGGTGCGGTGCGCTGCTTTACAAGAACGGGGTGATCGAGGAGTCCGGCCTGGCGGCCGCCGTGCTCAACCACCCGGCCACGGGTGTGGCCTGGCTGGCCAACAAGCTCGCACCCTATGGCGAGGGGCTGGCAGCCGGCGAGGTGGTGCTGGGCGGCTCGTTCACGCGGCCCGTGGCGGCTGCCGCTGGGGACACCTTCCACGCGGACTACGGGCCGCTGGGCAACATCGCCTTCCGGTTGGTATAAGGTGCCTGCGCGCACCGCGCAGAAGCCATCTAGGGCCGCAGCTGGAGTGGGGCCAGCGGGTCATCAGGCCCTGCATCGTCCGGCCCGCCCGCATCATCGCCACCCGGTTCGTTACTGCCCGCGGCACGCGCTGCGGGGCTGCTCTCGACGGCATTGCGTGAGCGGATGGCCACCCCGCCAGGCCGCCGCTCGCTGTCCTGCCCCAGGATGGCGCGTGCCGGAGCGTTGCCCATGCGCAGGCGCAGCGCATCGATGGCCTCCTGCAGCGGCTCGGGCGATGCCATGCGTGCGCTGTGCCGCAGCAGCACCTGCTGCGACATGTCCAGCAGCTTGGAGTTAAGGGATTGCCCGGCCTGCTGCAGCAGGTTTTGCACGGCGCCGGTTGGGTCGCCCGCCAGGCTCTGCGCCATGGCGACCTCGGCGGTCTTGTTGATCTGCTGCAGGCAGTCACGCACCAGGACGCTGTAGGGCTCGTGCAGATTGCAGGCGTTGGCCATCAGCTCGGTCAGGCCGCGCGTGTTGGCGTAGCGCATGCCCAGGGCGCGCACCCAGCTCTCGCCCTCCGACAACTCAATCGACGTGACGGCCAGCACCGCCAGCAGGCTGCCCAGGTTGCAGGCGGCCTCAAAGTCGAAGCTGCTGGCCGTGATCTCGCGGGCCATGGCGCGCACGGATTCCACGGCCTGCGAGAACTGCCGTTGCTGAATGAGCTGCAGCGCACGCGCCACCTCGGCAAAGCGGCGGATGCGTGCGCTGTCGGCATGGCGCTCCAGAATGCGTGCAAAGTCGGCCATGCAGCGCTCGATGCCCTTGCGGTCGTTGTCGGCGTAGTACGCAAAGGTCAGCAGCACCAGCGACTGGTAGTCGAACAGTTTGGAATCCACCCCCAGCATCACGGCCCGGGCCAGCACCTTGGTGGCGGTCTCGCGGTCGCCCATGTAGTACGACATCATCCCCAGCTTCTGCAGCCGCACCACCGAGTCCGGCGTCAGGGTGCTGGCGGTGCGGTAGGTCTCGATGGCCTGCGCGAAGTTGCCCAGCTCCACCTGCGCCCGGCCGAGCACGTCGTAAGCGTCGGCAAACGAGGCGTCTTCACCGATCAGCTCCTGCAGGGTGGTGATGGCGCGCGCCGCCTGGCCCGACTCGATCTGCGCGCGCGCCACCCCGAGCTTGGCCCAGGGCAGGGCGCGTGCGGCAATCACGGCCTCGAACAGCGTGCGCGCCTCGTCGTGCCGGCCCAGCCGCAGCAGCAGCTCCGAGCCGATGCGCGCGGCGTACAGCCAGTAAGGCTTGCGCGCCTCGAAGCGCTCCACACACAGGGCAGCAGCCTGCTCGAAGTCCTCGGCCTCGATGGCGTCGAAGATGGGCTTGAGGTGCACCTTGCGCAGGCGCGCCAGGCTCAGGCGCTCGAACAGAGCGCTGGGCGTGAAAGGTTTGAGCAGGTAGCCGTCCAGCGCCGACTCGGCGGCTTCGGCCACCGCTGCGTAGGACGCCTCGGCCGTGACCATGAAGAACACGGTGGAAAACGGCAGCAGCTGCGCGCGCCGCAGGTCGTCCAGCAGGGTCTGGCCCGAATAGTTGGCTTCGCCAAAAAACTGGTCGCACAGCACGTAGTCGAACACCGTGTGCTCCAGCCGGCTGCGCGCGTCCTGCACACGCGAGCACTGCACGATGCGGGTCACTCCGTACTCGCGCAGTTGCCCGACCAGGATGCTGCGCGACGTGGCATTGCTGTCCACAATCAGCGCCTGAACCTGGGGGGAGGCGGGTTGTCGGTTCTCGGTGGCCATGGACGGTGTGAACCGGACCTGTGTTCAGGGTTGGATAGAACGAAGCCAGTGTACTGGCCGCGCGCACCGTGCGGTTGTCGGGCAAACCCGCTGCGGGCACGGCTTGCGACACAATCAAGCCATGGAACACGACGATATTTTGCGGGTGGCCACCTACAACATCCACAAGGGTGTGCAAGGCATTGGCCCCGCGCGCCGGCTGGAGATCCACAACCTGGGCCTGGCGGTGGAACAGCTCGATGCCGACATCGTCTGCCTGCAGGAGGTGCGCAAGCTCCATCGGCGCGAAGCGGCGTACTTTCAGCGCTGGCCCGAGGTACCCCAGGCCGAGTTTCTGGCGCCCGAGGGTTACGAGGCGGTGTACCGCACCAATGCCTTCACCCGCCATGGCGAACATGGCAATGCGCTGCTGTCGCGCTGGCCTGTGATCGGGCACCAGCACGAGGACATCTCGGACCACCGCTTCGAGCAGCGCGGCCTGCTGCATGTCGAGGTGGACGCCCATGGCCGCAACGTCCATGTGATCGTGGTGCACCTGGGGCTCATCCCTGGCAGCCGCGTGCGGCAGATCGAGCGCCTGCAGGCCTTCATCGAGCGCGAGGTGCCACCCGGTGCGCCGCTGGTGGTGGCGGGCGACTTCAATGACTGGGGGCAGCAGCTCAAGCGCATGCTCGCCGGGTTTTCGCTCTACGAGTTCGATGCCCCACGCACCTTCACCTACCCGGCGCGGCTGCCGCTGACCCAGCTGGACCACGTGTATGCGCGGGGGCTCACGCCGCTGTCGCTGCAGGTGCCGCGTGGCCGCATCTGGTGGCGTATGTCCGACCACCTGCCCCTGATCGCCGAATTCCGGTTGTGAACGCGTGAAGAAAAAACCTCCCGTGGTCCGTGGCGCCGAGTTTGCGGACGATCACCGCGTGCGCTTGCTGCAAGGGGCCGAGGAGCTGTTCCCGGCCCTGATCGCGGCCATGGATGCGGCGCTGTCGGACATCCAGTTCGAGACCTATATCTTCGACTTCACCGGCTCGGGCGCGGCCGTGGCCGAGGCGCTGATGCGTGCGGCCACCCGTGGCGTGCGCACCCAGCTGGTGGTGGACGGTGTGGGCACGGGGGCGTTGCCCGAGGCCTGGGCCGGGCGCCTGCAGGCCGCCGGGGTGCAATACAGCGTGTACTCGCCGCTCGGGCCCCTGGGCCTGCTGCTGCCCCACCGGTGGCGGCGTCTGCACCGCAAGCTGTGTGTGGTGGATGGCCACCTGCTGTTCTGTGGCGGCATCAACGTGCTGGACGATTTCCACGACCCCAACCACGGCACGCTCGACGCCCCCCGTTTTGACTTTGCCGTGCGGGCCACGGGCAGCCTGGTGGCGGCCGCCAGCGACACCATGGACCAGCTCTGGTGGCGCATGCAGGCCGTGCAGACCATGCGTGGTGCACGCCTGCGCCGCCTGCCCGAGGCGCTGCAGGCCCTGCGCGCGGCCAGCACTGCCAGCCATGCAGCGCGGCTGGACGGCACCGCCGGGCCGCCCATGAGGGCCGCGCTGGTGCTGCGCGACAACGTGCGCAACCGCAGCCGCATCGAAAAAGCCTACCGCCGGGCCATCGGCAACGCGCGGCACGAAATCATCATCGCCAACGCCTACTTCATGCCCGGCGGCAAGCTGCGCCGGGCACTGGTGCTGGCCGCGCGCCGGGGTGTGCGCGTGCGCCTGCTGCTGCAGGGGCGCTACGAGTACTTCATGCAGTACCACGCGGCCCGGCCGGTGTATGGCGCGCTGCTGGAGGCCGGGGTCGAGATCTACGAATACGCGCCCAGCTTTCTGCATGCCAAGGTGGCCGTGATCGATGCCCAGGGCGACCGGCCCTGGGCCACGGTGGGCTCGTCCAACCTCGACCCCCTCTCCCTGCTGCTGGCGCGCGAGGCCAATGTGGTGGTGGAAGACGCCGCCTTTGCCACCGACCTGCGCCAGCGGCTGGTGCACGCCATGCAACACGCCGGCCGGCGCATGGACCCGGCGCGCTACGCCGGCCGCCCGCTGCGACAGCGCGTGCTCGACCGCATCGCTTTTGGCCTGATGCGGCTGGCCCTGTGGGTCACCGGCAATCGATATTGATAGGGATTTATGTTTTTGAAGGGGACACTGGTACGAAAGACCTCGGAGCCGAGCCCTTGTCGGTGTGGGTAGAAAGCGCGTTGGGGCGCGCGGATTGCAGACCTTGGGTCCACTGAAGTGGTTGCTATGAAAATAATAGCTATCAAGGCATATCCAGCAGGCGCAGAAGGCCTAAAAACCTTGAAATCTGCACGGCGCGGTTCGCTGTTACGATTCTGGCCATGTCCAGCCAAACTCCCGCCGCCGATATGACGCCCACCCCGCCGGATGATGAAGGCACGCCTGTCTCCGTGAAGATTCGCGAGCGCCTTGCCGCTGCCCGCAAGCGCTTTCATGCCAATGACAACATCTCCGAGTTCATCGAACCCGGTGAGCTGGAAAAGCTGCTCGATGAAGTCGAGGTCAAGATGCAGGGTGTGCTCGACAGCATGGTGATCAACACCGAGGGCGACCACAACACCCACAACACCGCGCGCCGCGTGGCCAAGATGTACCTCAACGAGGTGTTCAAGGGCCGCTACGTGGCGCAGCCGCCCATCACCGAGTTCCCCAACGCCGAGCACCTGAACGAGCTGATGATCGTCGGCCCCATCACCGTGCGCAGCGCCTGCAGCCACCATTTCTGCCCCGTCATCGGCAAGATCTGGATCGGCGTGATGCCCAACGAACACACCAACGTGATCGGCCTGTCCAAGTACGCACGCCTGGTGGATTGGGTCATGGGCCGCCCGCAAATCCAGGAAGAAGCCGTGGTGCAGCTGGCCGACCTGATCATGGAAAAGACCCAGCCCGACGGCCTGGCCATCGTGATGGAGGCCAGCCACTTCTGCATGTCCTGGCGCGGTGTGCGCGAGATGGACAGCAAGATGATCAACTCCGTGATGCGTGGCGTGTTCCTCAAGGATTCCGCGCTGCGCCGCGAATTTTTGTCCCTCATCCCCGGAAAGAACTAACCCATGTTGGTACGCCTGCTTTATGCCAGCCGCGCGGTGGACACCTCTCCCGCCGCCATCGAAGCCATCCTGACGCAGTCGCGCCAGCACAACCCGGGCTGTGGCATCACCGGGGTGCTGTGCTACGGCGGCGGCGTGTTTTTGCAAGCCATCGAAGGCGGGCGCTCCGCCGTGAGCGACCTGTACGGCCACATCCAGAAGGACCCGCGCCACAAGGATGTGGAGCTGCTGCACTACGAGGAAATCTCGGAGCGCCGCTTTGGCGGCTGGACCATGGGGCAGGTGAACCTCTCCAAGATCAACCATTCCATCTTGCTCAAGTATTCGGAAAAGCCCGAGCTCGACCCGTATGCGGTGTCGGGCAAGGTGTCGTTTGCGCTGCTCGAAGAGTTGATGGCCACGGCGTCGATCATCGGGCGGGCTTGATACGGTGCGGGCTTGGCGACCGCGCGGCCTCCCAGCCCGCTCGCCCCGGGCCTGTCGAAGGGCCTGTCGAAGGGCGCCCAGGCTTCGACGGGCTCAGCCCGAACGGCCTCGGGGATGCGCTGAGCGCTTGTAGAAGCAGCTTGCTACGCCCGGCACTTCCCTTTTTGATGTGGTAGACCTTCTCATCGCTCAGCCGCAGTCGCTCCCATGGCGCTGCGGCTTTTTGCATTCAAGCCACTCCTTCTTCAACCGTGACCCTCACCGCCTTCGCCCTCATCATCCTCGCCGGCCTCATCCACGCGTGCTGGAACATCGCCGCCAAGAAGGCCGGGGGCGACTCGCGGTTCGCGTTCTTCACCTCTTTTCTCATGATGCTGTTCTGGGCGCCGCTGGGCTGGTGGCTGGGGCGCGATGTGGTGCCGCTGTGGGGCGCGGTGGAATGGGGTTTTGTGGTGGCCAGCGGGCTGCTGCATGTGGCGTACTACGTGATCCTGCTGCGCGGCTACCGCGTGGCCGATCTCACGGTGGTCTACCCGCTGGCGCGCGGCTCGGGGCCGCTCTTGTCGTCGCTGGTGGCCATCACCTTGCTGGGCGAGCGCATCTCGGCGCTGGGGGCACTGGGCATCGTGGGCGTGGTGGGTGGCGTGTTCCTCATTGCGGGCGGCCCGGGCCTGCTGCGCGCGGCGCACGATCCGGCCGCTCGCGACCGCGTGCACAAGGGCATGCTGTACGGCCTTCTCACCGGCGCCTTCATCGCCAGCTACACCGTGGTCGATGGCTACGCGGTCAAGTTTCTGCTGATGTCGCCCATCCTCATCGACTACATGGGCAACTTTGTGCGTGTGGGCCTGCTCGCGCCCGTGGTGCTGCGCGACCTGCGCACCGCACGTTCGTTGTGGCTGCTGCAGTGGCGTTTTGCGCTGCTGGTGGCCGTGGTCAGCCCCGTGGCCTACGTGCTGGTGCTGTATGCCATGCAGCAGGCCCCCATGTCCCACGTGGCGCCCGCGCGCGAGGTGTCCATGCTGTTCGCCGCGCTCATCGGCGGCCACCTGCTGGGCGAGGGCGACCGCGTGGCGCGCATCTTTGGCGCGCTGTGCATTGCGGCGGGCGTGACGGCCCTGGCCTTGGGATGACGGCCGCTGCACAACAACCCCTGCTGCTGGGTTGCGATTTTTCCAGCAGCCCCACGCGGCGCAAACCCATCGTGCTGGCCCTGGGCCAACGCCAGGGCGCGCGCGTGCTGCTCAACGCCCTGCAGCCCTTCGACACGCTGGCCGCGTGCGGCCAATGGCTGTCTCAGCACGGCGACTGGGTGGGAGGGTTCGACTTGCCCTTTGGCCTGCCGCGCGAGCTGGTGCTGGCGCTGGGCTGGCCCACGGATTGGCTGGCGTGTATGCAGCACTACCGCGGCCTCAGCCGCGAGCAGATCCGCGCGCAGTTTGCGGCGTTCTGCGATGCGCGCCCCGTGGGCGGCAAGTTTGCCCACCGCGCCACCGACGGGCCCGCAGGCTCCAGCCCCTCGATGAAATGGGTGAACCCGCCCGTGGCCTACATGCTGCACGCGGGCCTGCCGCTGTTGCTCGATGCGGGTGTGCACCTGCCGGGCCTGCATGGGGGTGACCTGCGCCGCGTGGCGCTGGAGGCCTACCCCGGCCTGCTTGCGCGCGAGGTGCTGCAGCGGCGCAGCTACAAAAGCGACGACCGCGCCAAACAGACCCCCGACCGCCTCATCGCCCGCAAAGACCTGGTCAATGCGCTGGAGCTGGGCCAGACCCGCCTGGGCCTGCGCCTCAAGCTCAGCCACGCCCAGCGCGACACCCTGGTGGACGACGCCAGCGGCGACAACCTGGACGCCGTGTTATGCCTGCTGCAGGCCGCCTGGGCCCAGCAGCGCCATGCCGAGGGCGATGCGCTTTACGGCCTGCCGCCGGGGCTCGATCCGCTGGAAGGCTGGATCGTCACGGCTGAAAAGCCGTGACCAACCATTCCACCGCTTTTCCAGGCATCGGCCCGACGCAGGCTACGTAGCATGGACGGGACACGCTGGATGCTTTGTTTGCCCATGCCCTTCGTCCCCCGCCTTTTGTTCGCCCTGGTTTGGCTGGCCCCGCTGCTGGCGCAGGCCGCCCCCGCACCCTGGTACTACTGGCGCAGCCTGGTCGATGGCCAGCGCGTGTGCGCCCAAACCTCGCCCGGCCCAGGCTGGGAGCAGGACAGCGCCGCCTACGAAGGCCCCGGCTGCCAGCCGCGCCGCAAGGTGCTCATCGTGCCCATGCGGTAGTGTTTGCCGTTGTTTTGTTATAAAAATAATAGCTATTAAGGCTTACTGGACGGGCGGTAGCGGCCAAAAAACCTTGCAATCGTGTGTGTACATTCGATAATGGCACGCATGACTGAATTGATTCTGATCCGCCACGGCGAGACCGACTGGAACCGCGAGCTGCGCTTCCAGGGCCACGTGGACGTGCCCCTCAACGCCACCGGCCACGAGCAGGCCCGCCGCCTGGCAGAGCGCCTGGCGGCAGAGAAGCTGGTGGTGGACCACCTGGTCTGCAGCGACCTCATCCGCACCCGCCAAACCGCCACACCCAGCCTGCAGGTGCTCTTCCCCGAACTGCACATCGACACCCTCACCGACAGCGCCCTGCGCGAGCAGGCCTTTGGCGTGGTGGACGGCAAGCGTGTGGACGATGTCAAGCTGGAACACGCCGATGCCTGGAACCAGTGGCTGCGTTTTGAAGCCGATTACGGCATGCCCGGCGGCGAGACCACCCGCCAGTTCCACACCCGCGTGATGGACGCCGTGTACCGCATCGCCCAGCAGCACAGCGGCCAGACCGTGATGGTGGTCACCCACGGCGGCGTGCTAGACATGATCTGGCGCACTGCACGCGGCACGGGGCTGGACGGCCCCCGCCAGAGCGACATCCCCAACGCGGGGCTCAACCGCGTGCGGGTCAGCGGAGAAGCGGTGGAGGTGCTGGACTGGGCCGATGTGCGGCACCTGGCGGATTTGCCAGAGCAGCCGGTGTACGACCAGACGAAGTTGGTGGTGCGTTAGTTTGAGCGGAAGACGTGCGCCCTGTGATAAGCCATAAAGGGTTGATGCTCTGAGCGCAGCGCTACGCGAGAGCCTGCAGTGATCCCAAGATCTCCCGCATGTGGAAACAGGGGCGAAACGATAAGTGCGCCTGCCTCATCAAAGGTGACGAAACCTCTATCAAACGCGCGGTCAATGTTGGGGACGAGTAGCAAGCCATTGAATGGGTTGAGCCGCTCAGTATTTGACGATGCACTCCAGGGCTTGATATGGGAAGCCACAAGCATGCTTATTTCGTCGTATCCGGTGACTGCGCAGCATTTCCAGTGCAAAAGTAGCTTTTGACGAAACATGCCCTGCCCGATTCTGGCTTTAACAAGTTCTACTTTCTCAGTCGGATTGATTGAGACATCGGTGAGCACGTCCTCAATATCTGTCCCGATCTCGCCGCTAAATCCCTCTTCAAGGTAGCCAGCAAATTTCGCGAGCGCGCTGCTGTACATGTTGTGCCCTCGCGAGTTTCGTTCGATAAAAATCGGCAGCGTTGTTAGCGTGGAAGCTACTTCGGCATAGGCTGCAGGCGATTCCATCGCTATGAGGGGTCCCTCGGTCAGGCCAGCCGCAAGTCCCCATTCGGATAGAGGCCCCGAAACTGCGCCAGCGTACTTCTCTGCGGTAGATGCTGAGAGTCCTCGTTGCAACATCCATTCTTTGAAGTTCATCGCGAGTCGATTGAGAAGTCGGGGATACGAAAGACCAACTGGTGAAATGGTCTACGGGGTCACGCCACGGGCAACCCCAACTCCCCATTCACCACCCCCACCTGCCGCGCCAGCCTCACCGACTCCGGCTGCCCATTCACCATCGTCTGCAACACATTCTGCACCGCCCCCCACTGCCCATTGCGCTGCAGCGCATCCACCCAGATCTGGTGAAACAAATCCCGTTGCGCATGGCTGCCGCCAATCTCCACCAGCCGGGGCAGGGCCACGCACAGCTTCTCTGCCGCCATCGCCCAGTCGCCCTGCGCATGCGCCAGCAGGCCGTGGGCGGCGGGCACACACACCTGCTGCCACACGGTGCGCTCGTGCGCCTCGGTGCGGGTGGCGGCGTGGGCCTCGATGTTTTGTTGCAGCGTGCGTGCTGCCTCCATCCGCCCGGCGCGGGCCAGGCCGTAGAGGTATTGCAGGTCCAGGAAGGGCAGCACATGGTCGGCAAGGCGTTGCGCGAGGTGGTCGGCCACGTCGGCCCAGCGGTTACCCACATCCACGCCCGCCAGCTCCAGCCGGGCCAGCAGTGACACGGCGCCAATCTGGTCCTGGGTGTATTCCTTGACCACGCCCCAGACCTGGTGGTCGTAGAGCGCCAGCACCTCGGCATGCCGGTCTTGCTCTAGCAGAAACAGCGCCTGGTGCCACCAGTTGTGCGTGACCATGAAGGAGTTGAGGCCCGTCCAGGTATCGCCCACGCTGGCCATGAAGTCGGTACCTTCGCGGATGCGGCCCTGGGTCAGCATGACGTGGGCGAGCGCGTGGTGGGCCCAGGGCTCCTTGCGGCACAGGGTGATGGCGTGGCGTGCGGCGCTTTCGGCCTCTTGCAGGCGGTGGCATTGCTCCCAGCCAAAGGCGAGCATGCCGTGCAGGTAGGGCACTTCGGCCGCTGCGGGCAGGGCCTGCAGGGCCAGACGCAGCATGCCGGGCGAGTCGCCCCGGTTGAACAAATGGTATTGGCCGAGCTTGAGGGAGGCGAGGTCGCGCGGGTGCAGGCGGGCCTGCTCTGCGTGCAGCGCCATGGCGCGGGGCAGGTCGCCATCAACCCAGGCTGCCACGGCGGCCACAAAACGTTGTTCGCGCTCGCTGGCCTCTGGCGCGTGGGCCAGGGCTTGCTGGATGAAGGGGCGGGCGTTGTGGGGGGCGTCGGCCGATTCGGCAAACATGTGCAGGGCCGCGCAGCTGGCTTGCACGATGGGGCTGGGGTCTTGCGCTGCATTCAGCACGTTCACCGCGCGGGCTTCGCAGGCGATGAAGCCTTCCACAAAGTCGTTCAGTGCGGCCACGCTGCCAGCGTCCAGCAGCGTGACGGGGTTGCCCAGGCTATCGGTCGTGCGGGTGTGCGTGGAGGATGGCATGGGGCATTGTTCAGGGAGGGGGCTCAGCCGCCCTTGATCAGGGTCAGGTAGGCGTTGCGGGTTTCGGCAGACACCGAGGCCACGAGCTGTTCGTGCGGCGTCTGGTGGCGGGCCAGCATGCGGGCGGTGGCGATGGTTTTGGACTTGCAGAACCAGTGGCAGGTGTGCTGCATGAGGAACAGCTCGGCCGTCATCATGAAGGCGCGGTCCTTGGGGGCAAGGTGGCCGGTGTTTTGCACCACATGGTCAATGCCCCGCGCGTGGATGGCCAGTGCGCGGCGCATGTCGAAGGTGAAGCTGGGCAGCAGCTTTTCGGCGAACGGGATGGGCAGCGACAGGCGGCTCACGCGGGTGTGGTTTTCGTCCACCTTGGCGAAGTCGGCCGCAAACCGGCTGAACTGCTCGCTCAGCTGCGATTCGGTGGTGCTCAGCAGGCTCCAGATCTGGCTGCGGCGCTCGTCGGTGCTTTCGCCCAGGGCGCGCAGGTAGCCGTCGGTCAGGGCCTCCATCAGCTTTTCGATCTGGTAGTTGGCCAGGTGGCTGCCCAGCAGCGCAATGCGTTTGCGTTGCTCCTTGGCATTGAGCATGTAGGTGCCGGTGGCGATCAGGATCGCCAGGATGAGGATGTCCATGCGGTGGTGTTTCGTTCGTGCAGAGGTTTGCGGGTGGTGGCCTGAGATTGGCGGGGCTGGGTGCCCGTGTCGGGTGGGCCGGTGTCCGCCAACAAAACCCCAAGGTTACCAACAACCCCCGCTCAGGCTGCAGGCGGCTGGGGCCAGGCCCTTTGGGGCTCGCGGATCAGCTCGAACGCATGTGCCACCTGCAGCACGCCCAGGTCGTCAAAACGGGCCCCTGCGATTTGCAGGCCGATGGGCAAACCACTGCGGGTGTAGCCGCAGTTGACCGAGGCCGCAGGCTGCTCGGACATGTTGAAGGGCACGGTGAAGCCGATGTGCTCCAGCGGGCGCAGCGGGTCGTTGGTGGGCGAGGGCAGCTCGGCCTGGAAGGCGGGCATGGGGGCCACGGGCGAGATGACGTAGTCGAACGCGCTGCAGGCTTTGACGGTGGCCACACGGGTCAGGTGGAACTGGTGGCTGGCGTTGAAGACGTCGGTGCCGCTCAGGCCTGCAGCGCTGTCGGCCCAGGTGCGGATGTAGGGCAGCACCTTGTCGCGCTGCTGCGCCGCAAGGGCTTTCAGGTCGGTGTGCGAACGCATGCGCCAGAAGTGGTCCATGCCGTCGAGCATGGCCTGGGTCATGAAGGGCACCATGGGCACGATGGTGGCGCCCGCGTTTTCCATCAGGCGGGCCGCGTGTTCGATGGCGGCTTTGACTTCGGGCTCCACGCCGAGGCCACAGCCCGCGTCCAGCAGCAGGCCGATGCGCAGGCCGCGCAGGCGCTCTGCGCCTTTGTTGAACTGGCTCCAGGCGATGTCTTGTGCGGGCAGGCTCATGCTGTCGCGTGCGTCGGGCTGGCTCAGCACCTGCATCATCAGCGCGGCATCGGCCACGGTGCGGGTCATGGGGCCGGCGGCGCGGCCGGTGTAGGGCGGGTCGATGGGGATGCGGCCCAGGCTGGGCTTGAGGCTGAAGATGCCACACCAGCTGGCGGGCAGGCGCAGCGAGCCGCCGATGTCGGTGCCGATGTGCAGGGGGCCGTAGCCTGCGGCGGCGGCGGCGCCACCGCCTGCGCTGGAGCCGCCGGGGCCCTTGCTCACATCCCACGGGTTGCGCGACAGCGGGTGAAAGGTGGACAGGCCGGACGACAACATGCCGTAGTCGGGCATGGTGGTCTTGGCCACGATGACGGCACCGGCCTCGCGCATGCGGGCGGCGGGGGGCGCGTCGGCAGTGGCAGGCACCAGTGCGACGGCGGCCGTGCCCAGGGGGGTGGGGTCGCCTTCGGTGGCGATGTTTTCCTTGATGGTGCTGGGCACGCCGTCGAGGGCTCCTTTGGGCTCGCCGCGCAGCCAGCGGGCCTCCGATGCGCGGGCCTGGGCCAGGGCGGCTTCGGGGCGCAGCAGGTAGGTGGCGCGAATGTGGGGCTCCCAGCGCTCGATGTGCGCCAGCACGGCCTGCGTGACCTCCACGGGAGACAGCGTGCGCTGGCGGTAGGCGGCCAGAAGGTCGTGGGCGGGCAGGTCGTGCAAGGCGGTCATGTCGGGAGTTTTACAAGTAAAAAAGGCTGCTACCGCCTATTGGTAAAGCGCTAACAGCTATTATTTTAGGAGCAATCTGCTCCCGCAGGTTTTAGTGATCCATGGCGCCGCGCGCTACCCGCAGCCTCCAAAACTGGCGCGGCCAAAGCCAGTGCCCCCGTGCAAGGGCCGCCCCGCCGCACCGGGGGCGTCCCCCTCCCGACTCGCGCAGCGAGGAGAGAGAGGGGGAAGGCGCGAAGCGACTCAGGGGGTGTCCTGTCTCAACTCCAGGAGAGCGCCGAGAGGTCGTTCACGAACACGGGCATGTCTTTCCACAGGCCCTTGAGGTTCTTGTTGGCCACCGTGATCCACTGGTTGGAGTACAGGAAGGCGTGCACCGCATCGTTGGCCAGCAGGCGCTGCGCGTCGCCCAGCAGGCGGGCGCGGTCGGCGGGGCGGGCGGCGTTCTTGATCTGGTTGAACAGGTCGTTGAACTTGGGCGAGTTGTAGGCCCAGTAGTACTCGGGCTTGGCGAAGTTGCCCAGGTCAAACGGCTCCACGTGGCTGATGATGGTCAGGTCGTAGTTCTTGCTGCCGTAGGTGCCGCTGAGCCACTGGGCCCATTCCACGTTCTGGATCTTGGCGATGATGCCGACCTTGGCCAACTGGGCGGCAATCACCTCGCCGCCCTGGCGTGCGTAGGGCGTGGGGGGCAGCGTCATCGTCAGCTCCAGCGGCGTCTTGATGCCGGCTTCGGCGAGCAGCTTCTTGGCCTTTTCAGGGTCGTAGGGGTTCACGCCCGTGGTGTCCACATAGCCAAAGGCGCCGGGCACATAGTGGCTGCCGATGGGCGCGCCGTAGCCGTCGCCTGCACCTTCGATCACGGCCTTGCGGTCCACCGCCGCGGCGATGGCACGGCGCACGCGCACGTCATCGAGCGGCTTTTTGCCGTTGTTGATGGCCAAAATGGTCTTGGCGCGTGAGCCGCTCACCACCACCTGGAACTTGGGGTTGGCCTTGAACTGGGCCACGCTGCGCGGCGTGACGCGGGGGAACGCGTCCACATCGCCTGCCAGCAGGGCGGCCACCTGGGCGGCCGGGTCGGAGATGAAGCGGAAGGTGGCGCGCTTGATCTTGATGGCCTTGGCGTCGCGGTAGCCGTCCCACGCTGCCAGCACGACGGAGGAGCCCTTGTTCCAGGCGTTGAGCTGGTAGGGGCCGGTGCCCACGGGCTTGTTGGCGTTGGTGTCGACGCTTTTGGGCTCGACGATGATGGAGGTGGCCTGGCCCAGCACGAACAGCAGGTCAGGGTCGATGTCCTTGTTGAGCAGCACCACCGTGTAGTCGTCCACCACCTGCGTGGTGATGCCTGCAAAGGTGCGCTTGTCCTTGTTGGTGCTTTTCTCGCCGCCAGCGCGGTCGTAGGAGAACTTCACGGCGGCGGCGTTGAAGGGCTCGCCGTTCTGGAACTTCACGCCCCGGCGCAGCTTGAAGGTGTAGGTCTTGAGGTCGGGCGAGACCTCCCAGCTCTCGGCCAGCAGGGGCGACACGCTGCCGTCGGCGTTGATCTTGGTGAGTGTCTCGAAGATGTTGTATTGCACGATTTCGGCAATGGCCGAGGCGGCACCGGCCGTGGGGTCCAGGCCTGGGGGCTCCAGCGTCATGGCCAGCGTCACCGCATCTTTGCGGCCCTGAGCGAGGGCGCTGAGCGGGGTGGACAAGGGCACGGCGGCGAAGGCGCCAGTGGCAAGGACGGTACGGCGGTTCAGCATGTTCGGACTCTCCAGACAAAAAACCAGACAAAAAAACCAGAGGAAGGCCCCGGTGCAATTTGTTACCGGGGCACACGAAAGCTTTTTACACCATCACGTGCGCATTTGGTTATGCGATTTTTGCCGACGCGGCGGCCGCTGCCGCCCTGCGCGCCCGCGCGCGGCCCGGTTGCACCTGGGGCACCGCGCCGACCAGTGACTGGGTGTAGGGGTGCTGCGCATGGCGGAACAGCTCGGCGGGCGAGCCACGCTCCACGATGCGGCCCTGGTACAGCACCACCACTTCGTCGCACAGGTGGTTGACCACCGCCAGGTCGTGGCTGATGAGCATGTAGGTGATGCCAAACTCTTGCTGTAAATCCTGCATCAGGTTGAGTACCTGGGCCTGCACCGAGACATCGAGTGCACTCACGGGCTCGTCGGCCACGATGAGGCGCGGGCGGGTGATGAGGGCGCGTGCAATCGCAATGCGCTGGCGCTGGCCGCCCGAAAATTCGTGCGGGTACTTGGAGAGGTCGTTGGTGCGCAGGCCCACCTGCGATAGCACCTGGGCGGCCTGTTCGCGCTGCTCGGCACGCGTGGTCTGGCCTTGTGCCTGCAGTGGCTCGGTGACGATGCGCTCGACCGTCTGGCGTGGGTCGAGCGAGCCATAGGGGTCCTGGAACACCATTTGGAAGTCGCGCCGTGCCTGGCGCAGCGGCTCGGCAGGCAACTGGTGCAGGTTGCGTCCGAGCAGGTGCACCGTGCCGGCGGTGGGCGCATCCAGCGCCATCACCGTGCGCGCCAGGGTGGACTTGCCCGAACCCGATTCGCCGACGATGCCCAGGCTGCGTCCGGTATCGATGGAGAAGCTCACGCCGTTGAGCGCTTGCACCTTGCCCGGGGGGCGAAAGAGGTGCTCGCGCGGCAGCGTGTATTCGCGCACCAGGTCTTTCACCTGGAGCAGGGGCGCGCCTGCTGGCGGGGCTGGGGGCGCAGGGGAGTGGGGGGGCAGGGTCGTCATGCGGCCACCTCGACAATGTTCACGGCCTGGGCGCTCTGGGCTTCGGCAATGGCCTCGCGGCGCAGGCAGCGCACTTCGTGGTCGCCATCAGCGTCGGTGGCCACCAGCGTGGCCGCAGGTGAATCCTTGTGGCAGGTGTCGATGGTGTAGCTGCAGCGGCCCGCAAAAGGGCAGCCTGCGGGCAGATCCACCAGCTCCGGCACGGTGCCCGGAATGGTGGACAGGCGCGGGCGCTGGCCCCGCGCGTGCACGGCACCCAGATGGGGGCGCGCTGCGAACAGCCCTCGGGTGTAGGGGTGTGCCATGGCCGAGAAGACGGACGCGGTGGAGCCGCTCTCCACCACGCTGCCGCCGTACATCACCATCATGCGGTCCACGTTCTGCGAGATCACGCCCAGGTCGTGCGAGATCAGGATCAGCGCCATGTTGCGTTCGGCCACCAGGTCGCTGATGAGGTCGAGGATCTGCTGCTGAATGGTCACGTCGAGTGCGGTGGTGGGCTCGTCGGCAATCAGCAGGTCGGGCCCGCAGGCCAGGGCCATGGCAATGGTGATGCGCTGGCGCTGCCCGCCGGAGAACTGGTGCGGATAGGCGTCAAAACGCTGCGCCGCATTGGGAATGCCCACGCGGTCTAGCAAGGCAATGGCCTCTGCGCGCGCGGCGGCGGCATGCATGCCCCGGTGCAGGCGCAGCGGCTCGGCCACCTGGCGGCCGATGGTGTGCACGGGGTTCAAGGCCGTCATCGGCTCCTGGAACACCATGCCGATGCGGTTGCCGCGCATTTGGCACATCTGCGCGTCGGTGCGGCCCACCAGCTCTTGCCCATCGAAGCGGATGCTGCCCGTGACCTGTGCACTGTCGGGCAGCAGGCCCATGAGCGACATGGCGGTGATGGATTTGCCGCAGCCCGATTCACCAATCAGGCCCAGGGTTTCGCCGCGCGCCAGCGAAAAACTCACGCCGCGCACGGCATCGGCCGGGCCCCGGTGGGTCTGCAGGCGGATGCGGAGGTTGGAGACTTCGAGCAGCGTCGTCATCGGTCAGCGTTTTCTGGAAAGGCGAGGGTCCAACAGGTCGCGCAGACCGTCGCCCAGCAAGTTCAGGCCCAGCACGGCCAGCGCAATCGCCACGCCGGGCCACACGGCCAGCAGCGGGGCCTGGAACATCAGCGTCTGGGCCTCGCTGAGCATGCGGCCCCAGGAGGGTTGGGGCGGCTGCGTGCCCAGGCCCAGGTACGACAGCGCCGCCTCGGCGAGGATGGCGATGGCGAACTGGATGGTGGCCTGCACGATCAGCACCGACAGGATGTTGGGCAGCACATGCTCGAGGGTGATGCGCCAGCTGCCCTTGCCGCAGGCACGCGAGGCAAGGATGTATTCGCGCGACCACACCGCATTGGCCGAGGCTCGGGTGACGCGGGCAAAGGTCGGGATGTTGAAAATGCCGATGGCGATGATGGAGTTGACGATGCCCGCGCCAAACACTGCCGTCATCATGATCGCCGAGAGGATGGCGGGGAAGGCGAAGGTGAAGTCGGCCAGCCGCATGATGAGTTCTTCGACCCAGCCGCGTTTGGCGGCGGCCAGCAGCCCGAGCGCTGTGCCGATGGACAGGCCAATGCCCACGGCGATCACGCCCACCAGGATGGAGTTGCGCGCACCGACCAGCAGCAGCGATGCCACATCTCGGCCATAGGCATCGGTGCCCAGCCAGTGTGTGCCGGTGGGCGGCTGCAGCTTGGAGGCCAGGTCCATCTCGTAGGGGGACCAGGGCGTCCAGGCCAGCGACAAGGCGGCGGCCAGGATCAGCAGCAGCGACAGGACGGCACCGATGACAAAGCTGCGGTGGTGCAGTGCACGGTGCAGCCAGCTGGGGGTGGAGGTGACAGAGGACGGGGGAATGGCAGCGTTCATGGGGCGCTCAGATGTCCGATGCTTTCACGCGCGGGTCGATCACGGCGTAAAGAATGTCCACGACGAAGTTGACGATGACCACCATGGCGGCGAGCAGCATCACGCAGTTGCGCACCACGATCAGATCGCGGTTGGAAATCGACTGGAAGATGAGGCGGCCCAGGCCGGGCAGGTAGAACACGTTCTCGACCACGATGGTGCCCGCCAGCAGGTTGGCAAATTGCAGCCCCATCACGGTGATCACCGGGATCATCGCGTTGCGCAGCACATGGCCCCAGAGTGCCGCGCGCTGCGACAGGCCCTTGGCGCGTGCGGTGCGCACAAAGTCTTCGCGCAGCACCTCCAGCACGGCCGAGCGTGTGATGCGCGCCAGGATGGCGGCCTGCACCACGGCCAGCGCAATGGCGGGCAGCAGCAGGGCCTTGAGGGCTTCGAGCGGGCTGCCACCGGCATCTTCCGTCCAGCCCGGAAAACCACCGGCCGAGAACCACTGCAGCTTCACCGAGAACAGCAGGATCAGCAGGATGGCGAACCAGAAATTGGGGATGGCAATGCCGATCTGGGCCAGGCCCATCACGCCCACGTCGCCCAGCTTGTTGTGGCGGGATGCCGCATACACGCCCGCCGCCAGGGCCAGCACCGTGGTGATCACCATGGCCATGAGGGCCAGGGGCACGGTGAGCGCCAGGCGCTCCAGCACCAGGTCGAGCACGGGCGAGCTGTAGGCATAGCTGTCGCCCATGTTGCCCACCACCAGCCCGCTGATCCATTGCCAGTAGCGCAGGCTGGCGGGTTGGTCGAGCCCCAGCTTGCTGGCCAGAGCGGCCACGGCCTCGGGCGAGGCATCGGGCCCCATGAGGATCTGGGCCGCATTGCCCGGCAAGATCTCCAGCACCAGAAACACGACGATGGACGCGCCGATCAGCGTGGCCAGGAGGGTGACAAACCGCTTGAGGAAAAACAGGCCCATGGGGGGGTGGCGTGAGGAAAAAGGTGGAGCGCAAGCGCGTCAAAATTAATGTGTATACACAGCATAACGGTAAAAACATCCCCGTCAGCGGTGGTGGGTTGCAGTGTGGCATGCAAGGCACATGCCACCAGCGCGGGATAATACGGAGCATGAACTGCGCCGCGTACCCCCTCGCCATCGTTTTCGGCCCTGTGCCCCGGGAGGCCGTATGGCGCTGATGATCACCGACGAGTGCATCAACTGCGATGTGTGCGAGCCTGAATGTCCCAACCAGGCGATCTACCTGGGGCAGGAGATCTACGAGATCGACCCGAACAAGTGCACGGAATGTGTGGGGCACTTTGACGAACCCCAGTGTGTGCAGGTCTGCCCCGTGGCCTGTATCCCCGTGAACCCGCAGCATGTGGAAAACCGCGAGACGCTGTGGCAGAAGTTCCAGCGCCTGCAACCGGCAGCACCGGTTTGAGGGTGGATTTTTGGGGTTTTTAGGCCTCTAGCGCGCGCCTGTCATGCGCTATAAGCTATCAAATTAATAGTAAATGGCTTCACCGCCCTGCGGGTGTGGCGGTGGGCCTGTGCGGGTCAGTCTTCCACGGGGCGCGGCGGCTTGGGGCGCGGGGGCTTGGTGGTGTGGATGAGCAGGGTGGCTTTGTCCATCTCGCCTGCCAGCATCGCAGGGTAGGCCTTGAGCGAATGGATGATGCAGTCCTCGATCAGCGTGCGCTGGTCGGGCGAAGGCTTTTTCAGCACCCAGTTGGCGACTTCGCTTTTGACCCCTGGATGGCCGATGCCGATGCGCAGGCGCCAGTAGTCGGGAGAGCCCAGCTGGGCATGGATGTCGCGCAGGCCGTTGTGCCCGGCATGGCTGCCGCCGCGCTTGAGCTTGACCTGGCCGGGGATGATGTCGAGTTCATCGTGCACCACCAGGATTTCTTCGGGCAGGATCTTGAAGAACCGCGCAAGTGATGCGACCGACTTGCCCGAGAGGTTCATGAAGGTCTGCGGCTGTAGCAGCCACACGCTCTGGCCATGCACGGTGGTGCGGGCGACCAGCCCGTGGTAGCTGCGCTCGGGCACCAGGGTGGCCTTGAGTTCGCGCGCCAGGGCGTCAATCCACCAGAAGCCGGCGTTGTGCCGGGTGGCTTCGTAGTCTGGCCCCGGGTTTCCAAGGCCTACAAACAGCTTGATCATCGGTGGATTATCCGTGGGGGAAAGGCGCGCAGAGTCGCCAGGGTGTGCTTCATGCACCATGGCGGGTGCCGGTGCCATGCCCGACGCGGGCGCACCACATTGCCGGGGTGTTTTCCTGTCATCCAAAACAAAACGGCCCACACAAGGTGGGCCGTTGGTGGCCAGCGCCGCAGAGCGGGCTGGCCGGCTGAGCAGTAATCAGAGATTACTTCTTGCCCTTGCCCTTGCCCTTGGCATCGGCAGCAGGAGCGGCTTCAGCGGGGGTATCGACAACCACGACGGGCGGCACAACGGACACCAGCACGGGGTTGTTGTTTTGACCGCCACGGATCTTGGCCGTCACGCCCTTGGGCAGCTTGATGTCCTTGAGGTGCAGGGAGGCGCCCTTTTCCAGCTTGGACAGGTCCACCGCGATGAATTCGGGCAGGTCCGAAGGCATGCAGGTCACGTCCAGTTCGTTGACGATGGGGTTGACCATGCACTTGTCCACCTTGACGGCGTTGGACTCTTCAGCACCGCTGAAGTGCAATGGCACCTTCAGGTGCAGCTTGGTCTTGTCGTCCACGCGCTGGAAGTCGATGTGCAGCACCAGTTGCTTGTAGGGGTGGTATTGCACGTCACGCAGGACCACCTTGGCGGTCGTGCCGGCAACTTCCATGTCCAGCACGCTGGAGTGGAAGGCTTCCTTCTTGAGGGCGTGCCACAGTGCGTTGTGGTCCACTTCAATGAGTTGGGTTTCGGTGGTGCCACCGTAGACGATGCCAGGCGTCTTGCCCGAATTGCGCAGACGGCGGCTCGCACCCGTACCTTGCTTGGCGCGCTCAAAAGCGACGAAGTTCATAGTTAGCTCCTGAAAAGGGTCGACCGCGACCAGCCATACCCCGTTTTAAAAAGACCTGTGTCGCCACGGTGGCGACAGGCCCACGCAATGCTCTCGAACAGACAAGCCTCCCGAAGGAGGCTTGCGTGCAATCCGGCTGCAACGCTCGCCGAAGGGCGCGTGTCAGAACAGGTTGTCCTGGTCCGAGAACAGACTCATGACCGACTCTCCCTTGGCAATGCGCTGGATCGTCTCTGCGATCAGCGGGGCCACGGAGAGTTGGCGAATCTTGGAACATCCCTTGGCGTTGTCGCTCAGGGGGATGGTGTTGGTCACAACCACTTCATCGAGGGCCGAGCCCTTGGCGATGCGTTCAATGGCAGGGCCCGAGAAAATAGGGTGGGTGCAATAGGCGTACACGCTCTTGGCGCCGCGCTCCTTGAGCACTTCAGCCGCCTTCACCAGGGTGCCCGCGGTGTCGATCATGTCGTCCATGATCACGCAATTGCGGCCATCGATCTCGCCGATCACATGCATGACTTCCGACACGTTGGCCTTGGGACGGCGCTTGTCGATGATGGCCAGATCGCAGCCCAGCTGCTTGGCCAGCGCACGGGCACGCACCACGCCACCCACGTCGGGGGAGACAACGATCAGGTCTTCGTAGTTCTTCTGGCGCAGGTCGCCCAGCAGTACGGGAGACGCATAGATGTTGTCCACCGGAATGTCGAAGAACCCCTGGATCTGGTCGGCATGCAGGTCCATGGTCAGCACACGGGCCACACCCACGGCCTGCAGCATATTGGCTACCACCTTGGCCGTGATCGGCACGCGGGTGGAACGCGGACGGCGGTCTTGGCGGGCGTAACCAAAGTAAGGGATCACGGCGCTGATGCGTTCGGCCGAAGCGCGCTTGAGCGCGTCGACCATGATCAGCAGTTCCATGAGGTTTTCGTTGGTGGGAGCGCAGGTGGACTGCACCACGAAAACATCGCGCGCACGCACGTTTTGCTTGATTTCGACGGTGACTTCGCCGTCAGAGAAGCGACCCACATCGGCTGCACCCAGGGTGGTGCCGAGGTGCTGGGCAATTTCAGCTGCCATGCCTGGATTGGCATTGCCGGTGAAAACCATGAAGTCGGGGTGATTGGCTTGCATGAGAGTCCCAGCAATCTGAAAAAAAAGCCCGTATGCGAGAAAATGTTTGGCAGGGGAAGAAGGATTCGAACCTTCGCATGCCGGAATCAAAATCCGGTGCCTTAACCAGCTTGGCGACTCCCCTACACAGGTCAACTGCTGAAAGCAGCCAACCTTAATTCTCGTCTGATGCCCACCCTGCCAGAGGATGAATCATCAGGTTTTCACATGCTTTGACTTGCCAGCCTTTGGGGGCATCGCTCAAGTCCATGTCACGTGACATTTGCGCAAACACTGCGCTTCCAGAGCCTGTCATTCTAGCCTGTAATCCGTGGCCTCCGAGCCATTCGATGGCTTGTGTGACCTCCGGGCAAAGAGCCTGAGCAACCGGTTGCAAGTCGTTTCGACCGAAGTCAAAGTGTTCTGCAGCAAAGCCTAAGATTGTAGCACTATCTGAATCGCGTTTCAAACTTGGCGACGAAAAAATTGCTTTTGTCTCCAAACCTGCTGCGGGCTTCACGATGGCAAAGCGCGCTTGCGGTAGTTGCTGTGCTTTCTCAAGCGGCGTGATTGTCTCACCAATTCCGGCCACCCAAGCGTTGTGGCCGCGTAAAAAAAAAGGAATATCTGCGCCGAGCTGCAGGCCGATCACTTCCAGTGCTGAGCGCCGCAGGCCCAGGCCCCATAGCCGGTTCAGCGCGAGCAGCGTGGTGGCGGCGTCCGAAGAGCCGCCTCCCATGCCCGCTTGCGCTGGAATGCTCTTGAGAACACTGAGGTGCGCGCCCTGGGTGCACCCGGTAGCCGACTGCAGCGCACGTGCTGCCCGGACGGTCAGATCCTCATCGGGAAGCGCTGCGCCCAGGTCCTCCCGTGAAATGACGCCATCGGCTCGGCGCTCGAAATGCAGCGTATCGCACCAGTCCACCAGCATGAACACCGACTGGATCAAGTGGTAGCCATCGGCGCGTCGCCCTGTGATGTGCAAAAAAAGATTGAGCTTGGCCGGAGCTGGCACGTCGTACAGGGCTTGCATCGCAGGATCGAGAAAAGAAAAGGGTTGCGAAGTGGGGGTAACGGGCCGTTACCGGGTCAACGCAATGCGCAAGGTGGCTTGTGGCGCAGGGTGGTTGCGGCGTGCGGTGAGCCGGCCGTTGGCAAGGTCCGACAGATCTGCCTGCCAGCCCGGTGTTGTGGCCTGTTCGCCGTTGAGCCAGCTGAAAAGTGCGGCCACCGGGATGCGGGTGCCGGTGACATCCTGCAAAAGTGTTTCCAGGGAGTCGGAGGTGCGCGTGTCCTGTCCACTGTGCAGCTGCGCGTGGCCGTCTTTCCAGTCCAGTTGCGCCATGCGGTTGCCCAGGGGGCTGAGAAGCACCAGGCCCCCGCTCTGGGCATTGCCCTGCAGCTCGAACATCGCTGAGAACGACTGAGAGGATTGCCCCTCGACCTGCAGGGCGATGCGCCCACTCCAGGTGTCTTCATCTGCTGCTGTTCGATGCACTGGCTGGGCGCAGCCCACGAGCCATAGCAGGCACAGGGCGATCCACCACGCCATCCGTGAGGGCTGCGACAGCGTGCGCGCAGTAATGTCGCGCGCGTTGCTGGTAGGCGGCATCAGAGGGCGGCTCCGAGTCGCTTGAGGGTTTCCTTCAAGGTGTCGTTATCAGGGCTGACCCGCTGTCCTTCTTTCCAGACCCTGGATGCACCTTCCTTGTCGCCCATGCTCCACAGTACCTCGCCCAGATGGGCGGCGATCTCCACGTCGGGTCGCGCCTTGTAGGCCGCTTCCAGAAGGCGTCTTGCCTCGGTCTTGTTGCCCAGGCGAAACTCCACCCAGCCAAGGCTGTCCATGATGAAGGGATCGTTGGGGGCAAACTCCAGCGCTTTCAGGATCAGCTGTTTGGCCTCTGTCAGCCGCTGGCCTCGGTCTGCCAGAGAGTAGCCGAGCGCGTTGTAGGCGTGGTGGTATTGCGGCTGGCGTGCGATCACTTGCCTGAGCAATTGCTCCATGGTGTCTGGTTTGCCAGCTTTTTCCGCCAGCATTGCCTGGTCGTAGACCAGTTCTGCGTCGTCAGGGGCCAACGCGACCAGTTCGACCTGTACCTGGTAGGCCTCCCGGTAGAGGTGTTGTTCACGCAGCAGTTGTACTTCGGCCGACAGCTTCATGCGCTGCTCGTCAACCGAGGTTCCGGGCAGGTTGCGCAGCAGTGCCCGCGCCTGCGCGAGCTTGCCTTGGCGCGCAAGCAGAGAGGCGCGGCGGCTTTGGGCGCTGAACACCTCGTCGGTGTTGTCGATGCGGCCCAGCCAGGCCTCTGCAGCTGCAAAGTCTTTCTTCTTTTCGGCGATTTGTGCGTACAGCAAGTAGGCCTGGGTCAGGCTTTTTTGCCGCACTTGCGCATCCGGGGACGCCGACGCGAGTTCGATGAACCTTTGCAGTGATGTTTCTGCGGCGGGCAGTCGGTTGTCCTGGAATTGCAGCGTGGCAACCACGAGCCATGCCTCCGCGAGATCGGGCTTTTCCTTTGTGACCGCTTCCAGTTGGCGGCTTGCTTCAGGGTAGCGTTGCAGGCCCAGAAGAACACGCGCGTAGACCATTCGCAGTTCAGGGATGGGCTGTTTGTTCAGCGCCTGGACCACGATGGGCTCGGCTTCCGGTATGTTCTCTTCCATCAACTCCAGCGCCAGCCGTGCGGCATCCTCGCTGGCATTGTCCAGGTCCTGCGCCTTGCGCGCTGCGCTCAGCGCGCCGCTTTTGTCGCCAGCCGCCAGGCGCAGACGCCCCAGGGACACCCAGGCACCGGGGCCCGTGGCGGGGTTCGTCAGCTCATCCACCAGGGCCTGTTCCACGACCTTGGCTGCCAAGGCCTTGTCGCTGGCACGCCCATACATTTGCGGCAAAGCAGACAAGGTGGCCGCCTTGGCGCGTGCAGGGGATTGGGCCAGCTCTTGTCGCAACAGGTCGGGGGTTTCGCCGATCCGGTTGAGGGCGACCAGAATTTGCAGCACATAGCGGTTGGCTTCCCGCGACTGCGGTACAGCCTCTTTCCAGGCCTTGGCCGCAGCCAGGGCGTATTCGCCGGAGCGCGATTGCAGGGCGATGTCTGCTGCCCGTTGGTAGAGCTGACCGTCAGCGCTGCGGCGCGCAGCTTCCAGCATGAAGGCATAGCCGGCACCAGGGTCGCCCGTCCGTGCGCTGATCTCCCCCAGAAAAATCTCGTAAAACAACTCGGCGTCCAGGGCCGGGTTGGATGCGACCGGTGGTCCGCCTGTAGTGGCTCGGTTGTCACTGCTGGGCTGTTGGGCCCCTGCAGATTGGGCGGCCACCACCATCGCGGTGGTCAAGGCGGCGGTTCGAAAGCTGTGAAATAGCACCATCGGGTCATAATAATCCATGCCTGTGAAGCCGTTGCCCGGCGTTTTGTATGCCTGAGTTGCCCGAAGTGGAAGTGACCCGCCGCAGCTTTGCGGACGCGATTGCGGGGGCGCGAATCGACTCCGTGGTGCTAGGCAAGCCTTTGCGCTGGCCTTTGGGTTGCGACCCCTTGTCCTTGGTGGGGCAGGAGGTGCTGGGGTTGCGTCGGCGGGGTAAGTATCTGCTGGCGGATACCAGCCAAGGGCTGTTGCTGCTTCACTTGGGGATGTCGGGAAGCCTGCGTTTTGGCCACGGGTTACCGCCAGCAGGGCCCCATGATCACTTTGACCTGGGGACCAGCCACGGGACCTTGCGACTGCATGACCCGCGCCGGTTTGGCGCCGTTGTTTTTGCACCCGGCGAACACAGCCCGGTGGCGACGAAGCTGCTGGGGGCGCTGGGTATGGAGCCATTGTCGGATTCCTTTTCCCTTGCTGCTTTTCAAGCCGGGTTGAAAAAGAGCCGGATGCCGATCAAGCAGCTACTGCTGGCCGGGCGTCTGGTGGTGGGGGTCGGCAATATCTATGCGTCCGAGGTGCTTTTCATGGCGGGCATCCGACCCACGGCGGTGTCAGCCCGTATCGGTGCCGGACGGGTGCGCCTCTTGCATGAGGCCATTCGCGTGGTGCTTGCACGTGCAGTGGACATGGGGGGCAGCACATTGCGGGATTTTTCGAATGCAGATGGCACGGCTGGACACTTTCAGACCGCAGCCAATGTGTATGGGCGGGATGGGGCTCCCTGCCACGTGTGCGGCACGACGATACGGCTCCTGCGCCAGGGACAAAGGAGCAGTTACTTCTGTCCCCAGTGCCAGCGGGCTTAGACCGCGCAAAGGCTCCTGTCTCAGGGTTCATGACAGCCCGCGTGCGGTCGATGCTATATTTTGTGTATGTCTACCCTGTAGGCCATTCATAGATCTGTGGGAGCAAAGTGGGACCTTCATTCAACGAACAGTTCGACCAGCATGGCGCCTGGCGGCGGGAGTTCGCCCAGCAGCTCAAGCGGCTGGCCGAGTGGATGTCCTCGCATGACCTCATGGACGCTGCCGTGCAGGAGCGGCTGCATCGCCTGGAGGAACAGGTCCGCAGCGACAAGGTCATGGTGGCGTTTGTCGCCGAGTTCTCTCGCGGAAAATCCGAGCTGATCAACGCGATTTTCTTTGCAGACTATGGTCGCCGCATCATGCCCGCGAGCGCGGGTCGCACAACCATGTGCCCGACCGAGTTGGGGTATGACGCCACAGTCGCACCCAGTCTCCGGCTGCTTCCCATTGAGACCCGCCTGCAGATGCAGGGTTTGGCGGAGTGGCGGATGAAGACCGACCGCTGGACGGAGATTCCACTGGATGTTGGCAATGCGGACCAGATCGCAAAAGCCCTGGAGAAGGTGGCCGAGGTGCGCAAGGTCAGCTTGGACAATGCCCGCGCGCTGGGTTTCTGGCACGACGAACTGACCGATGAGAATCCCGTGCCCGACGCCCAGGGCCTTGTAGAAGTGCCCATGTGGCGGCATGCCATCATCAACATTCCCCATCCGTTGCTCAAGCAGGGGTTGGTGATTCTGGATACGCCAGGTTTGAATGCGGTGGGGGCCGAGCCCGAACTGACCGTCAACCTGATCCCCCAGGCGCATGCGGTGGTTTTCATCCTGAGCGCAGATACGGGTGTCACACGGTCCGACCTGTCCATCTGGCGTGAGCATCTTGCGATCTCGCCAGACAGCATGGATGCCCGGCTGGTTGTATTGAACAAGATCGATACCCTGTGGGACACGCTGAACAGCGCAGAGCAAGTTCAGTCCCAGATGGAGCGCCAGTGCAGCACTTCCGCGGAAATGCTGGGGGTCCCTTTGGACAGGGTGGTGCCCGTTTCTGCCCAGAAGGGACTGGTCGCCAAGATTACTGCGGACGATCTTTTGCTTGAAACCAGTGGCCTGCCGGTGTTGGAAGAGGCTCTGGCCAAAGGCATCATGGGTCGGCGCCAATCCATCCTGCGAGCCGCCGTTGCCACCGGAGTGGCCAGTCTGCGCACAGAAACCGCGCGGGTCATCAACATCCGCCGTCGCGATCTGGACGACCAGATGGCCGAGTTGCGCAGCCTGCGGGGCAAGAACGCATCGGTGATCGAGTCCATGCGCCACCGCATTGAGCAGGAGCAGCGTGAATTCGATCTGAGCACGGCCAAGATTCAGGCCGTGCGCGCCGTGCACCTGAAACTCTTGCGGGACGTGTTTCAGCAGCTGGGCGCGAAGGCCCTCAAGGCAGAACTGGCAGAGCTGGCGCAGACGCTTCAGCAAAAGGGCCTCAAGCTGGGCGTCAAGAAAATTTATGTCCAGACCTTCGATAAGTTGCGTGGAACGCTGGACAAGGCGCAAGCCTCTGGCACGGAAATCCAGGCCATGCTGGGTGGGACATTTCGGCAGCTCAATGCAGAGTTCGGGTTTTCATTGCAGGTGCCTACGCCCCCGCAGCTGGAGCACTTTGCGCATGACCTGAACCAGATCGAGCAAAGCCACCTCCAGTACTTGGGCGTGGGCAATGCCTTGAAGCTAGCGCAGCCTGAGTTTGCAGAGCGGCTGGTGCGTGCCCTGGCCATGCGGTTGCGTACGGTGTACGAGTCAGCTGCCAATGACCTTGAGCTGTGGAGCAAGTCGGCAACGGCTCAGCTGGATGCACAGCTGCGTGAGCGGCGTCGTAGCTTTGCGCGTCGTATTGAAGCGGTGGACCGCATACAGCAAGCGGCCAGTGGATTGGTTGAGCGTATTTCGGAAATCGAGTCCGGCGAAGAAGCACTCGTCCTGCTGGAGCGCAGGCTGCAGGAACTCACCGCCCAGCTCATTGCCGTGCCAGGCCTTGAGCCGGCAACGCCCCCCGTGCATCTCGTGTCGGCATGAGTGTTCCCGCAGGTGAGGGGCAGGTCGCTGAGCGCGTGGTAGCTTGGCAGGCGACTCACGGTCGCAATCACTTGCCCTGGCAGCAAACCCGCGACCCTTACCGCGTATGGCTGTCGGAGATCATGCTGCAGCAGACCCAGGTCAGTACCGTGCTGGACTACTACGCACGGTTTCTGGTGCGGTTTCCCGATGTCAGCGCTTTGGCAAAGGCCCCGCAGGATGAAGTGATGGGGCTCTGGAGCGGCCTGGGCTACTACAGCCGTGCGCGCAATCTGCACCGGTGCGCGCAGCAGGTCGTGGCCGACCATGGCGGGGCGTTTCCTTGCACTGCAGAAGTCCTGGCAACCTTGCCGGGCATTGGGCGATCCACGGCGGGTGCCATCGCCGCGTTTTGTTTCTCAGAGCGGGTGCCTATTCTGGATGCCAATGTGCGACGGGTGCTGACGCGATTGCTGGGCTTTGACAAGGATTTGGCGTCCGCCAAGAACGAGCGACTGTTGTGGGGCTTGGCCGGGGAGCTCCTGCCAACGCGCGACCTTGGCCATGCCATGCCTGGATACACCCAGGGGCTCATGGATCTCGGTGCTTCCGTTTGCACGCCACGTGCACCCCGCTGTAGCGAATGCCCATTGATGGAGTTTTGCACGGCGTGGAGCAACAAGGATCCGGAGCGCTACCCGGTCAAAACCCGCAAACTGGTCCGTCGGTCCGAATCATGGCTGCTCGCGATTGTTCGCGATGGACAGGGCCGTGTGTGGCTGCAGCGGCGTCCCTCGTCGGGAATCTGGGCGGGTATGCACTGCGTCCCCGTTTTTTCGGACGAAGCATCTCGTACCGCATTTGTGTCGGGCCTGGGAGACAGGTCGCGGTATGTGCTGGAAGACCTTCAGCCCTTTCTCCATGTGCTCACGCACCGGGATCTGCACCTCCATCCGGTGTTGATCCATGGGGATTTCGGGGGCAACCGCTTGGGCGATGGAGAGTGGCTTGGGCCCGAGCAATGGCAGGCGGTCGGTTTGCCCGCGCCCATCCGCAAACTGCTGGACGCGACACAAGCACAGCTGTGGTGAGTGGCTCGACCGGCCCTGATCTGGTTCTTAGCGCCCGTCAAGTTCGCGATGCCGCCGCAAGGCGGTCCAGCGGTTACTGAACGCTTCGGCGAGTCTTTCCACCAAGTAGACCGAGCGATGTTGTCCGCCGGTGCATCCAATGGCCACCGTGACATAGCTGCGGTGGTTGCGGTCCAGCATCTCCAGCCAATGCGCCAGGAACTGTTCGATGTGGGCCCGCATGAGTGCCACATCGGGTTGGAGGTGTAGAAAGTCGGCGACGGGTTTGTCGAGTCCCGTGAGGTCGCGCAGTGCGGGCTCATAGTGAGGGTTAGGCAGCATGCGCACATCAAAGACATAGTCTGCATCCATAGGGATGCCGCGCTTGAAGGCGAAAGATTGAAAAACAAGGGTCAGTTGCCCTTGCGCGGTGGACATCAGGCTCTTGACGTAGCTTTGAAGCTGTGACGCCCGTATCGTGCTGGTATCGATGACATGCGATTGTTCGCGCAGGTCCGCCAGGAGTTCGCGCTCCAATTCGATGATCTGCACCAGGGCCCTGCGTCCCTGTTGGAGGTCGTCATGGGACAAAGGATGGCGGCGGCGTGTTTCGGAGAAACGCCGCACCAGCGTGTCGATGGTCGCATCCAGAAAAATCGACTGAACTGCCACGCCCTGGGTGCGCAGGCGGTTCAGTTCCTGGGGAACCTGGTGCAGCGAGGTTGCGCTGCGCACATCCATGGCGATGGCCACGCGGTTTCCGTGGTGGCGATGCTCCAAGGCCACAAAGGCGGGCAATAGCTCCGGTGGCAAGTTGTCCACGCAGTAGTACCCCGCATCCTCCAGGGCATGCAGGGCCACGGATTTCCCCGAACCCGACATGCCCGTGATCAGGACGATTTCGAGAGCCATCAGTGGTCCTTTCCTGGGGGTGTCGCCACGTGGCATAGCATTTCGCGTGCATGGGCCAAGGTGGTTTGTGTCGAGCGTTCCCCGCCGAGCATGCGGGCGATCTCGGCAACGCGCTGTTCTGTGTGCACCGCCAGCACGGTGCTGGTGGTTCCTTCGGGACTCTTGCGCTTGGCTACTTTGAGGTGGTGGTGTGCGCATGCCGCGACCTGAGGGAGGTGGGTCACGGCAAGGACCTGGCGGTCACTGCCCAGCTGTTGCATCAGCCGCCCCACGGTTTCTGCGACTGCACCGCCCACGCCGGAATCAACCTCGTCAAAGATAAGCGTGGGGGCCATGCCCAGTTCACTTGTGGTGACCGAGATGGCAAGAGAGATGCGGGAGAGTTCCCCGCCGGAGGCGACCTTGCCGATCGGTTTGGGGCTCATGCCCGGGTGGCCGGCCACCAGAAACACCACGTCGTCGATTCCGTGGGCCGCAGGCTCTGGCGCCCTGGTTACTGATGCCTCGAACTTCCCGCCCTCCATACCCAGGCCTTGCATCGCCTGGGTGATGGCGGCCGACAGTTTGGGCGCTGCCTTCGTTCGCGCCAACGACAGCACTCGTGCCGCCGCCTGATACGCCTTCGCACTGGCAGCTTCTGCGGCCTGAAGCTGCTCCATGTCGGTGGCGGCATCCAGCCGACGCATTTCGGCCTTCCAGTCAAGGAGCAGGGTGGGGAGTTCCACCGGGGGGCGCTTGTACCTGCGCGCCAGGGTCATCCACAGCGACATGCGGGCATCCAGTTCGGCCAGGCGTTGCGGGTCGATGTCCGCATGCCGCAGGTAGGCATGCAGTGAATGCACTACATCGTTGGCCTGTGCCAGGCTTGACGCGAGGATGTCCGCCAGGTTCGCGAATTCTGGCTCAATGTGTTCCTGGGCCTGCAGGAGTGAATGGGCTTGCGTCAGTGCGCTGAGGGCCCCGGCCTCGTCTTCTTGCAGGATCCGTATCGCACCATCGGCGCTATCGAGCAACGCCTGGGCGTGAGATAAGCGCTTGTGTTGGGTATCCAGCTCATCCCACTCACCGTGCGCAGGCGCCAGTTTTTCTACTTCACCAATTTGCCATTGCAAGCGTTCGCGTTCTTGCTGCAGGGTGGCCTGGGCCTGGCGTGCCTGCTGCAAGGCCTTCTGGTCCGCGCGCCATTGCGACCACCGGGCCGAGGTGTCGCTAGCGCTGGTCCCGGCGAATGCATCGAGCAGCCCGCGAACCGACTCGGGGCGGGTAAGGCTTTGCCAGGCGTGCTGACCATGGATGTCGAGCAACATGTCACCCAGGGAGCGCAGCTGTGCTGCCGTGGCAGGGGTTCCATTGATCCAGGCGCGGCTCTTGCCTTGTGCATCGACCGTGCGACGCAGCAGCAACAAATCGTCGGTATCAAAACCAGCTTCTTCCAGCCAGGGCCACACATGTGCGGGGCAATCGAATTCTGCGCAGATGTCTGTTTTGGGGCAGCCTTCGCGCACCACTCCCGCATCCGACCGTGCCCCCAGGGCCAGTTGCAATGCGTCGATCAAAATGGACTTGCCAGCACCTGTCTCGCCAGTCAGCACGGTGAAGCCAGGGTGGAGTTCCAGTTCCAGGGCTTGGACAATCACAAAATCACGCAGCGTGATTCGCCGGAGCGCCATGGTCAGGAGCCTCCTTCATTCCAGCGGAGCTTTTTGCGCAGTGTGGCAAAGTAGTTCCAGCCCTGGGGATGCAGAAATCGCACGCAGTGCTCAGACCGCTTGACCAGAATGCGGTCACCGTGAAGCAGGGAGGCCAGTGACTGCATGTCAAAGTTGGCGCTGACGTCTCGCCCGCTCACAACTTCAACGGCTACTTCTGTTGCGTCAGACAACACGATGGGGCGGTTGGACAAGGTATGCGGTGCAATAGGCACCAGAACCCAGCCTGGAATCGACGGGTGCAGCATCGGACCGCCTGCCGACAGCGAATAGGCCGTTGAGCCGGTGGGCGATGCAATGATGAGCCCGTCGGCGCGCTGATTGGCCACCAGGCGCCCCCCCACTTCGACCCGCAACTCCACCATGCCGGAGGTTGCACCTCTGTTGACGACCACATCGTTCATGGCGAGGGCTTCAAACACCACACGCTCATCGCGCACCACGGTCGCATGCATCAGCGGCCGCAAGTCCTCTTCGTACGCTCCTTGAAGCATGGGCGGTAGCGTGGTCTGGTACGTGTCAAACGGAATGTCGGTAATAAAACCGAGCCGACCCTGGTTGATGCCGATCAGCGGTGTGCCAAATCTGGCTAGCCTGCGGCCGATGCCAAGCATCGTGCCATCCCCTCCCACCACCAGCCCAAGATCGCAACGGGTTCCGATGTCGTCTACATTCAGTGATGGGTAGTGTGTAAGCCCCGTATTGCTGGCCGTCTCTGCTTCCAGTGCTACCTCACAGCCCTGGCGTTCCAGAAAGTGGGCGATATCTTCTAGCGCCTGGCGAGAGCTGTCGCCCATGGAGCCCGCAGATGAAGCTTGATACTTGCCTATGAGTGCGACACGGCGGAAATTGGACGTCATCGCGAAATTACATCATTAAAATCATTCCATGCTCGATGACCGCGCCAAGTTGTTGCTCAAAGCCCTGGTCGAGCGTTACATCGCCGACGGACAACCTGTTGGTTCGCGGACCTTGTCCCGTGCTTCCGGGCTGGACTTGTCGCCAGCGACGATCCGCAATGTCATGGCGGACCTGGAGGAATTGGGGCTGATCGCAAGTCCCCACACATCGGCGGGTCGTATCCCCACGGCGCGGGGCTACAGGTTGTTTGTGGACACTATGCTGACCGTGCAACGCGACCCGTTGACAGCTCCCCAGCTTGCGCCCGAGCAGCCGCAGAAGGTGATCGCCAATGCAGCGCAGTTGTTGTCCAGCCTTTCACAGTTTGTGGGCGTGGTGATGGCTCCGCGACGCACCTCGGTGTTTCGCCACATTGAGTTCTTGAGGCTTTCTGAGCGCCGCTTTTTGGTCATCATTGTTTCGCCCGAGGGCGACGTCCAGAATCGGGTGATCTTTACCGAGGCCGACTATTCCCAGTCGCAACTCATCGAAGCCTCCAACTTCTTGAACGCGCACTATGCGGGGCTTGCGATGGAGCAGGTGCGCGAGCGCCTGAAGTCTGAGGTGGACGTGCTGCGTGGCGAGATCGCATCGCTCATGCAGGCGGCCGTGAACGTGGGGTCTGAAGCGTTGTCTGAGGCGCAGGATGAAGTGGTCATCTCCGGCGAGCGCAACCTGTTGGCTGTCAGCGACTTTTCCAGCGACATGGGCAACTTGCGGCGGGCCTTTGACCTCTTTGAGCAGAAGACCCAGATCCTGCGCCTGCTTGATATCTCCAGCCAGGCCGAGGGGGTGCGCATCTACATCGGTGGAGAGAGTCAGGTTGTGCCTTTTGAGGAGTTGTCCATTGTCAGTGCGCCGTACGAAGTGGACGGCACGGTGGTCGGCACCTTGGGCGTGATCGGTCCGACACGCATGCCTTACGACCGGATGATCCAGATTGTGGACATCACCTCCAAGCTGGTTTCCAACGCACTTAGCTACCGCAAGTAAGCCCCTACAATACGGCGCTTGCCCCGTTGTATAGCGCTGGAGCATGGCTTGGGGCGTTAGCTCAGTTGGTTAGAGCAGAGGACTCATAATCCTTTGGTCGTTGGTTCAAGTCCAACACGCCCTACCACCCATCATTCGCATGGGCGATCACCACGATCAAGGCCATTTTTCTGCGGCAATGTGCCCGGTTTCTCTTTGGAGGCTCTGGAGTGCATTACAATCGTGGCTTGCGCTGAATTAGGTTTTGTTTGTTTTGTTCGCTAGCAAGCGGATGCAAATAAAAAAGTAAATTTCGAGGGTCGCCAAGAAATCATGCTATAATTCAAAGCTTAGCGGCTGTAGCTCAGCTGGATAGAGTACTTGGCTACGAACCAAGGGGT
>JADMJR010000092.1 GCA_018780365.1 Acidovorax sp. | reverse complement strand
ACAGCACGCGCCCGCCGCTCACGCCCGAGCAGATCAAGGTGAACGCCGAGACCTACTACAAGCAGGCCAGCATGGTGCTGGACCCGGCCCGCACCGAGATCCGCTACAACAGCGAGTGGAGCGAGCCCCTGGGCGCCAGCGGCATGATCCAGCTGGCCTCCCGGTACACCGTGGCGCGCATGATGGAGCGCGACGATTTCCACAAGCGCTTCACCACCGGCCAGTCCATTGCGGTGCACGAGTTTCTGTACCCGCTGATGCAGGGTTATGACTCGGTGGCCCTGAAAAGCGACCTGGAACTGGGCGGCACGGACCAGAAGTTCAACCTGCTCATGGGCCGCCATCTGCAGCAGGAATATGGCCAGGAGCCGCAGTGTGTGCTCACCATGCCGCTGCTGGTGGGGCTGGACGGTGTGGACAAGATGTCCAAGTCCAAGAACAACTACATCGGCATCGCCGAAGAGCCCAACACCATGTTCGCCAAGGTGCTCTCCATCAGCGACACGCTGATGTGGGACTGGTACACACTGCTGTCGTTCAAGAGTCTGGCCGAGATCGCAGCGCTCAAGACCGAGGTGGCGGGCGGCCGCAACCCCAAGGACGCGAAGGTGATGCTGGCCAAGGAAATCACCGCGCGTTTCCACAGTGCGGCGGCGGCCGATGCGGCCGAGCAGGACTTCACCAACCGCAGCAAGGGCGGTGTGCCCGATGAGATCCCCGAGCTGAGCCTGTCGGGCGCGCCCCTGGGCATTGGCGCGCTGCTCAAGCAGGCCAACCTGGCGCCCTCGGGCAGCGAGGCCAACCGCCTGATCGACGGCGGCGGCGTGCGTGTGGATGGCAGCGTGGTCAGCGACAAGGGTCTGAAGCTGGCCGCTGGCACCTACGTGGTGCAGGTGGGCAAGCGCAAGTTCGCACGGGTCACATTGGCCTGATTCTTTGAGCCAAATGGGCCTTCACCGCGCTCTGGACAAGCGGTGATTGCTATAAAAATAGAAGCAAAGCGCCGGGCCTGCACAGGTCGGCGCTTTTTTCTTTTCAGGCCCCGTCCAGGTTGTCGTTCAAATCCGGGTCCGGCACATCGCCAATCGCCTCGCGCGTCGCCTGGGCCTGCAGTTCCAGCCAGGCGCAGAACGCCTTGATCTCTGGCCGGTGTGCACTGCGCGGCCCCACCATCAGCCAGTAGGACAGCGGCGAATCGATGCGGTGGCCGGGCAGCACCTCCACCAGGTCGCCAGCGGCCAGGGCGTCGGCGATCAGTGGCATGCGGGCCAGTGCCAGGCCCTGGCCGGCCAGCGCGGCCTGCACGATCTGGTGGGCGTAGTTGAAGTACAGCCAGCGCTGGGGCTGCAGCTTGGTGAGGTCGCGCGTGTCGAACCAACGGCGCCAGCTCAGGTATTCCAGGTAGTGCGTGCGGTGGGCGTCGCCCGCTTCGATCAGGGTGAACTGCGCCACATCGGCGGGCGTGCGCAGGGGCTTGCCGCTTTTGAGCAGCCAGGGGCTGGCCACCACCGCCAGTTGTTCGCCGAACAGGCGCGTGCCGCCCTGGGTCGCGCCGCCGGGCATGGCGTAGCGCAGGGCCAGGTCCACGTCCGAGGTGTCCAGGTCGACCTGCACATCGCTCGCATCAATGCGGATGTCGATGCCCGGGTTGTCACGCTGGAACTCCTCCATGCGCGGTATCAGCCACATCGATGCAAAGCTGGCCCAGGTGGTGATGGCCACGCTGCGGCGCCCGGCTGTCTGGCGCACCAGACGCACGGCAGCGTCCATGCGCTCCAGTGCCGGGGCCACGGCGCGCTGCAGCTGCGCGCCCGCGCTGGTCAGCTCGACCGCGCGCGTGTGGCGCAGGAACAGCGCCACGCCCACCTCTTCTTCCAGTGCCTGGATCTGGCGGCTCACGGCCGACTGGGTGAGTGCCAGCTCTTCGGCGGCAGCGCGGAAGTTCAGGTGCCGCGCCACGGCCAGAAAGGCGCGCCAGTGGCCAGTGGCCACGGGGCGGGTGCGGAGAACGGCGGGGGAATATTCGGCAGAGGCCATGGCAGCGGTCCTGAGGGGCAGATTCATGCGTTACTGGAATGAATAGCGTACCGCGTTTTCATTGGACTGTGTAGGGTAGAGGGATCACTATTCAGTCTCCTCGTACCGTTTTACCCCATCCAAGGAGCCTGTCATGTTTGCCCGCAACGTTCTGGAATCGCAACAATCCGTCCAAGCCGCCGTGGCTGGCCGCCCTGCGGCCGGTTGCTGGAAACTGACGCCCGGCAGCGCCCTGTCGCTGCGCCCGCGCCAGCGCAGCGTGCTGGAGATCGCCCAGGGCCGCGTCTGGCTCACGCTGAGCGGGACATTGCCCACCGACCTTCCCGCTGACCTGCCCCGTGGTGTGGCCGACCATGTGCTGCAGGCGGGCGACCGCCTGACCATCGCCGCGGGCCAGCATGTGGTGATGGAGGCCTGGAACCCTGTGGGCGTGCCCGGCGAAGAGATCGCCTTCCTTTGGAATGACGCCCCGGCTCTGGCGCCTGCGCAGGGCTCACACACCCTGCGGCGCGGTGCCGAATGGGAATGTGGCGTCGTCCAGCCGCTGCGCGACCTGGTGCAGGCCCTGGCCCAGGGTGGGCGCGCCCTGGGGTTGGCTGGTGTCCAGGTGCTCAGCGCAGGCAGCCGCCTGGCCCTCGGAATCGCCCGTTTTGCTCTCTTTCGGATAGCGGCCCCGCGTGAACGCAGGCCAGCCTGAGGGCCTCATGCAAGAAGAGCATCAATCGACACACTCCTTTTCATTGGACGCCTTGCCTAGCACGGCGCACCATAGAGTCCATCAAGGGTAAACCCGGAGATTCACATGACCACCTCGCAGACCTTCAAGTTCTTTTCCACCGCTGCCTCGGCTGCCGCCGCCCACGGTGCCAACACCTTGCTGCCAGGCAAGGCCCTCAGCCTCACGCCCCGCGCGCCCATGGCCCTGCGCGTGGCCGAAGGCCAGGCCTGGGTCACGCTGGATGCCGGCCCCTACGGCACGGGCGCCGAAGCCGGTGACGTGTTCCTGCACGCTGGCCAGACCCTGTGGGTGGCCGCCGGCCAGCATGCGGTGGTCGAGCCAGTGGGCCGCCAACGCCTGCAGTACCGCTGGACCCGCACGCCGGTGGACGTGGCCAGCACCGCCACCCCCTGGTGGCGCCGCGCAGCGTTTGGCAGCCCATCAGTGGCTGTGGCCAGCGACGCCTGCTGCGCCTGAGTAGGGCGGCTGAAAGGCCGGCATCGACGGCCGGCGCACCGCCGGTTGTTCGGGCCTCGCCCGCAGTTTCATCGTTAAAAAGAGCTTCTACCGCCTGTCCAGCAAGCGTGAGAAGCTCTTTTTTTGATAGCGAATTGAAAAAACGGGAAGCTGCGAGAACTCAGGCAGGTGGTGTATCCAGCAGGCGGATCAGCTGCTCCTGCAAGGTGGTCAGCAGCTCCTGCGACAGCGCTGGCTGCGCCGCAGCCGTGGCGCGGGCCAGCACCAGGCCGCCGACCATGGTGGCCAGCACCTCCATGGCGCGTGCGCGGTTCGCGGCTTGGGGGGCATGGGCCGGGTGGGCTGCGCTGTCGGCCAGCAACTGCGTGAAGCGCTGGATGTTGCGCTCGATCCCCTCGGCAAACACCTGCGACAACTCGGGCCCTGCGCGCGCGGCGTCCACCGCCAGCGCGGCGGCGGGGCAGCCGCTGCCGGGGGTGTCGCGGTGCTGGGGCGAGAGATAACTTTGGATGCGGTCGGCCACGCTGGCGTTGGGCGTGTGCCCATCCAGCGGTGCAATCGACCAGTCGAACGCGCGGGCGCAGGCCTCGCGCACCAGGGCGTCCTTGGACTCGAAATGCCGGTACAGCCCGCCATGGGTGAGCCCGGCGTCGCGTGTGATGTCGGCCACGCCCACGCCTGTGAGGCCACGCTCGCGGTACAGCCGGGCGGCCGCGTCGAGGATGCCCTCGCGGTTTTCGGCGGCCTGTGCTTTGGAGACCTTCATGGACAACGCCCTGTATTGATTGCGATCGTACGCAAAATGCGGTTTTGTGCTTATGATGACGCTTCCAATCATAAACGCCCGACTCCTTTGCGGCGGCGTGACCGCGTGGCGTGCCACCGGGCTGCCGCTGGCCCCTGGCACCCCGGGGCCGCAGGGGGCGGCAACCAGCGAGGTGATTCCATGACCCCCAGCCTTCTTTTCCCCCGCGCCACCCCGGCGCTCACCGTGCCCGGAGCGGCCCGCTGATGCGCCGCGTCGTCATCACCGGCATGGGCCTGGTGTCGCCGCTGGGCAGCCGCGTTGAGCTGGCCTGGCAGCGCTTGCTGGCGGGCCGCTCGGGCATCACCCCGCTGCCTGAGGCCGTGAGCGACGGCGTGCCCGCCAAGGTGGCCGGGCGCGTGTTGTCGCTGGCTGAAGACCCCGAAGGCGGCTGGGATGTGGACGCCGTCGTCTCGGCCAAGGACCAGCGCAAGATGGACCGCTTCATCCCGTTTGCGCTGGGCGCTGCCGACCAGGCGCTGGCCCAGGCGGGCTGGCCGGTGGCCGGTGGTGCGAGCGGCGATGAGGCCGCATTGGCGCGCACGGCCACCATCATCGCCTCGGGCATTGGCGGCTTTGGTGCGATTGCCGAGGCGGTGCGCACCACCGAAACGCGCGGGCCGCAGCGGCTGTCGCCGTTCACCGTGCCGTCGTTCCTGGTCAACCTGGCGGCGGGGCAGGTGTCCATCCGCCACGGGCTCAAGGGGCCGCTGGGCGCGCCTGTGACCGCCTGCGCCGCCAGCGTGCAGGCGCTGGGCGATGCGGCCCGGCTGATCCGCTGCGGCGAGGCCGACATCGCCGTGTGTGGCGGCAGCGAGGCCGCCATCGACCGTGTGAGCCTGGGCGCGTTTGCGGCGGCCAAGGCGCTGTCCACGGGCTTCAACGACACGCCTGCGCAGGCTTCGCGGCCGTTCGATGCAGACCGTGACGGCTTTGTGATGGGAGAGGGTGCGGGCATGCTGGTGGTCGAGGCGCTGGAGCATGCGCTGGCACGCGGCGCGCAGCCGCTGGCCGAGTTGGTGGGCTACGGCACCTCGGCCGATGCGTACCACATCACCTCGGGGCCGGAAGACGGCGACGGCGCCGCGCGCAGCATGGCTGCGGCCCTGGCGCAGGCGGGGCTGCGGGCCGACGAGGTGCAGCACCTCAACGCCCACGCGACTTCTACCCTGGTGGGGGACCGGGGCGAACTCGCCGCCATCCGGCGCGTGTTTGGTGAAGGCGCCGGGCCGGCCATCAGCTCCACCAAGTCCGCCACGGGCCACCTGCTGGGCGCGGCGGGTGCGGTGGCCACGATCTTTACGGTGCTCGCGCTGCGTGACCAGGTGGTGCCGGGCATGCTGAACCTGCACACCCCCGATGTGCAGGCGCAGGGCCTGGACCTGGTGGCGCTGCGGCCACGGCCCTTGGCGCTCACGCACGCCATGGTCAACGGCTTTGGTTTTGGCGGGGTGAATGCGACCCTCGTGCTGCGGCGCTGGCCCGTGGCAGACGCTGCGACGGGTTGATGACCACGGTGCGGGTGGGGTGTGGGTGGGTGCTGCCGGTGGCGTGACCGGCGGGCGCCATCTGCCGTGCCCTGGGCCCTGCGGGCGGCGCAGCCGATAATCCCGCACCGGCCCGCGCGGCGCACCGCCCCCGGGCCTCCGATCTCCAGATGCATTCCATGACCCCACTCGACATCCTCATCATGGCGGCCGGCAAGGGCACGCGCATGAAAAGCCGCCTCCCCAAAGTGCTGCAGCGCCTGGCCGGGCGCCCGCTGCTGCACCATGTGCTGGACCAGGCGGCCCACCTGCAGGCGCGCAGCGCCATCGTCATCACGGGCCACGGTGCTATAGAAGTAGAAGCTGCTTGCGCAGGCGCAGCGGGCACAGACGGCAATTTTGACCTGAAGTTTGTGCGCCAGGAACCCCAGTTGGGAACGGGCCATGCCGTGTTGCAGACCGTGCCCCACCTGCGCGATGACGGCACGGCCGTGGTGCTGTCGGGCGATGTGCCGCTGACCCAGGCCGACACGCTGCGCGCGCTGGTGGCCGCCAGCGGCGGCGAGCAGCTGGCGCTGCTCACCGTGACCCTGCCCGACCCCACGGGCTATGGCCGCATCCTGCGCAATGCCGGTGGCGCCGTGCAAGGCATCGTCGAACACAAGGATGCGAATGACGCCCAGCGCGCCATCACCGAGATCTACAGCGGCATCATGGCCGTGCCCGCGCGCCTGCTGCGCGGCTGGCTGGCGCGGCTGACCAACGACAACGCCCAGGGCGAGTACTACCTCACCGACATCGTCGCCATGGCCGTGGCCGACGGCGTGCCCGTGGTGGCTCACCACATCACTGACGCACTGCAGGTAGCGGGCGTGAACAGCCCGCTGCAACTGGCCGAGCTGGAGCGCGCGCACCAGCTGCGCACCGCGCGGGCCTTGATGGAGCAGGGCGTGCGCCTGGCCGACCCCGCCCGCTTTGACCTGCGCGACGACACCCGCACCGGCGTGCGCGGCGAACTGCTGTGTGGCCAGGACGTGGAGATCGACGTGAACTGCGTCTTCACCGGCCAGGTGGAGCTGGGCGAGGGTGTGAGCATCGGCGCCCACTGCTGCATTGCCAATGCACGCATCGCGGCGGGGGCGGTGATCCACCCCTACACCCACATCGACGGCGAAAAGGCCGGAGCCACGGTGGGCGAGGGCGCGCTGATCGGCCCCTTTGCCCGCCTGCGCCCCGGCGCCCAACTGGGCCGCGAAGTGCACATCGGCAACTTCGTGGAAGTGAAGAACTCCACCATGGCCGACGGCGCCAAGGCCAACCACCTGGCCTACCTGGGTGACGCCACCGTGGGCGAGCGCGTGAACTATGGCGCGGGCAGCATCACCGCCAACTACGACGGCGCCAACAAACACCGCACGGTGATCGAGGCCGACGTGCACGTGGGCAGCAACTGCGTGCTGGTGGCGCCGGTGACGATTGGCGCAGGCGGCACGGTGGGCGGCGGCAGCACCATCACCAAGAGCACGGCGCCGGGCGCGCTGAGCGTGGCGCGCGGCAAGCAGGTGAGCATTGCCAATTGGTCGCGTCCGAAAAAATGAAACACCCCCTGAGTCGCTTCGCGCCTTCCCCCTCCAGGGGGACGCCGCCAGCGCGGCGGGGCGGCCCTTGCGCGGCGGCCGCTGGCCTAGGCCGTGCCTTGCCAATGCTTCTGGAAGCTTGGCATGAGCATTGAAAACGAACTGCAGACCGTCGAAGGGTTGCGCGCCGAACTGGCCCGCAGCCAGCAGCAGGTGGCCGACATGGCGGCCGCGCAGGAGGAGTTCTTGCGCGCCGTCTCGCACGACCTGCGCGCGCCGCTGCGGCATGTGACCTCGTACGGCGCGCTGGTGCGCGAGGTGCTGGGCGATTTGCCGCCCGAGGTGGCGCAGGGGGCCGAGGTGCAGGAGGCGCTGGGCTTTCTGAGCACCATGGACCAGTCCGCCCGGCGCATGGGCCTGATGATCGACGGGCTGCAGGCTTTGGTGCGCGCCAGCCGCGCCCCGCTGCGCCTGCAGCCTGTGCCGCTGGCCGATGCGATGGCCCAGGCGCGCGCCACTCTGGCCCCTGCCGAGGCGGGGCGTGCTGTGGAATGGCGTGTGGATGCCGACCTGCCCACGTTGCAGGCCGACCCGGTGTTGCTGCAGGAGTTGCTGGTGCAGCTGCTGGGCAACGCGCTCAAGTTCACACGCCCGGTGGCCCAGCCCTGCATCACCCTGCGGGCCGATGCGGCACCGGCAGGCAGCGTGGCTTTCACGCTGCAGGACAACGGCGTGGGCTTTGACCCGGCGCGTGCGGGCGCTTTGTTCGGCGTGTTCCAGCGCCTGCACCGGGAGGCCGAGTTTGATGGCGTGGGCGCGGGGCTGGCGCTGTGCCGCGCCGTGGCCCAGCGCCATGGCGCCACGGTGGCTGCCACGGCGGCGCCGGGGGCGGGCTGTGCGGTGCGGGTGGTATGGCCAGCTGCCGCGCAGGCAGCGCAAGAGCCGGGGGCTCTGTAGGCAAACGCGTTTACACCGCTGGCGCGAGCGCCGGCTCGATGTAGCCCGACACGCGGTTGCGTCCTTCATGCTTGGCGGCATACAGCGCCGCGTCGGCCGCATCGACCCAGGCGCGCAGGCTGTTGTGGCGGTGGTCGGCCGGGGCCACGCCGATGCTGCTGGTGATGCGCAGCTCGGGCAGGTGGCGCAGCCGCACACATTCGGTCTGCTCGCGGATGCGCTGGGCAATGGCCAGGGCATCGCGGGCGTGCATGCCGGGCAACACGATGGCAAATTCATCGCCGCCATAGCGCCCCGCACAGTCGCCTGCGCGCACATGGCCACGCACCACATGGGCCAGGGCGCGGATCACCTCGTCACCCACGGTGTGGCCATGCAGGTCGTTGATGCTCTTGAAATGGTCGATGTCCAGCATCAGCATGCAGGCGGGTTCATCGGTGGTGTGGTGGCGGCGCAGGGCGGCCTCGGCCTGCTCCTGCCAATGGCCGCGTCCGAACAGGCCGGTGAGCGCATCCACGCGCCGCAGTTCATCGAGCATCTGGTTGTGGTGCGTGGCCTTGCGGATGAGGTGGTAGCTCACGACGCTGACCGACAGTGTGTGCAGCACCATCACCGGCAGGCAGGCGATCATGACCTGCATCGATGTCTCGGGCGCCCAGTGCAGGCCCGCGAGCAGGGTGCTGGCCACGCCGGCGGCCAGCATCACCCCCAGGGCACGCGCCCACAGCCCCCGGATGCCTGTGGTGATCTTGTCCACCATGGTCAACGTGACGAGCAGCACGCTGGGCAGCAGGTTGAAGTGCATCAGCGGCACAAACGCGGCGGCCATGGCCGAGTCGATGAGCAGGTTGCGGATCTCGGTGCGGTAGGGGTCGTCACTGCGCTGGGTGAGCAGGTAGGCCACATGGGGCCACACAAAAGCGGGCAGCGCCATACACAGCCACGCCAGGGCCGGGGCCTGGCGCTCCCACAGCACCACGCCCACCACCATGCCGCCCAGCCCCATGCCCAGTATGCGCAGTGGGTAGATGCGGCGGGGCATCTGGCGTCGGGGTGTTGGCATGGGTCTGTGGAGGGGGCCCGGGCGTGCCACAGGGGGCGCTTGCACGGGCAAAGGTCAAAGATGCCGGGGAGCTTACAACGCACATCCGGGCGATGCCAGCAAGAAATGACCATCTTGCGCAAGGCCCTCCGGCGGGGGGCTTTGTTTATCAAAATTGATAGCAATAAGTGCTTGTCAGTCGCGCGCAAGAGGCACTTTTGTATCGAATTTTGCGCGCCGCGTCGCAAAGAAGGCCTTCACATTGCGCACGTTGGCATCGCCCGTGAACAGCCGCTGCGACAGCGCCAGATACCCGGGCATGTCCCGGGTGTGCACCACCAGCACGAAGTCCGGGCCCGGCGACACGCGCCAGCACTGCTGCACGGCGTCATCGGCCACGGCGCGGGCCTCGAACGCGTCCAGATGCTCGGCACCCTGGCGGTCCAGCGAGACCTCGACGATGCAGGCCAGCCCGTGGCCCTGGAGGGCGGCCAGCCGGTCGGGCTGCAGGATGGCCACCTGGCGCTCGATCAGCCCTGCATCCTGCAGGCGCTTGACGCGGCGCAGGCAGGTGGGCGGCGACACATGCACCTGCTCGGCCAGCGCCTGGTTGCTTTGTGCGGCGTCGGTTTGCAGCAGGTTGAGCAGCTTCAGGTCGGTGGCATCCAGTGATATTTGTTCCATTGAATGACTATTTGTGAATGAAAATTTCACGAAACCTGGGTGATGAAATTTAAGTTCAAATTCATAAAAAATTCAATCGAATATTTTATTCGAGCCTGCCTAACATCGCCCCATCGCTTTCCAACCAAGGCAAACACCATGTGCGGCATCGTCGGCGCAGTTTCTACGCGCAACATCGTTCCCATCCTCGTGCAGGGCCTGCAGCGGCTCGAATACCGGGGTTATGACTCCTGCGGTGTGGCGGTGCACGGCGCCAGCCTGGACGCCACCCGCCACGGCACCGAACGTGGCGGCCTGCAGCGCGCCCGCAGCACGGCCCGCGTGGCGGAACTGCTGGCGCAGGTGCAGGCCGAGCATGTCGATGGCGCCACCGGCATCGCCCACACCCGCTGGGCCACGCATGGCGCGCCTGCCGTGCACAACGCCCACCCCCATTTCAGCTACGGCGCGGGCGGCGCCGCCCAGGCCGACATCGACCCGGCCCGGCCGGGGCGCGTCGCCCTGGTGCACAACGGCATCATTGAGAACCACGAAGAACTGCGCCGTGCCCTGCAGGCGCGCGGCTATGTGTTTGCCAGCCAGACCGACACCGAGGTGATCGCCCACCTGGTGGACAGCCACTACAGCGGCGATCTGTTTGAGGCCGTGCAGGCCACGGTGGCCGAGCTGCACGGTGCCTACGCCATCGCCGTGATCCACAAGGACGAACCCCACCGGGTGGTGGGCGCGCGTGCGGGCTCACCGTTGATCCTGGGCGTGGGCTCGGGCACCGGAAGCTCGGTGGCGGGCGAGCACTTTCTGGCCAGTGACGCCATGGCCCTGGCGGGCGTGACGGACCAGATCGTCTACCTGGAAGAAGGCGACCTGGTGGACCTGCAGCTGGGCCGCTACTGGATCGTGGGCCAGGACCGCACGGCACTCACCCCCGCGCAGCGCCCCGTGCGCACCGTGCAGGCCCACAGCGGCGCGGCAGAACTGGGCCCTTACCGCCACTACATGCAAAAGGAAATCTTCGAGCAGCCCCGAGCCATTGCCGACACGCTCGAAGGTGTGGAAGGCATCGTGCCCGAGCTCTTCGATGGTATCGGCCAGCATGGCCAGCCCGGCGCCGCCGCCTGGCGCGTGTTCAAGGAGATCGACAGCGTCCTCATCCTGGCTTGCGGCACCAGCTACTACAGCGGTTGCACCGCCAAATACTGGCTCGAAGAGATTGCCGGCATCCCCACCCAGGTCGAGGTGGCCAGCGAATACCGCTACCGCACCAGCGTGCCCAACCCGCGCACCCTGGTCGTCACCATCAGCCAGAGCGGCGAAACCGCCGACACCCTGGCCGCGCTGCGCCACGCGCAAAGCCTGGGCATGGCGCACACGCTCACCATCTGCAACGTGGCCACCAGTGCCATGGTGCGCGAATGCAAGCTGGCCTACATCACCCGCGCGGGCGTCGAGATCGGCGTGGCCAGCACCAAGGCCTTCACCACGCAGCTGGCGGGCCTGTTCCTGCTGACGCTGGCACTGGCGCAAAGCAAGGGCCGCCTGAGCGAAGTGCAGGAAGCCGCCCACCTCAAAACCATGCGCCACCTCCCCGTGGCCCTGCAGGCCGTGCTGGCCCTGGAGCCCCAGCTCATCAGCTGGGCCGAAGACTTCGCGCGCATGGAAAACGCACTCTTTTTGGGCCGGGGCCTGCACTACCCCATCGCGCTGGAAGGCGCCTTGAAGCTCAAGGAAATCAGCTACATCCACGCCGAGGCCTACCCAGCGGGTGAACTCAAACACGGCCCCCTGGCCCTGGTCACTAGCGCCATGCCCGTGGTCACGGTGGCGCCCAACGACGCGCTGCTGGAAAAGCTCAAGAGCAACATGCAGGAAGTGCGCGCCCGCGCCGGCGTGCTGTATGTGCTGGCCGATGCCGACACCCGCATCGAGAGCAGCGAAGGCATTCACGTGATCCGCATGCCCGAGCACTACGGCCCCCTGAGCCCGCTGCTGCACGTGGTGCCGCTGCAGTTGCTGGCGTATCACACAGCGTGCGCGCGGGGGACGGATGTCGACAAGCCCCGTAACCTCGCAAAATCCGTGACAGTGGAGTGATTGGGGGGCTGTGTTTTCAGTCAACCTTAATTGACTAAAGTTATGGACTTTTTCATGTATAAAAATTAGATTTCAACA
>JADMJR010000035.1 GCA_018780365.1 Acidovorax sp. | reverse complement strand
TGTTCCTCACCACCGGCATCGGCAACGGCTCCACCTTCCGCATGATCCCCGTGATTTTCCTGACCGAAGCCATGCGCGGTGTGGACCCCCGCAACACCGCCGCCGTGGCCCAGGCCAACAAGGAAGGCAACACCCTGGGCGCCGCCACGCTGGGCTTCACCGCCGCCATGGCCGCCTACGGCGGGTTCTTCATCCCCAAGAGCTACGGCAGCTCGATTGCCCTCACCGGCAGCCCCCACGCCGCGTTGTGGACATTTTTCGCTTTTTATCTCGTTTGCATCGTGATCACCTGGTGGTACTACGCACGCAAGCACGCCGAGATGCCTTGCTAAGCACCCCTGGAAAAAACAGAAAAAGGAGCCCCCGATGAGCCATTTCCTCGATCGCCTTTCGTACTTCTCGCAGCCCCGCGAGACCTTTGCCCAAGGCCACGGCGAAACCAACGGTGAAGACCGCACCTGGGAAGACGCCTACCGCGACCGCTGGGCGCACGACAAGATCGTGCGCAGCACCCACGGTGTGAACTGCACGGGCTCCTGCTCGTGGAAGATCTACGTCAAGGGCGGCATCGTGACCTGGGAAACCCAGCAGACCGACTACCCCCGCACCCGGCCCGACCTGCCCAACCACGAGCCCCGCGGCTGCGCGCGTGGCGCCAGCTACAGCTGGTACCTGTACAGCGCCAACCGCGTGAAGTACCCCATGGTGCGTGGCCGCCTGCTCAAGCATTGGCGCGCCGCCATTGCCCTCGCCAAGAGCCCGGTGGACGCCTGGGCCAGCATCGTCGAGAACGATGCCTCCAAACGCGAATGGCAAAAGCAACGGGGCCTGGGCGGCTTCGTGCGCAGCACCTGGGACGAAGTCAACCAGATGATCGCTGCGGCCAATGTCTACACGATCAAGAAACACGGCCCTGACCGCATCATCGGCTTCTCGCCCATCCCGGCGATGTCGATGATTTCGTACGCCGCAGGCTCGCGCTACCTGAGCCTGATCGGTGGCGTGTGCATGAGTTTTTACGACTGGTACTGCGACCTGCCTCCCTCCAGCCCGCAGGTGTGGGGCGAGCAGACCGACGTGCCCGAATCGGCCGACTGGTACAACAGCTCGTACATCATTGCCTGGGGTTCCAACGTGCCCCAGACACGCACACCCGATGCGCACTTCTTGACCGAGGTGCGCTACAAGGGCACCAAGGTCGTGTCCATCACGCCCGACTACTCCGAAGTGGCCAAGCTGGGTGATCTGTGGATGCACCCCAAGCAGGGCACCGACGCTGCCGTGGCCATGGCCATGGGCCATGTGATCCTGAAAGAGTTTTACTTCAAGGACGGTGGCAAGGGCCGCAGCGCCTACTTTGACGACTACGCGCGCCGCTACACCGACCTGCCGCTGTTGGTGGTGCTCAAGGAAAAGACGCTGCCCGATGGCCGCACGGTGATGGTGCCCGACCGCTATGTGCGCGCCAGCGACTTCCCCGGCCAGCTCGACCAGTCCAACAACCCCGACTGGAAGACCGTGGGCTACGATGAACTGGGCCAGGTCACGCTGCCCAATGGCTCCATCGGCTTTCGCTGGGGGGCGGACGGCCGCCCCGACCAGGGCCTGTGGAACCTGGAGAACAAGGAAGCACGCACCGGCAACACCGTCAAGCTCAAGCTGTCGGTGATGGAAGACGGCGCGCAGGCCCACGACGTGGCCGACGTGGCCTTCCCGTACTTTGGCGGTGTGCAAACGCCGAACTTCACAGCCAACGAACAAGGTGGCGACGTGATGGTGCGCCGCGTGCCGGTCAGCCACCTGGAACTGGCCGGGCACGAAGCCCAGGGCCGCGTGATGGTGGCCACCGTGTTCGACCTGCTGGCCGGTAACTACGGTATCGACCGGGGTCTGCCCGGCGAAGAACCCGGTGGCAGCTACGACGCCGACCGCCCCTACACCCCCGCATGGCAGGAGGCCATCACCGGTGTGCCGCGCGAGCAGATCATCACCGTGGCGCGCCAGTTTGCCGACAACGCCGACAAGACGCATGGCAAGTCCATGGTGATCATCGGCGCGGCCATGAACCACTGGTACCACAGTGACATGAACTACCGCGGCGTCATCAACATGCTGATGATGTGCGGCTGCATCGGCCAGAGCGGCGGCGGCTGGGCGCACTATGTGGGCCAGGAAAAGCTGCGCCCCCAGACCGGCTGGACGGCACTGGCCTTTGCGCTGGACTGGATCCGCCCACCCC
>JADMJR010000336.1 GCA_018780365.1 Acidovorax sp. | reverse complement strand
GCGCCCGAGAACAGCAGCAGCTTTTCCGTCAGCGTGGTCTTGCCCGCGTCGGGGTGGGAAATGATGGCAAAGGTGCGGCGGCGCCGGGTTTCGGGGGCGTAGGACACAGGGGATTCCAAGAGAGGGGTGGGCAGCTCGCTGCGGCAGGGGCCTACGGCAGTCGGCGCGGCAGGCGCTCACGCGCCCGAAACCGCTGATTTTACCGGGCTCGCGACCAGGCCCCTCGGTGGCCGTATCCGAGTTGCTCCACCGCGCTTCGCGCGACCCGCGACGGATGAAACTGGCGCGGCCCAATCCAGTGCTCCCGTGCAAGGGCCGCCAAGCAGCGTAGGCGGCGCTTCGCTTGCGTGCACCGGGAGCGTCCCCCTCCCGACTTGCGCAGCGAGTCGAGAGAGGGGGAAGGCGCGAAGCGACTCAGGGGGTGTTTCAGGCCTCCTGCGCCTGGGTGTGCCGGGCGTACATCTTCTGCATGCCGCCCAGCCAGCGTTCGTAGTCCTGGCCCTTGTTGCGAAAGTACTGCGCCACCTCGGGGTGGGGCAGCACCAGGAAGCGGCCGTCCAACATGGCGGCCAGCACGTCGCCCGCCACCTGCTCGGGCGGCAGGATGCCGTCGTGCGAGGCCGAGCCGCCATCGCCCGTGACCATGGCAGTCTGCACCGACTGCGGGCACAGGCAGGCCACGCCCACGCCCTTGCGGCCATAGGCAATGCGCAGCCACTCGGCAAAGGCCACGGCCGCATGTTTGGTGACGGCATAGGGGGCCGACTCGACGATGGTCAGCAGCCCGGCCGCCGAGGCCGTAACGAGGAAGAAGCCCTCGCCGCGTTCCACCATCTCGGGCACCACGGCGCGTGCCGCCCACACATGGGCCATGCCGTGGATGTTCCACATGGCTTCCCACAGAGGGTCTTCCAGCTCGATGCCGCCCGGGCGGCCCAGGATGCCGGCGTTGGAGATATAGGCATCGACCCGGCCGTAGCGCTCGCGGGTGGTGGCCACCAGGGCCTGGATGTCGGCCTCCTTCGACACGTCGCAGCGCACGGCCAGGCCACCGATCTCTGCGGCCACGGCCTGGGCCGGTTCCAGGTGCAGGTCGGCCACGACCACGGCATGGGCGCCCTCTTGCGCAAAACGCCGCGCGATGCTGCGGCCGATGCCGCTGGCGCCGCCGGTGACGATGATGACCTTGTCCTGGGGGTCCATGTGGTGCTCCTTGATGGGTCTTGTGACAGAGCGCCAGTGTCGGGGGCTCTGCCAGGCACGGCAGCCGCGCAGGTGACATGCATGCGCGGTGGGCAGGCACGCCTGCGGGCGGGGCGGCCCCACCGGCGGCCTGGGGATGTTTCCCCGCCGCGCACTTGCTTTTATAATCCGCCGATCCGAGGAGCGTTGCAGCGTCCCCATTACTGGCGGGACGTGAGGCTCGGAGTCATCTAGCAACGACGCTCATCCACTTCTCGTGTGGTGAGCTTTTTCACTCCCGCGACCAGTGGTTTTTCAAACATGCTTTGGAGCACACCATCATGAACGCACGCGTCAACGCCCCGGTCAACACCGACTGCATCATTGCCGACATCGGCCTGGCCGCCTGGGGCCGCAAAGAGATCCGCATCGCCGAAACGGAAATGCCCGGCCTGATGGCCATCCGCGAGGAGTTCGCCGGCCAGCAGGCCTTGAAGGGCGCCCGCATCACCGGCAGCCTGCACATGACGATCCAGACGGCCGTGCTGATCGAGACCCTGCAGGCCCTGGGCGCCGACGTGCGCTGGGCCTCGTGCAACATTTTCTCCACACAAGACCACGCCGCCGCTGCGATTGCTGCCACCGGCACGCCCGTGTTCGCCATCAAGGGCGAAACCCTGGCCGAATACTGGGACTACACCCACCGCATTTTTGACTTCGGCCCCGCCGGCAGCGAAGGCGAAGGCCCCAACCTGATCCTGGACGACGGTGGCGACGCCACGCTGCTGATGCACCTGGGCCAGCGCGCCGAGAAGGATGCATCGCTGCTGGACAACCCCACCAGCGAAGAAGAAACCTGCCTGTACGCCTCGATCAAGGCCAAGCTGGCCGTGGACCCGACCTGGTACACCCGCAAGAGCGCCCAGATCATCGGCGTGACCGAAGAAACCACCACGGGCGTGCACCGCCTGAAGGAAATGTCCGCCAAGGGCACGCTGCTGTTCCGCGCGATCAACGTCAACGACTCGGTGACCAAGAGCAAGTTCGACAACCTGTACGGCTGC
>JADMJR010000125.1 GCA_018780365.1 Acidovorax sp. | reverse complement strand
GGCGTGGCGCAGACCACGGTGGTGCAGGCCTACCACTGGCTGGAGGATGCGCGCCTGATCACCGCGCGCCCGCGCTCGGGCTTCTTCGTGGCAGCGCGGCCCGTCAGCCTGCCCGAGCCCAGCACGCCGCGCCCCATGCGCCGCCCGCGCGAGGTGTCTGTGGACTGGCTGGGCCAGCGCATCCTGGGGCGCAACCAGCCCGAGGACATGATCTCCTTTAGCAGCGGCACGCCGGGCTTCGAGCTGTTCAACCCCGACCGCGTGCGCCGCGCCGTGGTGCGCGCTGCGCAGCGCCACCGCAATCTGCTGTGCACCTACCCCACGTCGGCCGGCCACGAGGATGCGCGCCGCGCCCTGGCCCGCTACGCCGTCGGCATGGGGTGCAGCCTAGACCCCGAGAACATCGTGGTCACCGGCGGCTGCATGGACTCCATTGCGCTGTGCCTGCGCGCCGTGACCCAGCCGGGCGACGTGGTGGCGCTGGAGTCGCCCACGCATTTCTCGTTTCTGGAGGTGCTTCAGGGCCTGCACCTGCGCGCGCTGGAGATCCCTACGCACCCGCGCCACGGTTTGTCTCTGGATGCGCTGCAGCTGGCGCTGGACACCCAGCCGGTCAAGGCCGTGATGATCGTCCCCACGCTCAGCAACCCGCTGGGCAGCTGCATGCCGCAGGCCGAGCGCAAGCGGCTGGCGCAGATGGCGGCGCGGCACGACATGGCAGTCATCGAGGACGCGATCTACAACGACCTGGTCGAGGTCGACGAGATGCGCCGCACCGTCAAGTCGTACGACACCACCGGCCACGTGATGCTGTGCGATTCGTTTTCGAAGACGCTGGCGCCGGGCCTGCGCCTGGGGTGGCTGGAGGCCGGGCGCTGGACCGAGAAGGTGCGTGGCATCAAAGACCTGCAGGCGGGCGGCCAGTCGGCCGTGCTGGAGCTGGCGCTGGCCGACCTCATCACCCAGGCGGGCCACGCCGCCGCCATGCGCCAGCTGCGCGCGGGCGTGGCGGCGCGCATGGACGAGGCGCGGCGGGTGATCGCATCGCACTTTCCGCAGGGCACCCGGGTGAGCGACCCGCCCGGCGGCCTGCTGATGTGGCTGGAGTTGCCGCGCGCGCTCGATTCGGTGCAGTTGCACGAGGCCTGCCTGGCCCGGCAGATCCTGATCGCGCCGGGCACGGTGTTCAGCACCAGTGGACGCTTTCGCAACTGCCTGCGCATCGGGGTGGGGGGCGACTGGTCGCCCGCCCACCTGCAGGCGCTGCGCACCGTGGGCGACATGGCCACGCAGATGCTGCAGAGCCAGCGGCAGGCGGCGTAGTCACAGGTATAAATCAAAATAAACTACACGAACTTCGTGGAACACGAAGTTCGTGTAGTATCAGCGGCATGAAAAACGTCACCGTGACCATGGACGACACCGTTGCCGAATGGGTGCGCGTGGAGGCCGCCAAGCGCGGCAGCAGCGTGTCCCGCCTGCTCGGTGAATGGCTGGCCGAAAAGATGCGCCAGGAAGACGCCTACGCCCAGGCGATGCGCGAGGCGCTGGGCTTTGAATCCTGGGGCGCGTCCACCGGGCCGTATGTGCCCCGCGAAACCTTGTTTCTGCGCTGAACGGTGCAATACGCATGAGCACCGTCCCCATCTTTGTCGATACCGAGATCCTGCTGGCCAGCGTGGACGGCCGCGATGCCGAGCGCCAGGCGCGCGCCCGCGAGTGGATGAACTTTTGCTGGCAGACGCGCAGCGGCCGCATCAGCTCGCAGGTGCTCAACGAGCTGTACAACCAGGCCATCCAGCGTTTTGATGGCCCCCACGTGCTGCAGCAGGTGCGCGCCCAGGTGCGCCGCCTGCGCGTGTGGCTGCCGCCGCACCTCGATTCCTACACCGTGGACGGCGCCTGGGACCTGCAGGACCGCTACCGCCTGGGCTACTGGGATGCGCTCATCCTTTCGTCCGCTCACCAGCAAGGCTGTCGCTACCTGTTGACCGAGGCGCTGCCGCATGGCGGGCCGATGGACGCGGTGCGGCCCATCAACCCTTTTCTTGTCACCCCCAACGAACTGGACACTACCGAATGACTACTCCTGCGTCGTCTCCTCTCCAAGCCCTGGCCCGTATCCGCCCCGACGTGCGCGCCATGCACGCGTACGGCGTGCAGCCCTCCACCGGCATGCTCAAGATGGACGCCATGGAGAACCCGTTCCGCCTGCCCGCGCATCTGCAGGCCGCGCTGGGCCAGCGCCTGGG
>JADMJR010000060.1 GCA_018780365.1 Acidovorax sp. | reverse complement strand
GGCTTCAAGTTTGCTCAATCACATCGCAGCGGTATTCGTGCAGAGAATCCCTAGGCAGTGGCCTCGAACATCTGATTCGATCTATTTTTATACGAAAACAGATAACTATTACTTTGAGCAGCAGTTCAATGAACCCGAACAAGTACAGATCAAAGAGTATCGGTACGCAGACCCAGATGGTCGAAAGTTCAAAAGAACGACCTTGGGAGACTACACGCAGAAGTCTATAGATGAGATGAAGTTAGCAGGGCTCATATACACATCATCCTCTGGGCAAGAGTACAAAAAGTATTATCTTGATGAGGCTAAGGTAACGATTGATAACTTCTGGACTGACATTTTTGGATTCGGTGTAAAGACCTCCTCAAAAGAAAGGCTTGGGTACAATACACAAAAGCCCATGGAGTTGGTTGAGAGGATCATCCACGCGTCATCCAATAGAGGCGATTTGGTCGTGGATTTAAATGGGGGCTCAGGCACTACAGCTGCGGCAGCTGAAAAATTGGGGCGCCGCTGGATAACAATTGATTTGGGAAAAACAGCCTCTATGATTATGCGAAAGCGCTTGATCGATCAAGAGGCCAAGCCCTTTCTATATCAAGCAATCGGTGACTACCAAGTGGAAGCAGCCAAGGCCACTCTAGGCCGAGACTTCCGCATTGGCGACTTGTCGCACATCGTGCTCTCGCTCTATGGCGCGCTGCCCTTGCCCGCGGATGTAAACCCGCAGCGCAACCTGGGCCAGATTGCGGGTGTGGAACTGGGTGGCAAGCGGGGTAGCAAGACGCTGGTGCTGGCTGATTCGCCTAACAAACTCACCGGCATGGCCACGCTGAAGAAGGCCATTGCCCAGCGCGACAACCTGCTGGGCGGCTGGGACCGTGTGGTGGTGCTGGGTTGGAACTTTGAACCCAGCATTGGCGAGACCATCACCGCGCTGAACGACTCGCGCCTGGAAGTGCTGGTGATTCCGCCCGACCTGATGGACCGGCTCAAGAAAAAGGGCGGCATCGATAAGCTGCGCGGGCAGGTGCGCTTCTCCAGCTTGCAATACCTCACCATCCACCCGATTGCGCGCAAGACGGAGAGCGACACCGAGACACTGACCGTGCAGCTCAAGAACTATGTGCTGCTCTCGCCCGAGGCCATCAACCTCGACGACGCCAACCGCGTGAAGCTGCAACAGATAGCCAACGCCGAGCCGCTGGCACTTATTGAGTATTGGGCGGTGGACCCGGACTATGACGGCAAGGTGTTTCGCTCCGTGTGGCAGGACTACCGGGGCAACACTGCGAATGATGCCGATGCACTGCGCGTTGTGACCACCGCGACCGTCACCGCACCCACCAAAGCAGGCCCGCGCAAGGTGTGCGTGCGGGTGGTGGATGTGTTTGGCTTTGAGGCCGAAGTCGTCACCACAGTAGGTGCAGCATGAGCGCCAAGACCGATGAGCAACTCGCTCTGGCTGCGGGCTTGACGGCCAAAACGCAGCAACTGTGCCTGGGGCTGGAGTCTGGCGCGGCAGACATCCTGGAACTGGTGACGCCCACCACTGCCGAACTGCTGCTTTGGTGGTTTGGCGAAGACATGGTGCTCGCCCGGCAGGGGTTGAATTTTCATGCGGGGCAGAAGCAGGCGATCTTGAACGCCATCGTGGCCCAGGAGGTGTTGGGGCAGGAGCGTGACCAATGGACGCTGCTGGATCTGTACCAAGCCTGCGCGCCCGATGCGCTGCTGACCGGCAACCGCATGAACGAGGTGGCAAGCCCGAAGCACGCACACCCCAAATACTGCTTCAAGATGGCGACGGGCACCGGCAAGACCTGGGTGATGCAGGCGCTGATGGTGTGGCAGTTGCTGAACAAGACCGCAGCACTGGCAGAAGGTATCAATGACGCACGGTTTACCCGCCAGTTCATGGTGGTGGCGCCGGGGCTGATCGTCTACGAGCGACTGCTGGATGCGTTTTGCGGCAAGTTGGTGGCGGGCGGCACGGGGCGCGACTTCAGTACCTCGGACGTGTTCAAGTTTGCTGACCTGTTTGTGCCGGAGGCGCACCGCGATGTGGTGTTTGCCTTTGTGCGCGGCAATGTGTGCAGCAAGGCCGAGATTGGCCTGAAGGCCACCGGCAACGGCATGATTGCCATCACCAACTGGCACCTGCTGGCCGAAGGTGAGGTGCCGGATGACGCGGTGGAAGACATAGAAGCTATGGGCGCGCCGTTGGAACCGCATTTGGTGGTGGGCGCGGTGCTGCCGCTCACGCCGGGCCGTGCCACCGGCAACAGCCTGGATGTGCTGGACCGCCGTTATGCACGCGGCAATGTGCTGGAGTTTCTGGCAGGTCTGCCCGAGCTGATGGTGTTCAACGACGAGGCGCACCATATCCATGAATTCAAGCGCGAAGGCGAAACCACCGAGGTGGAATGGCAAAAAAGCCTGAGCCGGATTGCTGCCACCAAGGGGCGGCGCTTTGTGCAGGTAGATTTTTCGGCTACGCCCTACAACGATGTGGGCAGTGGCAAAAACAAACGCAAGCTGTACTTCCCGCACATCGTGGTGGACTTTGATTTGAAGAGTGCCATGCGCGCGGGGTTGGTGAAGTCGCTGGTGCTGGACCGGCGCAAGGAGATTGGCGCGCTACCCCTAGAGTTCAAGGCCGAGCGGGACGAGTCGGGTAACCCCACGCTGAGCGAGGGCCAGCGCGTAATGCTGCGCGCGGGCCTGAAGAAGCTGCGCAAGCTGGAAGCCGACTTTGCCAAGATCGACCCGCACCGCCATCCCAAGATGCTGGTGGTGTGCGAGGACACCACCGTGTCGCCTCTGGTGGCAGCTTTCTTGCAAGACCAAGAGGGGCTGGGCGACGATGAAGTGATGACCATCGACTCCGGCAAAAAAGCCGAGCTGGGCGAGAAGGATTGGGCGCCTGTGCGCGAACGCTTGTTCAGCGTGGACAGCCACGCCACACCGCGTGTGATCGTCAGCGTGCTGATGCTGCGCGAGGGTTTTGATGTGAACAACATCTGCGTCATCGTGCCGCTGCGCTCCAGCCAGGCGCAGATTCTGCTGGAGCAAACCATTGGCCGGGGCCTGCGCCTGATGTGGCGCGACGACGAATACACCGACCTCAAGCGCGAAAACCGTGAACGCATCAACTCGGGCCAGGAGCCTGGCAGTTTGATCGACGTGTTGTCCATCGTGGAACACCCGGCGTTTCAGTCCTTCTACGACGAGTTGCTGAATGAGGGGCTGGCGGGTACCACGGGCGACGATACCGGCGACACCTCCAGCACAGGCGATGTGTTGGCGGCGGAGTTGCGTGATGGGTTTGAAGCGTTTGACTTCGGCATCCCGTTCATCCTGCAAGAGGCGGACGAAGTGCGTGCCCATGATGGATTGGACGTATCGGTACTGCCGACCTTCACGACCATGGGTGTGGAACAGCTGTCAGGCTTGTTGGGCAAGGGCGACACCTTCATCTCGCAAGACCTGCAAAGCGCTACGCTGTTTGGCGACTATCGCGTTGACGGCGCGGTAATGAATGTGGGCGGCTACAACGAATACCTGTCGCGCCTGACGCGGCGCATCAGCCAGGCGCTGAGTGAGCCCATTCCAAAGAGCAACAAGATTGCCACGCACTTGGCCAAACCCTATTTGCAGGTCAACACGGCAGAGCTGACAGGCTGGCTGGACGACTACATCTGGATGCGGCTTTTTGGCGCTGCGTTTGACCCGTACGAAAACGAGAACTGGCGCGTACTGTTGCTGCAGCCGGTGGTGGACCACATCACCAAGGTGTTTGCGGTGGCCTTGCTAGAGTCTGAGCAGAAGCACACCACGGGCGAAACGGAAGTGCACTTGCGCATGTTGAGCGAGGTGCCCAAGCTGATGCTGCGCGAGAGTCATTCGGTGGAGGTGAGCAAATGCATCTACACCCGTCTGGGTTGGCCCGCTCGCAATGGCGGGCTGGAACGGGCGTTTATCCACTGGGCGCAGGCAGACACGCAAGTGCAAGCGTTTTCCAAGATCAGCGAGAACCGCCACACCTTTGCCCGGCTGCGCTATGTGAAGGAAGACGGCTTGCCCGCCTTCTATTCACCCGACTTTTTGGTACGCACGGCTGATGCGGTTTACCTGGCCGAGACGAAGGCACAGCAACAAACCGCACACCCCAACGTGCAGCGCAAGCTGAAGGCTGCGCTGGCCTGGTGCGAGCGTATCAACGCACTCACGCCAGAGCATCGCGGTGGGCCTCCGTGGCATTACGTGCTGCTGGCAGAAAACGTGGTGTACGAATGGCAAGCCAAAGGCGCGCGATTGGCAGAGCTGCTGGACTACGCGCGGCTGCGCCCGTTGGCAAACGCGTCCCTGCAAACGAGCCTGATTTAAACCGAAGCAGTGGGTTGAGGTGCCCCGGCTTACGCCGCCGCGCTGCCCATCTGCGACTGCAGGTAGTTGGGCAGGCCGATCTTGTCGATCAGGCCCAGCTGTTTTTCGAGCCAGTAGGCGTGGTCTTCCTCGGTGTCGCGCAGCTGGGTCAGCAGCAGGTCGCGGCTCACGTAGTCGCCCACGCTTTCGCACAGGGCCATGCCTTTTTGCAGGGCGGCGCGCACCTCGTACTCGGTGGCCAGGTCCTTCTTCAGCATCTCGGGCACGGTTTCGCCGGGGGTGAAGGGGTTGGGGCGCATGTCGGGGCGGCCGCCCAGGAAGAGGATGCGGCGCAGCAGCGCGTCGGCGTGCTGGGTTTCTTCCTGCATCTCGTGGTCAAGGCGCGTGTAGAGCTTGATGAAGCCCAGATCCTCGTAGGTGCGCGAGTGCACGAAATACTGGTCGCGCGCGGCCAGCTCGCCGCGCAGCAGTTCCTTGAAATATTCGATGACTTGTGGGTTGCCCTGCATGTTGTTGTCCTTGGTCTTTTGACCGGGGAGTATCGCGCGGGCAGGGGCGTTCGGAGGCAAAGCCCCCGCACCTGCGCTCTGCATGCGTACGGGGATCAGAAGCGTTCGCATTGGGCGAGCGGGCTGCGCGGATTGGGCGGGTGATGTGCGGGCCATTCGGGGCGCGGGCACAATACCGCCCACCATGCTGACCTACCCCCATATCGACCCCGTCGCACTGCAGATCGGCCCGCTGGCCATCCACTGGTACGGCCTCACTTATCTGGCGGCCTTTGGCCTGTTCATGCTGCTGGGCATCCGGCGCCTGCGGCACGAGCCTTTTGCCTCCATCACCGGCCCGGGCGCCTGGTCGCGCAAGGACGTGGAGGACATCCTCTTTCTGGGGGTGGCGGGTGTGGTCATCGGCGGGCGGCTGGGTTACTGCCTGTTCTACAAGCCTGGCTATTACCTCAGCCACCCGCTGGAGATTTTTGCTGTGTGGCAAGGGGGCATGGCCTTCCACGGCGGGCTGCTGGGTGTGGTGGTGGCCATGTTGTGGTTTGCGCATTCGCGCCAGCGGCCCTGGCTGCAGGTGGCGGATTTTGTGGCGCCCTGCGTGCCCACCGGCCTGGCGGCCGGGCGGGTGGGCAATTTCATCAACGGCGAGTTGTGGGGCCGTTTTGCCAGCCACGACCTGCCCTGGGGCATGGTGTTTGCGCACAGCGGCTCGATGCAGCCGCGCCACCCGTCGCAGGTCTACCAGTTCCTGATGGAAGGGCTGCTGCTGTTCATCCTGCTGTGGCTGTATGCACGCAAGGAGCGTCGCCAGGGCCAGGTGGCCGCTGCCTTCCTGTTCGGCTACGGCGTGTTCCGCTTCATCGCTGAATACTTCCGCGAACCCGATGCCTTCCTGGGCATCCTGTCGCTGGGCATGAGCATGGGGCAGTGGCTGTGTGTGCCGATGATCGTGGGCGGCATTGCGCTGTGGCTGTGGGCGCAGCGCCAGCCTGCAGTGGCGTTGGGTGCTAGATAAATCGCCCTGTAGCGCTTGATGGATAGGCGCTGGTAGCTATTAAAAATGTAGCGCTCTGAGCCGCTGGCGCTGCACCGGGCCGGCGGCTTTTTCATCGCCGGGCCGCCCCAGGATGAAAAGCGGCCCCCTTGGGGGGCGTGGGGGCAATTTTTCATGCCCGCCAAGACAGCCGGCCGCCCGTGAAGCCATTGCGCATGAATGTCGCCCACCCGAAGGTGGGCTGGAGCAAGTTGCACTATGCTCGGGCAACATTTGGTTACCGATGTGGCGCCGCGCCTTGGCGCGCGGACGCCCTCGGTGATCTCCCCCTGAGAAAGCTCCGATAGACATGATCAAGAAACTCCTGCTGGGGCTGCTGGCCCTGGTGGTGCTGCTCGCTGCGGCCCTCGGTATCAACACTGCGCGCAAGGGCTCGCGACAGCTGGAGGTGGCGCCCATTGCCCGCCTGCCGGTGGACGATGCCGCCGTGGCCCAGCGCCTGGCCGAAGCGGTGCGCCTGCGCACCGAATCCTCGCGCGACGATGACAAGGCCAGCATGGGCCAGTTCCTGCAGCTCCATGCGCTGCTGCAGCAGCGGTTTCCGCTGGTGCATGCCAGGCTTCAGCGCGAGGTGGTGGGCGGCCTGAGCCTGCTCTACACCTGGCCCGGCAGCGATGCCAAGGCCGCGCCGGTGATGCTGATGGCGCACCAGGACGTGGTGCCCGTGGCGCCCGGCACCGAGGGTGACTGGGCGCAGCCCCCGTACTCCGGCGCCATTGAAGGCGGCTTCGTCTGGGGCCGGGGCTCGTGGGACGACAAGGGCAACCTCATGAGCCAGCTCGAAGCCGTGGAGATGCTGCTGGCCAGCGGCTTTGTGCCCCAGCGCACCATTTACCTGGCGTTTGGTGCCGACGAAGAAGTGGGCGGCCTGCGCGGCGCCGCCAAGATTGCCGCGCTGCTGCAGGAGCGCAAGGTGCGCCTGGACTTTGTGATCGACGAGGGCCTCTTGATCCTGGACGGCGTGATGCCCGGGCTGTCGAAGCCTGCCGCTGTGATCGGCGTGGCCGAGAAGGGCTATATGTCGGTGGTGATGAAGATGTCGGGCACACCCGGCCATTCGTCCATGCCGCCGCACAAGGGCAGCAGCGCCATCGCCATGATGAGTGACGCGCTCAAGCGCCTGGACGAAGAGCAGATGCCCGGCGGCATCCGGGGCGTGGCGGGCGAGCTGTTCGACACCCTGGCGCCCGAGATGGGCGGCGTGAACCGCGTGGTGCTGTCCAACCTGTGGCTGTTTCGCCCCGTGGTGCAAAAGCAGCTCGAAGGCGCGGCCAGCACCAACGCCATGCTGCGCACCACCACGGCGCTGACCATCGTGAGCGCGGGCAACCGCGACAACGTGGTGCCCGGCCGTGCCGAGGCCACGGTCAACTTCCGCCTGCTGCCTGGCGATACCCAGGAGCACGTGATGGACCATGTGCGCAGCAAGATCAGCGCGCCTGCCGCCCAGGTGGAGCTGAGCACGCTGCCCGGCGCGGTAGATGCGTCCAAGGTGGCGCCCACGGACTCCCCCCAGTACCGCCTGCTCAACCAGACCATCCGCGAGGTCTTCCCCGATGTGCTCGTGGCCCCGGGCCTGATGGTGGGGGGCACGGATTCGCAGCACTACGGCGCCATCAGCGACCACATTTTCAAGTTCTCGCCCGTGCGCGCCAATTCAGAAGACCTGAAACGATTCCACGGCACCAACGAGCGGCTGGACATTGCCAACTATGCGGATGCGATCCGGTTCTATCACCGGCTGATGGGCCAGATCAGCCAGACCGCAGCGCCCAAGCCCTGATGCGATAAAGAGAATCAGGCTGGCGATGGGCTCCGCCGTGCCATGGTCCACAGCGCTGCCCCCACGATCAGCGCGCCGCCCAGCCAGGCGGTGGGGCTGAGCTGCTCGCCCAGCCAGAACACCGCAAACAGCGCGCCAAAGGCCGGTTCGCTGCCCATGAGCAGGCCCACGCGGGTGGGTGGGCTGTGGCGCAGGGCCCAGTTTTGCACCACAAATGCAAACACCGTGCAGCCCAGCACCAGATAGATACAGGCCAGCCAGAAGGCGCTGCCATCGCCCAGCGAGGGCAGCGGTGGCAGCTTGCCTGGCATGGCCAGCGCCAGCAGCAGGCTGCCCAGGCCGATCACCCCCGCCTGCACGGCGGTGAGTGCCAGCACAGGCGCGTTGCGGCGGCGGGTGAGCCGCGTGGTCTGGCACACGGTGATGGCGCGCAGCACGGCGGCGGCCAGCATCAGCGCATCGCCCCAGCCCCACTGGCCTGAATAGCCGCCGCTGAGCAGCGCGGCGCCCAGCAGCGAGACCGCTGCAAACACAAACATCGCGCGGCCGGGCCGCTGGCGCAGCAACCACCACTCTGCAAACGGGGTGAACACCACACACAGGCTGATCAAAAAGGCTGCATTGCTGGCCTGCGTGAGCGCCAGCCCGAAGGTTTCGCACAGAAAAATGCCCAGCATCAGTGCGCCCAGCGGCAGACCCGCCGCCAGGGCATCGCGCCGCTCTGGCGCCGGGGCGCGCAGCAGCGCGGGCAGCAGCAGCGCAAAGGTCAGCAAAAAACGCACGGCCAGAAAACCCAGCACCGGGTAGAACACCAGCGCCCCCTTGGCTACGCCATAGCTCGTGCCCCACACCACGGCCACCAGCAGCAACGCCAGGTCAGACAGGCGCGGGGCCAGGGGGGAGGCGGGGGTGAGGGGCAGGGTCGGGTGCATGGGGGCGGGCGGGTCAGGTCGGCGGGTGGAGGAGGGGGCTCCGCGTGGGTCTGGCAGGGCACTGAAATTATCGATTTGCTCATGCGTGGTGATAATCACCATCCAAGAACAGCATTTGTGCCCAATGAGCATCAATCAACCCCTCGACAGCCTGCCCGACATGGCGGTGTTCGCGCGCGTGGTGGATGCGGGCAGCTTTTCTGCAGCCGCCCGGCAACTGGGCATCACCCCGTCGGCCGTGAGTCGGCAGGTGGCGCGGCTGGAAGGCACGTTGCGCGTGCGCCTGCTGGAGCGCACCACCCGCAAGCTCAAACTCACCGACGCCGGGGCCGCCGCCTACAGCCGCTGCCAGGCCCTGGTGGCCGCCGCGCGCGAGGTGTGGGCGCTGAGCGACACCCACTCGGCCGCGCCCTCGGGCCTGGTGCGCATGAGCATGCCCAAGGCCGTGGGCCGCCAGCTGGTGCACCCGCTGGTGCTACCGTTTTTGCAAAAGTACCCCGAGGTGGATGTGCAACTGCTCATCACCGACCGCACGGTGGATTTGTTCGAGGAATCCATCGACCTGGCCCTGCGCGTGACCGACACCCCGCCCCCCGGCCTGGCAGGGCGGCCGCTGGCCAGCTTGCACCACTGCATCTGCGCCAGCCCACGCTACCTGGCCGAGCGGGGCCACCCCCAGCACCCGCGCGATCTGGAGCGGCATGCCTGCATCACCCTCGGCGAAGACGAGCGCGACCGGCACTGGCGTTTTGAACGCGCGGGCGAAGCCGCCACCGTGGCCGTGCGCGGCCGCTATGTGGCCAACCACAGCGAGGTGCGGCTGGAGGCGGCGCTGAGCCACCTGGGCATTGCCAGCCTGCCGGGCTTTGCCGCGCGCGCGGCGCTGGAGCGGGGTGATTTGGTGGCCGTGCTGCCGGACTGGCAGCACAAAACCTCGTACGCGGGCACGGCCTGGCTGCTGTACCCGCCGAATCGGTTTTTGCCCGCCAAGCTGCGGGTGTGGATTGACCACCTGGTGCTGGGGTTTGCGGGGGTGGAGTAGGTGGTTTGGGTTGGGGGTGGGGGCTGTCAGTGCATTTTGGTACCCGCCGAGCTGACCTTGTGCGCGCTTTGGGTCAGTGCGGTTTGCAGGGGGCTAAGCGCGGGCGATAGACCATGTTTAACAGCCCAGCTGACTGCAAGTGGGTTAAATAATGGACCATTGACTGTTGCTAAGCCACCTTCCGAGGGATAGCGATGGTCAGGGGCGATCCCTGCTGTATCGCATTGCAAAGCTTCATCATGCAGGGGTAAGTCACACCCAATCCAAAAATGCGTAGACCGTAAACGTCACGACAAATACCACTGCGACCAGAAGCAGGCGCTTCCCTATCCGCCGCCAACTCAACGAAAACGGCGACACTCGTTCGTGAACCATTCGGCTATGCGGCACCGCAACGTCCAGCGCCTTTTCGCCCATAGAGATCATCTCGTCGAGATACCGTTTGTGGTCAACGCTGGCGTCCGGTCCAAGATTTCTTCTGAGTTCTTTGAATTTCTCCAAAGACTGCTCAATGCTCTTCGGATGTTCCTGTGGAGTCTTGTTTTTCATGTCAATGTTACATAGGACAGAATTCGACCAATGGCAGCCGGGCTCAAGAGAGTACCCGGGCCGGATAGCTGGCCGCCGGGCTGTGATTGCCAACTTGCCTTCTCGGGGGGGCGGCAGGCAGACTGAGGCGCGCTGAGATTCGGCCACCCCGGTGGACCGGAGCGCGGCGAGCGCCCTTTTTGGAGAGCGTTGGCACCGCCCGCCCAGCGCCCCGCGTTGCTCCGCCGCCGCAATCCCCCACTTTTGTGTAACCGAACCCTTCAACACGCATTTTTTGCTTGTTATTTTGCGTAATTATGAGAAATTACGCATATGGTAAAGCAATGCACCCGGTAGCCAGCATTTAGCGGTGTGTTGCAAGCAGTAAAGGTGGGGCAAGCCGTTGGATGTTTGCGGCGGCTCCTTCCGGTCTGTGTGCGCCACAGGAATCAAGCGATCAACCGAGTACCCCAGTGGGTCAATGACCCTGGAGCCCAGCCCACCATGCGTCCCGTTCCGAACTCCCTGCACGATGAAGTCGCCTCGCGGCTGCGGGACCAGATTTTTGCGGGGGACCTGCGGCCCGGCAGTTTTCTGGACGAGGCCGCGCTGTGCGAGCGGCTGGCCATCTCGCGCACGCCGCTGCGCGAGGCGCTCAAGGTGCTGGTGGCCGAGGGGCTGTTGCGCCACGAGCCGCGCCGGGGCTGTTTTGTGGCCGAGATCACCGACAAAGACCTGGACGACCTGTTCCCGGTGATTGCGCTGCTGGAAGGCCGCGCGGCGCACGAGGCCACGCACAAGGCGAGCGGGGCCGATGTGGCGGCGCTGGAGCTGCTGCACCAGCGGCTGCAGCAGTGCGCGGCCGAGGGGCGCATCACCGATTACTACGAGGCCAACTACGCCATCCACGAGGCCTTCATCACCCTGGCCGACAACCGCTGGCTGGCCCAGGTGATTGGCGACCTGCGCAAGATCCTGCGCCTGGCGCGCCACCAGACGCTGCATGCCCCGGGCCGCCTGCAGCAAAGCCTGGCCGAGCACCTGGCCGTGTTTGCCGCCCTCAAGGCCCGCGACTCGGAAGCCGCCGAAGAGGCCATGCGCACCCATCTGTTGCGCCAGCGCGATGCGCTGCGCGACATCGCCCGCAATCAGCAATCGAGGTTGACACCATGATGAACAGCACCCCCGAATGGATCGCCCGCAGCGTGTCGCGCCTGCGCACTGCAACCCCCATGGCTGACAAGGCGGGCGACAAGGCCCCTGGCAAGGCGGGGCTGGACAAGTCCGTGACCGACGTGGTGGCCAAGGTGGCGGTGCCACGCTCTACCAATGAGCGGCTGCAGGCCACGCTGCGCCGGGGGCAGGAGGCGTTGTCGCCGCGCGCGCTGCGCCGCCTGCTGACCGATCTGCAGGAGGTGGTGGCCCCGCAGGTCAGCGAGCTGGAGGGCGGCCGCCGGGCTCAGGTGGTGGCCGAGTGGTACGCCAAGGCCGAGCCCGAAGAGCAGCGCGACATGTGGCTTTTGATGTGCGAGCAGTTCGCGCCCGACGCCACGCGCTTCAAGTCGGCCCGCCAGCGCTACGAGGCGGCGGCGGGAACGGCCGAGGAGGGGCAGGCCGAGATCAGCCTGCGCCGCGCGCTGGTGTCGCCGCGCACCCGGCTGCTGCAGCGGTTCTCGGTGTTCCCCGAGGGCATGCGCTTTTTGCTGGACATGCGCGCCGCAATCCTGCCCCTGCTCAAGGCCGACAAGCGCCTGTTGGCGCTTGATGCCGAGCTGGAGCACCTGTTCTCGACCTGGTTCGATGTGGCCTTTCTGGAGC
>JADMJR010000016.1 GCA_018780365.1 Acidovorax sp. | reverse complement strand
GGCCAGGCCAAGCGCATCGAAGTGGGCAAGGAAAACACCATCATCATCGACGGCGCTGGCGCTGCTGGTGACATCGAAGCCCGCGTCAAGCAAGTGCGCGTGCAGATCGAAGAAGCCACGTCCGACTACGACCGCGAAAAGCTGCAAGAGCGCGTGGCCAAGCTGGCTGGCGGCGTGGCCGTGATCAAGGTCGGCGCTGCCACCGAAGTCGAAATGAAGGAAAAGAAGGCCCGCGTGGAAGACGCACTGCACGCTACCCGCGCAGCTGTGGAAGAAGGCGTTGTGGCCGGTGGTGGCGTGGCCCTGCTGCGCGCCAAGCAAGCTGTCGGTGACTCGGTCAAGGGCGACAACGCCGACCAGGAAGCCGGTATCAAGCTGGTCCTGAAGGCCATCGAAGCACCCCTGCGCGAAATCGTGAACAACGCCGGCGGCGAAGCCTCGGTGGTGGTGAACGCTGTGTTGGCCGGCAAGGGCAACTACGGCTTCAACGCTTCGAACGACACGTACGGCGACATGCTCGAGCTGGGCATCCTGGACCCCACGAAGGTCACCCGCACGGCCCTGCAGAACGCTGCCTCCGTGGCATCGCTGCTGCTGACGACCGAAGCCATGGTTGCAGAAGCACCCAAGGACGAGGCCGGTGCTGGCGGCGGCATGCCCGACATGGGCGGCATGGGTGGCATGGGCGGCATGGGCATGTAATTGCCCGGCGCCCCGCGCAGCCAGCGTCCTGGTTGCGCAGGCAACCCAACAAAAAGCCCGCAGGCCTTACGGCCTGCGGGCTTTTTTCATGTGGCGCGGCGGGTGACTTGTCGGGCCCCGGCAGCCTGCAAAAAATCAGTCTCCGCTGGGCTGCACCCACCAGTACAACAACACCAGCGAGCCGATACCGGTGAGCGACAGCAGTTGCCACCAGCCCGAACGCCCGATGTCATGCAATCTGCGGGCCCCCACGGCAATGGCGGGCAGCAACAGCGCCAGCGCTGCAATGCCATACAGGACCTGGCTCACAAAACCCGTCACCACCAACACCACCACCTGGAACAAGGCGAACCACCAGAACTCCGAGCGGGGGGCACGCCCCGAGAAACCTGCGTACTGCGCGAAGCAGCTTTTGACCGCCGAAACAAAATCCATAGCGAACTCCCTCTCTTGGTTGAACAAACAAACCACGGTTGTCGGGGGGTGAGCCCCCCGCGCCATGATAGGGGGGCTCCGCGTCAGATTCCTGCGGAAGTTTTCCGGGGCTGTCGGCCCATGGCGGTAGCGCACAGGGCGCCCACCACCAATGACTCCTATTTTTATAGCAACAAAAGCATACTCAATAGGCGGAAGCGGCCATTTTCACCATAAATGTCGAGTATCAACCCACTGTGCGCAGCGCCTGCGTGGCGCGCGCGAGGTCGGTGATGCGCGCCCAGTCGCCCGCGCGCACGGCGTCGGCGGGCGTGAGCCACGAGCCACCCACGCAGCGCACATTGGGCAGCGCCAGGTAGTGGGGGGCGGTGGCAGGGGTGATGCCACCCGTGGGGCAAAAACTCACCTGGCCAAAGGGGCTGGCCCAGGACTTGAGCAGCGGAATGCCGCCCACGGCCTCGGCCGGGAACAGCTTGAGGAACGAGAAACCATCGGCCAGCGCGGCCATGATTTCGCTGGACGTGGCCACACCGGGCAGCAGCGGCAGGTTGAGGCCCTTGCAGGCGCTGCCCACTTCCGACGTGTAGCCGGGGCTCACCGAAAACCGCGCCCCGGCCTCGCTGGCACGGCGGGCGTCGTCGGCATTGAGCACCGTGCCCACACCCACCACGGCTTCGGGCAGGTGGCGGGCGATGGCTTCAATGGCGGGCAGGCCTGCGGCAGTGCGCAGCGTCACCTCCAGCACCTTCACGCCACCGGCCAGCAGGGCCTCGGCCAAGGGCAGCGCGTCTTCCACGCGGTCGATCACGATGACGGGGATGACGGGGCCATGGCTGGCAATGTCGAGCGGGTTCATGGGTTTTTTCCTTAATTTTGAGTACCGCAAGCGGCGTATGAAACTGGCGCGATGCAATGCGAGGGCCACCGTGGAACTGACTTCGCCAGGCCACCGGTGGCGTCCCCCTGGGGGCTGAGATGCTGCGGCTCAAAGCCTGCCTGCGCAGGCTTGGACAGCATCGAAGGGCTGCCGCCTCTGGCGGCGGCACCGGGCGGGTTGCGGCTCAGGGGGGCATCTTGCCTACAGCCATGTGCAGGCTCCTTGTTCAGCACCGCCAGCATGGCGGCGAAAGTTGGTGAAGAGTTCTCGGCCGAAGCCGGTCTGGGAGGAGATGTTGTACGGCGCCGAGGCACGCGCGGCCCAGGTGGCTTCATCGACCAGCACATCGAGCGTGCCCGCCACCGCATCGACCCGCACGATGTCGCCATCGCGCACCTTGGCCAGCGGGCCACCGGCCAGCGCCTCGGGTGTGACGTGGATGGCGGCGGGCACCTTGCCCGAGGCACCGCTCATGCGCCCGTCCGTCACCAGCGCCACCTTGAAGCCCTGGTTCTGCAGCACGGCCAGCGGCGGGGTGAGCTTGTGCAGCTCGGGCATGCCATTGGCCTGCGGGCCCTGAAAACGCACCACGGCCACCATGTCCTGCTGCACCTCGCCCGCACTGAAAGCGGCGAGCAATGCCTCTTGCGAATCGAACACGCGGGCCGGGGCTTCGATGATGTGGCGGTCTTCGGGCACGGCCGAGACCTTGATCACCGCGCGGCCCAGGCGGCCTTGCAGCAGGCGCAGGCCGCCGGTGGGCGAGAAGGGCTTGGACGCGGGGCGCAACACACTTTCGTCGCCCGACACTGCCGGTGCACCCTGCCCGCCTGCGGCAATGCCACCCGCGTTCACGCTCATCACATCGGGGTGCATGAAACCGCCGGACAACAGCTCGCGCAGTATCCACGCCGGGCCGCCTGCGGCCTGAAACTGGTTCACGTCGGCATCGCCATTGGGGTATACGCGGGCCAGCAGCGGCACGGCGGACGAGAGTTCGTCAAAGTCCGACCAGTCGATCAGGATGCCCGCGCTGCGCGCAATGGCCACCCAGTGGATCAAATGGTTGGTGGAGCCGCCCGTGGCCAGCAAGGCCACCATGGCGTTGACGATGCAGCGCTCGTCCACCACGCGCCCGATGGGCGTGAAGCGCGCACCGCGCTTGCCAATGTCGAGCACCGTGCGCACGGCCTGGCGCGTGAAGGCTTCGCGCTCTTCGGTGCCAGGCGGCGCAAAGGCCGCACCGGGCACATGCAAGCCCATGGCTTCGAGCAGCATCTGGTTGCTGTTGGCCGTGCCGTAGAAGGTGCAGGTGCCAGGGCTGTGGTACGCGGCCGATTCGGCTTTCAGCAGTTCGTCGCGGCCCACCAGGCCCTGCGCGTACAACTCGCGCACCTTGGACTTGTCCTTGTTCGACAGGCCCGTGCCCATGGGCCCGGCGGGCACAAACACACAGGGCAGATGCCCGTAGTGCAGCGCGCCAATCAGCAGGCCCGGCACGATCTTGTCGCACACGCCCAGCAGCAGCGCGCCATCGAACACATCGTGGGACAGCGCTACCGCAGTGGCCATGGCAATGGCATCGCGGGAGAACAGCGACAGCTCCATGCCAGGCGTGCCCTGCGTGACGCCGTCGCACATGGCGGGCACGCCACCCGCCACCTGCACCGTGGCCTGGTGCAGGGCAGCTTCGTCGCGCAGGATGGCGGGGTAACTTTGGTACGGCTGGTGGGCCGACAACATGTCGTTGTAGGCGGTCACGACGCCAATGTTGGGCGCCTTCTCGACGGTCACCTTGAATTTTTCGGCGCCGGGCAAGGCGGCGTAGGCATGGGCGAGGTTGGCGCAACCCATGCGGTCTTGCGCGGGTTTGCGGGCGATCATGGCGTCGATGCCGGCAAGGTAGGCGGCGCGGGTGTCTGCGCTGCGCTGCACGATGCGGGCCGTCACGCGCGCTACAACTGAATGCATGGAATGCTCCATCGATGGGTGGGCTGGCAGGGCTTGCGGGCCAGGCCGCAAACCTGTTTTATGAGGCCCTAGAATGTAACTCGATAACCACCACACTTCAAGCCATGTCCCTGCAAACCCTGCCCTTGCCGCCCTCCGAACTGGGCGAATCCCCTTTCTGGCACCCCACAGAACAGCGCCTGTACTGGTGTGACATCCAGGGTTTTGCCGTGCATGCCTGGAACCCGGCCACGGGCCAGCACCAGCAATGGCCCCTGCCCAGCGAGCCCGGCTGCTGTGCCCCTGCGGCGCCTGGGCAATTGGTAATCGGGTTACGTAACGGTTTCTATCTGCTGGACACTGCCAGGGACAGCACCGACCCCACCGCCCTCACCTGCCTGGCCCTGCTGCCGCCCGAGCAGCACGACACCGCCCTGCTGCGCCTGAACGACGGGCGCTGCGACACCGCTGGCCGCTTCTGGGCAGGCTCGGTCATCACGCCCCGCACGGCCCCCCACGCCGCGCTGTGGTGCCTGCAGGCCGACGCCACCAGCGCCACGGGCTACCGCGTGCGCCATATGGCGGGCGACAACTTCACGGCCAACGGCCTGGCCTTCAGCCCCGACAACCGCACGCTGTACTGGTCCAACACGCCAGAGCACCGGATTGACCGTTTTGACTTTGACGTGACCACCGGCGAGGCCAGGAACCGCCGCCCCTGGGTGCAGTTCGACCACAAGGTGGAAGGCCAGCCCTACGGCGGACGACCCGACGGCGCGGCCGTGGATGTGGAGGGCAACTACTGGGTAGCCATGTACGAGGGGGCTTGTGTGCTGCAACTGTCACCCACCGGCGAGGTGTTGCAACGCGTGGCGGTACCGGTGCAGTGCCCGGCCATGGTGTGTTTTGGCGGAGCCGATTTGCGCACGCTGTACATCACCTCGGCGCGGGCGGGCCGGCCGGCACAGGAGCACAACGCGGCCATTCCTGCCGGCTCTCTGTTCAGTGTGCAGGTGCAGGTGCAGGGGCTGCCGGTGAACTTCTTCACACCCTGAAACTGCCAGGGCGCAGGCACGGCGGTGGCCGGATGCATGCCCTGAGAACCTGTTCAAGATCTTTTCGAGGTCGCACAAGTCCCTTGCCGGGATGGGATGCTAGGCGCGGTGCGCCGCCAATAGCTCGGCTATTGGCAAGCGCCGCAACGCCGCAGACCACCCGGCAAGGCACTTGCCCGAAGGGTTGGAGTGAAATCGGGCGATTGGACGCCTCGGCTGCTTGCATGGGCACGAGCCCATGCGGCGCACCCGAAGCATCCACTCCTCCCGATTGCACTCCAATGCGATCCCCGAAAAGATCTTGAACAGGTTCTGAGCACGGTGCACAGTGCTCAGCGCGCACACAGGGCCCATACCGCTGTGCAGATTTTTCCGCCGCGAACCTGGTCGAGGCAAAAAAAACCGGCCCCACAGAGCCGGTGTTTCACAGGGGGTGACCGGGTTCAGTAACGGCCACCGCCGTAGCCACCCGTGCCATAGCCCACGTCCGAGCGTTTGGCCGAGGTGTAACCACCCGCGCCGTGGCCCCCCGATCCGCCCCCTTCTTCGCGGGGGCGGGCCAGGTTCACCACAATCGAGCGCCCATCGACGGACATGCCGTGAAGAGCGCTGATGGCGGCCTGGGCCGCCTCAGCAGAGCCCATTTCCACAAAGCCGAAACCCTTGGAACGGCCGGTTTCGCGGTCCATCATGACCTTGGCGGAGGACACGCGGCCAAACTCGGCAAAGTTGCTTTCCAGGATGGAATCGGTCACGGAGTAAGGCAGGTTGCCCACGTAGATTTTGCTGCTCATGAAAAGAGCCTTTCTGAAGAAGGGTGCGCAACGAATGACGCACCGTTGGGGATACAGGTGTGCAGACCGGGAGTCCGCCGCACGGGGAAGGATGGACGGGATCTGCGGTGGGCAGATCACCGCATCAACACGCGGGTGGGTGCGCCATGCAGGTTTGCAGCCAACCCTGGGTGACGGCAAAGAGCCGGGCGGCTTCGCGCGTGGCAAAGGCTTTGTCAAAACGGAACACACGGCAATAGCTGCCGTTGCCCTGGGAGCGATGGACCGAGAAGGATGCGCGGAAGCGGCCACAGTCGGTCGGGTGTGTCGCGGGCGAAACGACGTACTTGCCCATGGAAATGGCGGTCTTTGAAATCTGATTCATTCAGGATCGCAGGCTTGGATATCGGCCTGCGTGAGCATCGAGGGACTCGGTGGGCTGCAGCTCTACAGACCCACTGGGCGACAAAGGTCGCAAAAGGCGGCCTGCATGGGGCCGGTTGCAGCCTCTGGCCAGGCGGTGCGGTGACGGCACAAGACAACAAGGCCCGTGCCAACACCAAGGCTTAGTATATCTCAATGCGCATTTAAAGGCCAGTTAATATTTCTTCTGGTTTTAAAAAGCACCGCCCCAGCCACTCGCCCTGGATGTCCCGTCTCTTATCTTTGCAGGGGCTAGAGTGCCTGGCACCACCACGACTGCGGCCCGACCAAGCCCTGTGGCCTGTCGATCTCCCCAGAAGAAGCGGCACAGGTCTACAGCACCCACCCCATCCGTTAGGCACCTCGCCCTGTGACCCAACGCTGCACAACGGCTGCGCTCTTAGAACCTGTTCAAGATCTTAGGCGGCCCCTCGCAGCAAGCCCAGCAGGCCGGCGGTAGAACCATCCAGCCCCGCCACATCACCACTGTCCAGCCGTGCCTCCAGGTCTTTGGCCAGCACCTTGCCCAGCTCCACGCCCCACTGGTCAAAGCTGTTGATGCCCCACAGGCTGCCGCTCACAAACACGCGGTGCTCCTGCAGCGCAATCAGCGCGCCCAGCGATGCGGGGGTGAGCGCTTCGAGCAGCATGAGCGTGCTGGGCCGATTGCCCGGAAAGTGCCGGTGGCCGTCGCCGCTGGACTTGCCCACCATCAGCGCCTGCGTTTGCGCCAGCGCGTTGGCCAGCAGCTTTTGCTGGTGGCCCGGCAGCGGGTGCGAGGCCTTGCGCACGGCCACGATCTCCAGCGGCAGCACGTCGGCGCCCTGGTGCAGCATCTGGAAGAACGCGTGCTGGCCGTTGGTGCCGGGCTCGCCCCAGAGCACGGGCGATGTCACGCAGGTGAGCGCGCTGCCGTCCTGCGCCACGCGCTTGCCGTTGCTCTCCATCTCCAGCTGCTGCAGGTAGGCCGAGTAACGGCCCAGCGCCGCGTGGTAGGGCGCGATGCAGCGGCTGGTGAAGCCGTGGAAGTTGCGGTACCAGACGTCGAGCAGCCCCAGCCGCACCGGCAGGTTCTGCGCCAGCGGCGCGGTGCGGAAGTGTTCGTCCATGGCATGCGCGCCCGCGAGGAAATCGCGGAAGCCTTGGGCACCGATCGCGATGGCAATGGGCAGGCCAATGGCCGACCACAGCGAGTAGCGGCCGCCCACCCAGTCCCAGAAGCCGAAGGTGGTGGTGATGCCCAGGGCCGCTGCGGCCTCGACGTTGGTGGTGAGCGCCACAAAGTGCCGCGCCACATCGCGCCCGCCCCGGGCGTCGAACCACGCCAGCGCCGAGCGCGCATTGGCCATGGTCTCGGCCGTGGTGAAGGTTTTGGAGGCCACCAGGAACAGCGTGCTCTCGGGCCGCAGGCCCTTGAGCACATGGTGCAGCTCGTGCCCGTCCACATTCGAGACAAAGTGAAAGCGTTTGCCCGGTGTGCGGAACTCTTCCAGCGCGCGCACGGCCATGTGCGGGCCCAGGTCCGACCCGCCGATACCGATGTTCACCACGTCGGTGATGGCGGCATCGCTGCGCACCTGCTCGGCGTACTGCAGCATGGCACCCTGCGTGTGGTGCACGTCGGCCAGGCGCTGTGCGGTTTCGGGCACATCACCAGGCAGGGCTACGCCCGCCGGGCGGCGCAGCAGCGTGTGCAGCACGGCGCGGTTCTCGGTGGTGTTGATGGCCTCGCCTGCCAGCATCGCGTCGCGGTGCTGTTCCACCCCGCAGGCGCGGGCCAGGTCCAGCAGCAAGGCTTCGGTCTCACGGTCCCACAGGTTCTTGGAGAGGTCGGCAAACACCTGCGGCGCCCGCTGGCTGAAATGCGCAAAACGGCCCGGGTCCTGCGCAAAGGCCTGGCGCAGGTCCAGGCCATGGCCCTGGGCGGTGAAATGGGCCGCCAGCAGGGGCCAAGGTGCAGTCTGGTCGCAACGAATGGGCATGAACGTCATGGGAACAGGGGGATTGAAACGCGCCGAAATAGTAACTTGATTACACAAAAACCGTCAGAATTTCAGATTCTTTCGGGTTACAAGAGACAGCAACAACATAGAGAAAGGCCCAATATTCATGTAACGTGATTACAATTCCACGCAACAAAACGAACCACCCATCACGGAGACACCATGAGTTTTGACCTCGTCCTGTTCGGCGGCACCGGCGACCTTGCCTGGCGCAAGCTCATGCCCGCATTGTTTCAGGCCTTTCGGCATGGCACGCTGCCCGAGGGCGGACGCATCATCGCCGTGGCGCGGGACGACCTGAGCGACGAACAATACCGCAGCCTGATCCAGTCGCGGTTCGACAGCGTGGAGCTGGCCAAGCGCCCCACCCCGGACGAGTTCGCACGCTTTGCCGCGCTGCTGCACTACCTGCGCATGGACCTGTCCAAAACCCAGGACTACGAGCGCCTGGCCGAGACCCTGAACGCACGCGGCGCCGACTCGGTGGTGATGTACGTGGCCACCGCGCCCAGCCTGTTCACCAACGTGTGCGAGCAGATCGCCGCCGTGGGCCTGAACGGCCCCACCACCCGTGTGGTGCTGGAAAAACCCCTGGGCCACGACCTGCAGTCCAACCGCGCCATCAACGACACGCTGCGCCGTGTGCTGAAAGAAGAGCAGGTCTTTCGCATCGACCACTACCTGGGCAAGCCTTCGGTGCAGAACCTGTTTGCGCTGCGTTTTGGCAACGCGCTGTTCGAGCCCCTGTGGCGGCGCGAGACCATTGCCAACATCCAGATCACGATTGCCGAGGAGCTGGGCGTGGAGTCGCGCGGCGCGTTCTACGACCAGACCGGCGCGATGCGCGACATGGTGCAAAACCATGCGCTGCAGCTCTTGTGCGCGATTGGCATGGAGCCGCCCATCAACTCCAGCGCCAACGCCATCCGCGACGAAAAGCTCAAGGTTCTGCAGTCGCTCAAGCCCTGGACGCTGGAGACCATCGGCCAGCATGTGATCCGCGGCCAGTACGCGGCGGGCAACCACCAGGGCCAGCCCGTGCCCGGCTATGCGCAAGAAAAAGGCGTGGCCCCCGGCAGCACCACCGAGACCTTTGTGGCGCTGCGCACCGAAATCAGCAACTGGCGCTGGGCCGGTGTGCCGTTCTACATCCGCACCGGCAAGCGGCTGGCGGGGCGCGATGCGCACATCGTCATCAACTTCCGGCCTGTGCCCCACCCCATCTTCAAGACGCCTGCGGGCGCGGCCAACCGGCTGGTGATCAACCTGCAGCCCAAGGACGGGCTGGAGCTGCACCTGATGGCCCAGGGCGCCGCCCAGCACCAGACGGAACCCGCGCTGTCGCAGGTGCACCTGAACCTGGACTTTGACCAGCGCTTTGGCACCGAGCGCGTGGGCGCCTACGAGCGCCTGCTGCTGGACGTGATCGCAGGCCGCCTGAACCTGTTTGTACGCAGCGACGAGCAGGAAGAAGCCTGGCGCTGGGTGGAACCCATCCTGCAATACTGGAAGAACGACCCCGCAGGCCCCCGCCCCTACCCGGCTGGCAGCTGGGGCCCGCGCGCCGCGAGCGCGATGATCGCGCGCGATGGGTATTGCTGGAGTGAAGAGATGTGACACGGAAAAAGGCCCGCCAGGGCCTTTTCTTTTTGGGTGAGTGAAATCAGCGCGGCGCCGCGCTGGTCACAGGCCCGACCAGCTCGATCGGCAACCCGTCCGGGTCGGCAAAAAACGTGAACAGCGCACCGGTGAACGGGTCCACCCGCACCGGCTCCACGGCCACGCCATGCGCCACCAGCGCGGCCACGCTGGCGTCCATGTCGGCCACGCGCAGGGCCAGGTGGCGCAGGCCGCAGGCCTCGGGGTAGGACGGGCGGGGTGGAGGGCTTGGAAAAGAGAACAGCTCCACCTGCGTGCCGTCGGGCAGTTGCAGGTCCAGCTTGTACGACTGGCGTTCAGCGCGGTAGTGCTCGTGCACCACCTGCAGGCCCAGCACCTCGGTGTAGAAGCGGCGTGAGCGCGCGTAGTTGCTGGCGATGATGGCCACATGGTGCACGCCACGGACCTGCAGCGCGGGCAGCGGCATGGCCGGGCCGCCGCTCATCCTTCGGAGCCCGCGATGTCCAGCGCGCGCGATGCGCCATACAGCGCAGGCGTGGCGCTGGGGTCGATGATCCAGCAGGGGATGGATGCGAGGTACGGCTGAAAGCGGCCCTTGGACTCGAACCGTGCGCGGAACGAGGATTTGTCGAACCAGGTGCCCAGGCGCGGTACCATGCCGCCGCCGATGAAAACGCCGCCGCGTGCCCCCAACGTGAGCGCGAGGTTGCCCGCCACGCTGCCCAGGAAGCCGCAGAACAGCTCCAGCGCCTCCAGCGCCAGCGGGTCGTTGGTTTGCAGCGCGAGTTCGGTCACCTGCGCGGCCGAGCTGACCTCCATGCCGCCGCGCTGCGCCAGCCGGCGCAGCGCGTGGTACAGGTCCACCAGTCCGGCGCCACACACGGCACGTTCAGCGGACACATGGCCGTAGCGCTCTTGCAGGATGCCCAGCACATCAAATTCGCGCTGGGTCTGCGCAGCCAGCGTGACATGGCCGCCCTCGCCCGACAGCGGAACACCCAGGTGGGAGCCCGGCGGAAACACCAGGCCCGACACCCCCAGGCCCGTGCCCGGGCCCAGTAGCGCAATCGCGGCGCCCGGCACGGCCGCGCCACCGCCCACCGGGCGCAGCTGCTCGGGCGTGAGCAGGGGCAGCGCCAGCGCGAGCGCGGTGAAGTCGTTGACGACCACCAGCCGCTCAAAACCAAAAGCCTCGCGCACGGCGCGCTGCGAGAAGCTCCAGCTGTGGTTGGTCATGCGGATGGCGTCGCCTGTGACCGGGTTGGCAATGCCAAAGGCGGCCTCGCGCGGGGTGGCGATGTTCACCTCGGCCAGATAGGCCGCAATGGCGGCATCGACCGTGGGGAACTGTGCACAGGGCAACACGCGCGTGTCGTTGAGCGGGCCCGTGGGCGATGCCTGCCAGGCCAGGCGGATGTTGGTACCGCCGATGTCGGCAAGAAGGCGCTGTGGATGCATAAACAAGAAGTCCCAGGGATCCAGAGAGGGGTCGAGGCAGGCAGGTGGCCGTGCCAGCCAATGGCTACGGCACTCAAATGCTATTTTTTTAATAGCAAACAACACTTATCAGTAGCGCGCAGAAGCCTGTTTTTACTTCAAATCCCCGCCCACACAAAGACCAAAGTCCAGGTGGGATGCCCCAGCGGGTGTGGCACCCCACCTGCACCGCAGGCCACCTCAGGCCGCCATGCGCTCTTGCGACTGCACATCAAACCAATGCGCGTGCGCGGGCGCCAGGCTCAGGCCCACAAGGTCACCGGGTTGCACGCGGGTCTGCGCGTCGGTGCGCAGGGTGACGGTGCCGGCGGCGGTGTCCACCATCACGTAGGTGTCGGGGCCCGTGGGCTCCACCACGCTGACCTTGCCACGCCAGGCGGCGTTGTCCTGCATCACCAGATGCTCGGGGCGCACGCCCAGCAGCACTTCGTTGGCACCCGATGGAGGCGCCAGGTCCAAGGCGGCCCCCTGGATGCCAAACTGCCCGCCCGTGGCCGTGCCCCGCAGCAGGTTCATGGTGGGCGAACCGATGAAGGTCGCCACGTAGGTGTTGGCCGGGTGGTTGTAGATCTCGTCGGGGGTGCCCAGTTGCTGCACCACGCCGCCCTTCATCACCGCGATGCGCGAACCCAGCGTCATGGCCTCGACCTGATCGTGCGTGACGTACACGCTGGTGATGCCGCTGGCCTGGTGCAGGCGCTTGATCTCGGCGCGCATCTCCAC
>JADMJR010000106.1 GCA_018780365.1 Acidovorax sp. | reverse complement strand
GCGCGCGCTCGACAGCGCGCAGCAGGTCATCGTGGTGGTGGGCTCGGCCTGGCAGGCGCGCTCGCCCAAGAACCCCTTCACCTGGCAAGAGCGCGAAGCCATGCTGCTGGGGGCGCTGCCCGAGGCCGACCGCAGCCGCGTGGTCGTGCTGCCCATGCGCGACTACTACAACGAGGCCGTGTGGGTGCAGGCTGTGCGCGCAGGCGTGGCGCGTTTGACCACACCGGGTGCGCGCATCGGGCTGGTGGGCCACTTCAAGGACGCCACCAGCGGCTACCTGAGCGCCTTCCCCGGCTGGGAACTGATCCATGTGGAGCGCCAGGGGCCGATTGACGCCACGGCCATCCGCGACGCGTGGTTTGGCGCCAACCCCGACACCGTGCCATCCGCCCTCGCCCCCCTGGCCGAGCAGATGCCCGCCAGCACCCTGGCCACGCTGATCCAGTTTGCGCAGACCCCGCACTACCCGGCGCTGCAGCAGGAGTGGCAGATGCTGCGCGGCTACCGCCAGGCCTGGGCCGCCGCGCCCTATCCACCGGTATTCGTGACGGTGGACGCCGTGCTGCGCTGCCGCGACCACGTGCTGCTGATCCGCCGCGCCCACGCCCCCGGCAAAGGCCAGCTGGCCGTGCCCGGCGGCTTCATCGAACAGCGCGAGACCGTGTGGCAGTCATGCCTGCGCGAGCTGGTGGAAGAAACCCATTGCCACCTGCCCGAGGCCACCATGCGCGCCGCGCTGCAGTGCGTGGCGGTGTTCGACCACCCCGACCGCAGCCAGCGTGGACGCACGCTGACCCACGCGCATTACTTTGATCTGGGCGACGCACCATTCCCCACCGTGCAGGCCGACGACGACGCGCTGCAAGTGCAGTGGACCCCCATCGACCAGCTGGCGGCGATGGAAGAGGAATTCTTTGAAGACCACTTCCACATGCTGGACCACTTCCTGGGGCTGACAGGCGCATTGAAGCCCAGCGAACAGCGCAGCAAGGTGAAGGTCGGCAACGGGCTTAGCGGCTAAAACTGGCGCTGCCCAGACCAGTGCCCCCGTGCAAGGGCCGCCCCGCCGCACCGGGGGCGTCCCCCTCCGCATTGCGCAGCAATGCCAGAGAGGGGGAAGGCGCGAAGCGACTCAGGGGGTGCTTACTTACTCACGCCACCCGGAACTGCCCCACCGTCTGCGACAGCGTCACCGCCTGCTGGCTGAGCGACTGCGCGGCGGCCAGGGCTTCTTCGACCAGCGCCGCGTTCTGTTGCGTGCTCTGGTCCATCTGCGAGATGGCCTGGTTCACCTGGGCAATGCCCGCGCTTTGCTCACCGCTGGCGGCGCTGATCTCGGCCACCATGGTGGTCACGCTTTTCACCCCCGCCACCACCTCGCTCATGGTGGCGCCGGCCTGCTCCACGAGTTGTGTGCCCACACCCACCTTGGCCACGGAGTCGTCGATCAGGCCCTTGATCTCCTTGGCTGCGGCTGCGCTGCGCTGGGCCAGGCTGCGCACTTCGCTGGCCACCACGGCAAAACCCCGGCCCTGTTCGCCCGCGCGGGCCGCTTCCACCGCTGCATTGAGCGCCAGGATGTTGGTCTGAAACGCGATGCCGTCGATGACACTGATGATGTCCACGATCTTGCGCGAGGACTGGTCGATGGAGCCCATGGTGCCCACCACCTGCTGCACCACATCGCCCCCGCGCACGGCCATGTCGGAGGCGGCGCGCGCCAGTTCGTCGGCCCGCTTGGCGTTGGCGGCGTTCTGCTGCACGGTGGAGGTGAGCTGCTCCATCGAGGCCGCCGTCTCCTGCAGTGCGCTGGCCTGCGATTCGGTGCGGGCCGACAGGTCGCCGTTGCCCGCTGCAATTTCGGACGAGGCCGTGGTGATGGAGTCGGTGCTGTCGCGCACCTGGGTCACGAGGTGCGAAAGGTTGTCACGCATGGCGCGGATGGCGTGCAGGATGCTGGTGGTGTCGCCGGGCAATGTCTGCACATCCACGGCCAGGTTGCCTTCAGCGATCTGCGTCACCACATCGGCCGCGTATTGGGGCTCGCCGCCGAGCTGGTGCACCAGCGTGCGCAGCATCTGCCAGGCCATCAACGCGATCACCAGCATCAACGCCGCGCCGATGGACAGCAGGATCGCCGTGTTGCGCCAGAAGGCGTTTTCGATGTCGTCCACATAGTCGCCAAAACCGATGATCCAGTCCCAGGGCTCGAACTTGATGATGGCGTAGAGCTTGTCCACCGGCTCCTTGGCGCC
>JADMJR010000146.1 GCA_018780365.1 Acidovorax sp. | reverse complement strand
ACACGGTGCGCGTGTGCTCGGGCATGCGGTGCACCACCCAGCGCGCGCTGGTGATGAGGCCATCGCAACCTTCTTTCTGGATACCGGGCAGGCCCGACAGAAACTTGTCCGTCACGTCCTTGCCCAGGCCTTCCTTGCGGAAGGTCTTGCCGGGGATGGCCAGGCGCTCGGTGCGCACGGGCGTCTTGCCGTCGGCCTCGAAGTACTGCAGGTCGAAGGTGGCCGTCTCCGCATCATGGATCTTGCCCATGTTATGGTCCAGCCGCGTCACTTCGAGCCACTGGGCGTCAGGCGTCACCATGCGCCAGCTGGCCAGGTTGTCCAGCGCCGTGCCCCACAGCACGGCCTTCTTGCCGCCCGCATTCATGGCAATGTTGCCGCCAATGCAGCTGGCTTCGGCACTGGTCGGGTCCACGGCAAACACAAAACCTGCACGCTCGGCCGCATCGGCCACGCGCTGGGTGACCACGCCGGCCTCGGTCCACACCGTGCCCACTTCGCGGTCCATGCCCGGCAGGCGGCGCATCTCCACCTCGGTCATGGCTTCGAGCTTTTCGGTGTTGATGACCGCGCTTTTCCAGGTCAGCGGGATGGCGCCGCCGGTGTAGCCAGTGCCGCCTCCGCGTGGAATGATGGTCAGGCCGAGCTCGATGCAGCCCTTGACCAGGCCTGCCATCTCGGTTTCCGTATCCGGTGTGAGCACCACAAACGGGTATTCAACGCGCCAGTCGGTCGCGTCGGTCACATGGCTCACGCGCGAGAGGCCGTCGAACTTGATGTTGTCCTTGGCCGTCAGGCGGCCCAGGGTCTTCTGGATCTGGCGGCGCAGCTGCGCGGCCTGCTCGAAGGTGGCGTTGAACTCGGCCACGGCGCGGCGCGCAGCCACCACCAGTTCACCCACCAGACGGTCGCGCCCGGCGTCGTCGTCGGGTGTGCGGCGTTTTTCGATCTCGCCCAGCCGGTGCTGCAGGGCATCGACCAAGAGCTTGCGGCGGTTGGGGTTGTCCAGCAGGTCGTCCTGCAGGTAGGGGTTGCGCTGCACCACCCAGATATCGCCCAGCACTTCATACAACATGCGGGCAGATCGCCCGGTGCGGCGCTCTTTGCGCAGTTGGTCCAGCACATCCCAGGCCGGAGACCCCAGCAGGCGGATCACGATCTCCCGGTCGGAGAACGAGGTGTAGTTATAAGGAATCTCGCGCAGACGCACAGGCTCGGCAGCCTGCGTCTGCAAGGCAGCCAACGCAATCGGAACATTCATGGGGTCAACCTGGGGCGGGCGCAGTGCGCCCATGAGCCTTGGGGGCGCAATTTTAAGCCACCGGCCCTCCCCTTGCCGGGCCGGGGCTGCGCTGCCGGTCTGTAGCGACCGGCAGGCAGGTCAGAACAGCACGCGGCTGCGCAGTGTGCCGCCGACCTTGGCCAGCTTGTCCAGCGCCAAATCCGACGAAGCCGCGTCGATGTCGATCACCACGTAGCCGATTTTCTCGTTGGTCTGCAGGTACTGGGCCGAGATGTTGATCTGGTTGTCCGAGAAGATGCGGTTGATCTCCGACAGCACGCCCGGCACGTTGCGGTGGATGTGCAGCAGGCGGTGCTTGCCAGGGTGTGCGGGCAGCGCCACCTCGGGGAAGTTGACCGACGAGGTGCTGGTGCCGTTGTCGCTGTATTTCACGAGCTTTTCTGCCACTTCGAGGCCAATGTTGGCTTGCGCTTCCATGGTGGAGCCACCGATGTGGGGGGTCAAAATCACGTTGTCCAGGCCGCGCAGGGGCGATTGGAACTCGTCCTTGTTGGTGCGCGGCTCCACCGGGAACACGTCGATGGCGGCGCCCAGCAGCTGCTTGGCTTTGAGCGCTTCTGCCAGCGCCTCGATGTCCACCACCGTGCCACGCGCGGCGTTGATGAGAATGCCGCCGGGTTTCATCGCGGCGATCTCGGCGGCGCCGATCATGCCTTCGGTGGACGGCAGTTCGGGCACGTGCAGGCTGACGATGTCGCACTGCCCCAGCAGGTCGTGCAGATGCTGCACCTGGCGCGCATTGCCCAATGGCAGTTTGTTGACCACATCAAAAAACGCCACCTGCATGCCCAGGGCCTCGGCCAGCACCGACAGCTGCGTGCCGATGGAGCCGTAGCCCACGATACCCAAAGTCTTGCCCCGGATTTCATAGGCGTTGTCGGCCGACTTGAGCCAGCCACCCCGGTGCGCCACCGCGTTCTTCTCGGGGATGCCGCGCAGCAGCAAGATGGCCTCGGCCAGCACCAGCT
>JADMJR010000257.1 GCA_018780365.1 Acidovorax sp. | reverse complement strand
GGCGCGCGGAACGCCAGGTGCGGCAGAGCGAAGAGCGCATGCGCAAGTTCACCGAGGCCACCGACGAGGCCATCGTGTTCCACCGCGACGGCCTCATCACCGACGGCAACGAGGCGCTGTACCGGCTCACGGGCTTTGCACTGCACGAGGTGCTGGGCCTGTCGATCTTCAGCTTCATCAGCCCCGAATGGCGCGCCACGGCGCTCGAATACACCCGCAGCGGCCGCGAAGACCCCTACGAGGTCACCATCCGCCACAAGGACGGCCACGCCATTCCCGTGGAGGTGGTGGGCAAGACCATGCCCTTGCACCATGCGGATTACCGCATCGTGGTGGTGCGCGACATCACGGCCCGCAAGCAGGCGCAGGAGCGCGAGGCCTTCATCGCACTGCACGACACCCTCACGCAGTTGCCCAACCGGCATTTCCTGATGGAGCAGCTGTCCCAGGTGCTGTCGCTGGCCCGCAGGCGCCATGGCCGTGCGGCCGTGCTGTTTGTGAACCTGGACCACTTCAAGACCGTGAACGACTCGCTGGGCCACCACGCGGGCGATCAGCTGCTGCGCCACGTGGCCGAGCGCCTGCGCCAGGGCGTTCGCGACGCCGACGTGGTGGCGCGGCTGGGCGGTGACGAATTTGTGGTGGTGCTCTCCGACGTGCAAAGCCAGAACGACGTGGCCATGGTGGCCGACAAGCTGCTCGCCTCCATGCACGGCGTGTTCACGGTAGACCAGCTGCCGCTCACCATCTCGCCCTCCATCGGCATCAGCCTGTTCCCGGACCATGGCGCCAGCGCCGATGTCCTGCTGCGCTGCGCCGATGCGGCCATGCACCACGCCAAGGAAAGTGGGCGCGGCAACCGCCAGTTCTATGCCTCCAGCATGAATGCCAGCGGCCTGGATGTGCTGCAGCAGGAGCGCCTGCTGCGCGAGGCCATCGCCCACAACCACTTCGTTTTGCACTACCAGCCCCAGATCCGCCTGGCAGACGGCTCGCTGCAGGGCTTTGAAGCCCTGGTGCGCTGGCGCCACCCCGAACGGGGGCTGGTGGGCCCCGACGAGTTCATCACGTTCTCGGAATCACGCGGACTCATCACCCCGATTGGCCGCTGGGTGATGCGCGAGGCCTGCCGCCAGCTCAAGGCCTGGCAGGACCAGGGCCTGGCGATGGTGCCCATGGCCGTGAACTTCTCCGCCCTCGAATTCCGCCAGCGCGACGTGGCCGCCGAAATCGCTGCCGTCCTGCTCGAAACCGGCCTCGCCCCCCAGTACCTGGAGATCGAGCTGACAGAGTCCGTGCTCATGCACCAGACCGGCCAGGTGCTGAACACCCTCAACGCGCTCAAGGCACTGGGCGTAGGCATCTCCATCGACGACTTCGGCACGGGGTACTCGTCGCTCGCCTACCTCAAGCGCTACCCCATCGACAAACTCAAGATCGACCGATCCTTTGTGGCCGACACCCCGGACAACGCCGACGACGTGGCCATCGTCACCGCCATCATCCAGATGGCCCGCAGCCTGCAGCTCAAAACCGTGGCCGAAGGGGTGGAGACGCAGGCGCAGATCGATCTGCTAGAGGGGCTGGGGTGTGATTTGATCCAGGGGTTTGTGGTGTCCGCCCCCCTGGACGCCGAGGCCACGGAGCGCTGGCTGCGCCGGTAAGCGCCTTTTTTGCCAGTTTTGCCTTCTGGCTTGTGGACAATAGGGGAATGCCCCTCATCCCCGACTTCATCGCCCCCACCCGCCACACCGACCCCGCCGAGGCCCTGGCCCAGGTGCAGCGCATCTACCAGCAACAGATTGGCCACCTGCGCGAGGCCATGCAGCGTTTTGTGGCGGGCGAGACGCCCGAAGGCGCGGTGCGCGCCTTCTACCCCTTTGTGCGCGTGCACACCACCACCGTGGCGCGGGCGGACACCAAGCTGGCCTATGGCTTTGTGGAAGGCCCGGGGCGCTATGAAACCACCCTGACCCGGCCCGACCTGTTTGCCAATTACTACGCCGAGCAGTTCCGCCTGCTGCGCGCCAGCCACAACGTGGAGCTGGAAGTGGGCACCAGCACCCACCCCATTCCCATCCATTTCTCGTTCGCCGAACACGACCACATCGAAGGCACCTTGACCCCGGCGCGCCGCATGCTGATGCGCGACGTGTTCGACCTGCCCGACCTGGCCGCCATGGACGACGGCATTGCCAACGGCACCTGGCAGGCCGCACCGGGCGAGGCCCAGCCACTGTCGCTGTTCACCGCGCCGCGCGTGGACTACTCGCTGCACCGCCTGCGCCACT
>JADMJR010000042.1 GCA_018780365.1 Acidovorax sp. | reverse complement strand
ACGTCTTTCAGGGAACCCAGCATCTGGCGGAAGACGGGAATGCTGGCGTTGTAGAGGGGTGAGGTCATGGGGAGTTTCCTGGAAGTGGTGTGAGGCAACAGCCGGGGGCGCCTTGGGGCCACCGTCGGGCCGCATTGCAACACACCCAACCCAGGCTTGCAGCAGAAAGGTCAAGCAGGCCGCGACTGGGCCAGTGCAATGGCCGCCTGAATGGCGGCCCGGGCCTGGGGACTGTTCTTCCAGCAGGTGGACCCCACCATGGCCGAGGCCGTGGACACAATGTCCAGGGCATTGGCCTTGCCCAGATGCGCCAGCGATTCAAAGCCCATCTGTTCAAGCCGGGCGACGACGGTCGGCCCCACGCCCTTCACGTTGAGCAAGGCGCGGCGTTCTTCAAGGGGAAATGGCATGGTCCGAGTATGCAGGAGACAGGCCAACCCGGCGGGCGTGCCCGTCAAACGTCCAGCGTCCTTCAGGCGGCCGTTGCCAGTGGCCTCGCGGCCCGTGCCGCCACGCCCACCCCCACGAGCGCCGCCGACACCACGCTCAGCGCCAGCGTGAAGGCCGAGCCGTAGAAGATGCCCGAGGTCATGCCGTGGTCCAGCATCGCGCCAAACACCGGGGCCGCCAGGCAAAAACCCAGATCCAGCCCCGAGTACACCGTGCCATACACCCGGCCCGTGGCTCCGGGCGGCGCAGCGCGCTTGATGAGCATGTCGCGCGAGGGGCCCGCCAGGCCTGTGCCCAGCCCCGCCACCGAAGCCACGGCCACCGCCGCCATGCCGGGCAAAAAGCCCAAACCCACCACCACCAGCAGCGCGGCCGAACCCAGCAGGCACACCGAGATGATCTTCTCCAGCCGCTGCACGCGCCCCACCAGAAAACCACCGATCAACATGCCCGCCGCGCCACACAGCATGTAGCCGGTGACCACCATGGCCGTGATGCTGAGCGGCAGGCCGACCATGGACTGCAGCGCCGGGCTGGCGAAACTCTGGATGGCGCTCAGCGCGCAGGTGCTCCAGAAGAAGAACGAGAAACACAGCCACACCGAGGGCAGCTTGAGGAAGGCCATGGGGTGCTCGGGCTTGGCCGCCCCCGCCCCGCCCTTGGCCTGGTGCGCCCAGGCGCCCTGGCGGTCATCCAGCGCATCGCGGTTCCAGACCATGATGGCCAGCACCGCAAGAGCGAACAGCGCGCCGCACAGGCAGGCCGTGCGCCACGACCCCGTGGCCGTGGCGATGCCCGCCATGAACACCGGTGCCGTGGCCCAGCCCAGGTTGCCGCTGATGCCGTGCACCGAAAAGCCATGCCCCAGGCGCTGCGGCGACACGCGTTTGTTCAAAATGGTGAAGTCCACCGGGTGGAACGGCGCATTGCCCAGCCCGGCCAGCGCCGCCGCCAGCAAGAGCCCCGGGTAGCCCTGTGCCGTGCCGGCCGCCAGGCCCGCCGCCGCAAAACTCGACAGCGCAAAAAACATCACCGGCCGCGCGCCCACGCGGTCCACGATGAAGCCCGACAGCGCCTGGCCCACGCCCGAGATCACAAAAAACACCGACACCAGCAAGCCCAGCTCGGAGTAGCTGAAGCCAAACTCGCCGATCAGCCACGGGAACAGCGGCGGCAGCAGCATGTGGAAAAAATGCGAGCTGCCATGGGCCAGGCCGACGAGGCCGATGGTGCGGGCGTCCTGCCGCAGGGGCACGGGGTTGGCGGTGGCGCCAGGGGATGATGAAGCGGAAGCGGTCATGGGGCTGATCTTAGGCAGGCAGGCCTCGGCAGGTTTACGATAGGCGGCCAACTTTTGTCGCAAACATGCCAAACCCCACCACCGTGCCCCCTACGCCCTCCGAACCGGTGGTGGAGCACTTTGCCGCCGAGGTCGTGCCCCGCTCACAGCGCGGGATGGGGCGCGGGCTGTCGTATGTGGGCTCGCTCACACCCGAGCTGTTTGTGCCCACCCCCGCCCGCCCGGTGCGCGCCAAGCTGCGCTGGCTGGCAGCCGACACCCAGGTGATGCCCCACAGCCACCCCTGGGCGCAGGTGGCGATCTCAACCACGGGCGTGATCCGGCTCACGGTGAACCACGGCACCTACATCGTGCCGCCCTCGCGCGCGCTGTGGATTCCGCCCGGTGTGGAACATGCCGTGACCATGGTGGAGGACGCCGACCTGCGCACGCTGTACTTCCACCAGCCCCGGGGGCGCTGCGGCCCCGGTGTGCCGCGCGACCAGGAAGACGCCTGGCGCCAGTGCCGCGTGCTGGAGGTGTCCGAGCTGCTGCGCGCCCTGGTGCGCGAGATGCCCACCACACCCGATGGCGGCCCCGCCCCCATGCCCGCCGAACTGCGGCGCGAACAGCACCTGAGCGCCCTGGTCAGGGGCGAACTGGCCCGCGCCGCCGCCGTGAAGCTGGGCGTGGACCTGCCCCAGGACAAGCGCCTGCGCCACCTGTGCGAAGCCGTGCTGGCCGACCCCACGCGCCACGACACCCTGGCCGACTGGGCGCAGGACACGGGCGCCAGCCCCCGCACCGTGGCCCGCTTGTTCCGCTCGGAACTGGGCAGCACCTTCACCCAGTGGCGCCAGCAGGTCATTTTGGCCAAGGCCGTATCACTCGCCGCCGGGCGCATGCCCATGGGCCAGATCGCCGCCGAACTGGGCTACAGCGCGAGCGCCTTCAGCGCCATGGTGCGCAAGTCGGTGGGACAGCCGCCGGGGCGGTTTCTGGGGCAGCAGCAGCCCACGCCTGCACCCGCAGCACTGCGATAGGGCCCGGGCGCCAGAAATTCAAAGAAAATAGGCTGTTACCGCGCTCTGGGCATATGTTTTAAGCTATTAATAATATAGCAATCAACACCCATGGGCTCTGGCACTTGTGCAGTCCAGCCCGCAGGGGGCATCTCAGCGATTCACCGGCCCACACAGCCCCCCGCCCGGGTGGCGCGCCCACTGCTCGGTCCAGGCCCACAGCTGCTGCACGCCGTCTGCACCCGGGCGCTGCAGGCCATGGTCGGCGCCCTCGATGCGCCGCGCGCAGTAGGGCGCGGTGCGCAAGGCAGCCAGCTCCGCAAAACGCGTGTAGGCCACGGCGGGCACCAGTGTGTCGTCGCCACCCCACACCTGCAGCAGCGGCCAAGGGCTGCGCAGCAGGGGCATTGTCAAAGGCCAGTTCCACAGGTCGCGCCAGTAGCCCAGGCTGCGCCCCTGCACCACCACGCTGTCGTGCGGAGCACCCGCCACGATCTGCGCGAGCGCGGCCCAGTCGCCTTCAGCGCCCAGGCGGCGGGCCTGCAGGGCCCCGGCCTCTTGCGGGTCCAGCCCGCTGGAGCCGATGAGCACCAGGCCAGCGAGCTGGTGCACCTCGGGCGCCAGCGCGGGCAGCAGTTCGGCCCCTTCAGAGATGCCCACCAGCAGCTGCGGCAGCGCGGGCTGTCCCTGGCGTTGCAGGGCATCGGCGCGCAGGGCCGTACGGGCGTGTGCGAGCCAGGTGTAATGCCGGTCGCGTGCCACAAAGCCGTGCGGGCAGTCGGCGGGGGCGGTGCGGGCCTCGGGATCTACCCCCGGCTTGTGCAGCACCAGCACCTGCGCGTGCAGCAGCCCCGCAAAGTAGCGGTCGGCAAATGCCCCCAGGCCCGCACAGCCGGAGCCGGGCACCACGATCACCCGGTAGCGCAGGGGAGGCACCCGTTCGCTTCGTTGCAGGGCCTGCAGGGCCACGCCGCCTTCGCCGGGCAACACCAGGGATTGGAAGGTGCGGGTGGGCGCTGCGGTGCTGACCGCTGCAGATGGCGGGGTGGAAGGCGCGGCCGCACAGCCCCCCAGCCCAGTGCCCACCGCAGCGGCGAGCATCACCCGCCCCGCCCACCGCCGCGTGCCCATGAAAAAGGCCAGCACGTGGCTGGCCTGAGGCGATGGACTCGCAGCGGCAGAACAATGCGCCACGGTGTAGAACATCGGCAGGGCTTACTTGAGGATCAGCACCTGTTCGGGCTGCTGGGGCTGTGGCATGGGCATGGGCTGGCCGCCTTGCTGGTACACCGGTGGCGGGCGCACGCCGCGCGCCAGGTTGGCGTCGGTGTAGCCCAGTTGCCCAGCCAGCTGCTGGTACACGTCCTGCGCCAGCGACAGCGAGGTCTCGCGCATCACCTTGGCGCGGTTGGGCGGCGCGATGTCGCCCCGGATCGACAGGATCTTGGTGTCGTTGCCTTCGCCCTGGGCGGAGAACGCGGCCTTGATCTCGTAGGTCTTGGTGTTGATGAGCGAGAAGTCGGTCAGCAGCTGCAGGCCGTACTGGCGCGTGGCGCTGGTGGTGCCTTGCAGGGGCGAGAGCGCGTCGGTGAAGTCGATGCTGGACACCACGCCAAACAGCACGTAGTCGGCGCCGTTGAACTCGCCCTTCTTGATGCGGCTGATCACATCGGCCACCTGGGGCTGCGCCTGGGGTGTGGCCATCTTGCCGCCCTGCACCTGGTTGAGCACCTGCTCGGCCTTGCTCGGCTGGGGCTTGCCGGCGTCAAAACCCTTGCCCTGGATCAGGCGGAAGTAGGTGCCCTGCAGGATCGCGCCCTTGATGTCGTTGGTGTAGCCACCCAGCTCGCGCTGCTCGATGTAGCTGTAGCGGCCGGCCACGTAGGTGCCGCTGGCCTGCTCGGACGCCTGCATGTGGTGGCTGCCGGAATGCGAGCCGCCACCGCCGTAAGGCCCGGCGCTGTAGCCGCCGCTGTGGCTGCCACCCGCGCTCATCTGGCTGCTGCGCTGGTAGGTGCCGGCCAGGAAATATTCGGACACGCGCTGGGCGTAGGCCAGGTCGGTCACGGCAATTTTGGGCGCGGCGCCGGGCTGCTGCGCCTGCGCGCCCGTGCCCCAGGCCAGCGTGGTGGCCGCGATCACGGCCAGGGCCGTGTGGAGAGTGGTTCTGCGTTGCATGGTGTGCTCCTTGTGAGCGGTCTTCAATGATTCATTCGGACGGCGCAAGCTGTGCCCGTGCCGCTGGACATGGTCGCGACCCCCGCCAGCGCCACCGTGGAACTGGCTCCGCCAGGCCACGGGTGGCGTCCCCCTCGGGGGAAGGCGCGAAGCGACTCAGGGGGGCTTCTTACCTCTTGCTGGTCTTTCTGATTTCTTTCTCGTCCTGCCACTCGATCGTGCCTTCCTGCACATCAAACAGCTTGAGCGTGAACTTGTAGTACACGTCCTTGGTGTTGTTGTTCTGCTTGACGATGCTGGTCAGCTCGCCTTCCATGGAGTACTTGGCCGCCGTCATCTGGCCGACCTTGGCGGTGGTGCCTTGCTTGTACAGGCCACTCTGGTTCTGGCGCTGCAGCTCGTCCACGCCCTGCTGCATCTCGTTGATGGAGCGCACGAAACGCACTTTGCCCGACTTGACCAGCGCGGTCTGGATCGAGCTCATCACGTTGGTGGTGTCGATGTATTCGCTGGTCTTGTTCTTCACGGTCGAGATGGTGACCGTGGGGCGGCCCTGGAAGATGCCGGTTTCGAGCAAGCCGCCGGTCATCTTCTCGGCAATCATCTGCAGGTCGGTGGAGCCGAACTCGTTGGTCACCAGCTCGACGGCCTTGGCGTCGCCGTAGTTGACCTGGCGGTCAAAACGCACGGTGGGCGAGGACAGGTTCTGGCAGGCCGACAGGGCCAGGGTGCTGGCCGCAAAGGCCAGGATCAGCGCGCTGCGCTGGATGGGCTTGGTTGTCATAGTTAACTCCTCATGCGGGTTCGCGTTCGGTACATCACAACCGTTCGGGCTGAGCTTGTCGAAGCCTCGCGCGGCGCTTCGACAGGCTCAGCGTGAACGGTAAGTTTGCTTTCTCAGTTGAGCAAATGGCAGCGCTCAGCGCGGCTCGACGTTCATTTCCAGGCGCAGGTCGACCGCTGCCGCAGTGGGCGCCACGCTCTTGACGGTCTGCTGGCCCAGGCCCAGCACGCTCATCTGCTTCCAGGATTCGCCGTCTCCCACCTGGTTGCCCACGTTGTCCAGCCACTTGAAGCGGTAGAACACGGTGCGGTCGGTGCGGCCCATGTTGGCCATGTCGGCCTGCACCACCAGGATGTCGTTCTTGCGCACGATGCGCATCTCGCGCACGGCGATGCTGTTGGCTTCGCCACGCAGGGCGACCTTGGCGGCCACGGCCAGCGGGGTGGCCGGGTCGTGCAGTTGGGCCTGGGCCGCAGAGGCCAGGGTCATCGCGAAGACGGCGCACGCCACGGCAGGCGCAGCGGCGGCAAGGGAAAAACGGGTTCTCATGCCAGAGGCTCCTTGAAAATGGGACAGGTTCGGTTTCAGTTCTTGGCGGCCGGCGCGGTGGACGTGGACTTGACCGCGGCCTTGGGCACCACACGCGTGCGGCTGGTGGTGGTTGTCGTCGTCGTGCGCACGGTGGTGGCAGGTTCGGCGGCGGCGGGCTGCGGTACAGCGGCCACGGTGGGCAGTTGGCCCAGCATGGCCACGTCGCCGGTCAGCACGCTGTTGTCATACATGCGCAGGGGCACCAGGGCGTACTGGCCGTCGATCTTGATGGGCTGGGGCAGCTGGCGGCCGTTCACGCTCACCAGGTGCTCGCCCGGTGGCAGGTAGCCACGGGCCACGTACACACGGCCGGGCAGCATGCGCCACATGCGGTCATCCGCCTGCTCGGTGGCCACCGAGGCGGCCGCGCCGATGATGCCGCCGATCAGGCCGCCGCGCTTTTGCAGCTCGTTCTGCAGCACGCCCTTGGCCACGGCGCGGGTGAAGCCGCGCAGCACCATGCCGGGCATTTCATCCTTGAGCGCACGGCGCGCCATCACGTTCACGTCCACCACTTTTTCGAGCTTGAGGTCGGTGCCCGCAGCAGAAATGGTGGTCAGCAACGCGTCCTTGGACGGCTCGATCACGGGGTAGGAGATGCTGGCGGTGACCAGGCCCCGGCCTGTGGGCACGGGGATGGTGAAGGCCTTGGGTTTGCGCGCGGGGGCATCACCGGCTTCGACGATGAAGAGCACATCGGTCATGCGCTGGCGGCGCTTCCAGGTGAAGCCGGTGCGGTTGTCCAGGCCACGCAGGCCTTCTTCGAGCACACCGGTTTCGGGCTTGAGTTCGATGGCCTTGCGGTAGCCGGGCGCAGCCAGGCCGGGCTCGTTGAGCATTTCGTACAGGAAGCCGGCCAGGTAGTGGGAGAGTGCGTTCTGGTAGCCGTTCTTGAGGGCCAGCACTTCGGGGTCGTTGAGCGTCTCGACAGGGTAGCCATTCAGCTCCTTGCCGCCGGACGCAGCGCCCTTGGACTTGGCTTCTTCTTCCGCTGCCAGGGTTTCCTTCGAGCGGAACTCGGCAATGATGGCTTCGCGTTCGTGGGTGCGCTTGATGTCCACGCGGGCGTTTTCAAAGTCGCCCACGGCCATGCGGTTGAGCGCTAGGCGCGTGGTCACCCACACTTTTTCGTAGTCCTGGCCTTCATAGACCTTCAGGCGTTCGCTGATCAGCGCGGCGCCCACGGTGCCCATGAGCTTGCTGGGGTTGGTCTTGGCGGTTTCTTCCCATTCCTTGACCTTGTTGTCGGCCAGCAGGAAGGCGTTGGTGCTGTCGGGGTAGCGGCGGTCCATGCGCAGCAGCTCGCCGCGTTCCATGTTGTAGAGCAGCGCGGTTTTTTCGTCTTCGCTCTTGGCCGTGCTTTCGAGCTGGGCAATGGCAGCGGGAATGCCGCCGCTGCGGCCAGCGTTCTGCATGTCGGTCGCCAGCTTGTCATGGCTCTGCATGGTGGCGCAGCCGGTCAGGGCAGCGCTCAGGGCCAGCACCCACAGAAGGCGTGGGCGGAAACGGGGCTGGTGGTTGGTCATGGATGCTCCTTGCAATGCGGTCGGTTGCTCACCAGAAAACCCCGGCGCTGCCCACGCGCCCAGCGGCACCACGCGCTGGCTGCCCCCGACAAGGCGGCGCACAGTGGATGCGGCGGTGCTGTGTGTAGCGTGAAAAAACCGGACAAGGAAGTTGCCGATAGCCCGAACGCCCCCTCCCGGTGCGTGGCGGTGCCTTGTGCATCCCCCTCTGGCTGTGAGTTTCTTGGTTGTTATGTATGAGGTTGTAGCCAGGGGCGGAATGTAGCAAAAGCTTGTATCTTTTCTGTAACCGTGTGGTGCCAGAGACACCAGCGCAAACACGGGGCGTAGCGCAGCGCATATCAAGCCTCCACGCGGTTCAGCGGCATGCGGTACAGCCACACCACCCGCCCGCCCGGCGCACGCAGCTGCGCGCTGGGCAGCACACCGGGCACGGCAAACTCCAGGCTCACCAGCCAGGCGCCCGGGGCCAACTCGGCCTGGGCCTTGGCGGCGGCACGGGCCATGCTTTCGGGGCGCTGGAACAGGTAGACCATGCGGTAGGGGCTCCAGTCGGCCTTCCACATGTCGGCGCGCCGCACCTGGGCCCAGGGGCACAACGCGGCACACGCCAGGCGCAGCGGCCAGCTCCACTCCAGCCCTTCGAGCTGGGCGGCGGGGTAGGCGTGGCGCAAGGCCTTGAGGCCATCGCCCAGGCCACAGCCGGCGTCCAGCACGCGCGCACCCAGTGGCAACGGGGCCTGTACCGCCAGGGCCTGCAACGCGTGGCGCGGCGTGGGAAACAGCGGCGCATCGCGCCAAGCGTTCAGGGGGTAGACCAGCAGCAGCAGCGCCAGCGGCACCAGCCACGCCCAGGTGGGCAGGCTGGCCGCGCCCAGCAGCGCCAGCGACAGGGGGAACCCCGCCGCAATCAACCCACGCCGCCACCAGCTGCCGCCCAGCACACTGGCGGCCGTGCCCAACAGGCAGGCGGCCAGCAAGGCGGCCACGGGCGGCACCGCGCGCTGCAGCACCACAAAAATCAGCCACGCGCACGCCCACGCCACCAACGCGGGCAGGGGCCAGGGCATGCGCAGGGTCAACATGGGTTCTTTCTCAGCGGCCAAAAATGCCGCGCAGCAGGTTGACGGGGTTCACCACGTTGCCCGCATCCGTGCCGCCACCCTCGCCTGCCGGCGGCTGGCCTGCCGGCGCACCGCCCATGCCGCTGGAATAGGCGCCGCCCGAGGGTGCGCCGGGTGCAGCATCCATGCTGCCACCGCGCCGCCCCTGCATCTCTTCGCCCAGCATCGCCATGGTGTGCGACTTGGCGCGCACGCGCACGGCCCACTCGGGCTCCCACGCGGCCTTGGGGTCGGCCGGGCGCGGCGGGTGCACGATGTGGCTTTCGCCGCCGTAGGCCATCATGCGCAGCATGGGCGTGGCATCGCGCCCGCCGCCCGCAAAGATGCCCTGGGGGATGGCGCACTGCGTGGTGTCAGGCTGCAGCAGCACACGCTCCTTGAGCCAGCGATCAATGGTGGCGGGCGACAGGTAGTCGAACAGGCCCATGCCCGTGTCGGGCGTCTCGGCGCTGGACCACATCACCAGGTCGTCCCCGTTCTGCGACATGGCGTGCAGGTAGTAGGCGCGCGCATTGCGCACAGGCTGCCAGCTGGTGCCCATGCTGTCCTGTGGCTTGCCGGTGGTGCGCAGGTCGATGGCGGGCATCAAATCCTGCGCCGCGCCCAGCGTGAACTTCATGGACGCGGGCACGCCGTCGCCACGCACCTGGTGTTCGCCCACCAGCGAGGCGTCACGCGACAGGCTGACCTGGTTGCGTTCGTTGGGGTACAGCGCATAGGCCGGGCCCACGCGCGGCCCCCGGTCGGGCACGGCGCGGCCGGCAAAGGCCTGGGCATAGTCCGTGGGCTTGGCGCGCGCCAGGTCGATCACACGGGGCTGGCCCGCACGCACCGTGGCGCCACAGCCCCAGTACAGCAGGATGCGGCCCTTGGGCTGGTGCTGCTGGTACTCCTGCGGCACCTCGCCCGGCTCGGTCTGGGTGGGCTGCGCGCGCGGGGGGATCAGCGGCAGGGATTCGCCCATGCGCATGCCCGCGGGAATGGCCTGGCTGGCTTCGACGCCGGGGCGCAGGGTGTTGTGCAAGGCGATGTCGATGACACGCGGCGGCATGATCGACATGGCGCGGGCGTGGCCATAGGCCGTGTTGCCACCGCCCGCCCTGCCCTGCGCGCCGCCGCCCATGAGACCGCCGAGCAAACCGCCGCCGCCGGGCAGGCTGTCCATCTCGGGCATGCCCGCCATGGTGCCGGTGGACACATCCATCCACAGCTGGACCTTGGGGGCTTTGGTGTTTTGGGCCTGGGCGCCCAGGCTGGCGATGCACAGGCCAACGGCCAGACAGGCGGGGGTCAGGACGAAGCGCAAAGGGGTCATGGGGGTCTGCTCCAGGAGATACATGGATCACCCGGCAAACCATCGTGGGCCGCAGGGCGGCACTTTCGCCGCCCTGTGAAGAGGCCTTGCGGTCAACCCGGGTGTGTTGAACGCAGCGCAGTGTAGGCCTCACACAGACGCATTTTGCCTGTGCAAGTTACCGGTGGAAACTGCTTGTGTGCGCTATTTCACGCATCCCCGGAACAAGAAGGCTAGGCCTGACCCCGCAGACGGTCAATCAACCCGTTCAAAGCCTCCAGCGAGCCGAACTGGATCGCCAGCTCGCCCATGTCCTCCACCCGGCCATGGCGCTTGACGCGCTTTTTCACGCGCACCTCGACCTCGGCCATGAGCAGGTCCGAGAGTTCTTCTTCCACCCGCTTCAAGTCGCGCGACTTTTCCTTCTGGGGCTTTTGCGGCACCAGGCTGAACTCGGCGCCGATCTTCTTGACCAGCGCCTCGGCCTCGCGCACCGACAGCTTTTTGGCCGCAATCTGGTTGCCCGCCGTGATCTGCGCGGCGCGGTCCAGCGACAGCAGCGCGCGCGCGTGGCCCATGTCGATGTCGCCCGCCATCAGCATGGTCTGCACGGGCTCGGCCAGATTAAGCAAGCGCAGCAGGTTGCTGGCGGCGCTGCGCGAGCGGCCCACGGCCTGCGCGGCCAGCTCGTGCGTGAGGCCAAACTCCTTGACCAGGCGCTGCAGGCCATGCGCTTCTTCCAGCGGGTTGAGGTCTTCGCGCTGGATGTTCTCGATGAGCGCCATGGCGGCCGCCGACTCGTCGGGCACATCGCGCACCAGCACCGGCACCTCGGCCAGGCCCGCCAGGCGCGAGGCGCGAAAGCGCCGCTCGCCCGCGATGATTTCGTACTTGCCCGCGTTGTCCCCACCCGTGAGACGCCGCACCAGGATGGGCTGCATGACGCCCTGGACCTTGATGCTTTCGGCCAGCTCGTACAACGCACCTTCGTCCATGCGCGTGCGGGGCTGGTACACGCCCGGCACCAGCTCGGAGAGCGGCAGGCTGCTGGGCAGGCCCGCCTCGGCGGCCTGGGCCTGTTCCACTTTGTCTTCGACCTTGGGGCCCAGCAGGGCTTCGAGGCCTCGGCCGAGGCCCTTGGGTTTTTTGGTGACCATGAAATGCGTCTCGCGAAAGGGAAAAAGGAAGGGGAAGAATCAGCGGTCGATGATGACCAGCGTGCCATGGCTGCCAGGCGCCACCGCGTGGGGCACACCCGCCGGCACGATGAACACCTCGCCCGCATTCACCTCGGTGACCTGCCCCTGCAGGGCGAGGCGCATGCAGCCGTCGAGCACCAGCAGCGCCTCGTCAAAGTCGTGCGATTCGTCGGGGTAGGCCGCGTCGTCCATGCGCAGCACCTTGAAGTTGGCGCCAGCGGCCTGGCCCACGATGGTGGAGTTCCAGGCGCGGGGCAGTTGGTCGGCGATGGCGGACAGGTTGATTTTTGACATGGTTCGGATCACTCGGAAGCTAGGGAGCTGGCGGCTCACGGCGCTACACGCGCGATACGCACCACAGGGCCCAACGGCTCATGCCGACGCGGCCAGCTGCTTCAACCAGCCATGCCCCTCGTCCCAGTCGCCCAGGCCCGACTCGGCATTGATGTGGCCGCGCTCGCCGTAGTCGACAAAACGCGCGCCCCAGGCCTGCGCCAAACCCTCAGCGCGCTCCAGGCTGCAATACGGATCGTTGCGGCTACCCACCAGCACGGCCGGGAACGGCAGCGGCTGGCGTGCAATGGGCGCCCAGCCGTGGATCTGCGCGGCCAGGTCGGGGCGCTCCACATCACCCGGCGCCACCAGCAGCGCACCCACCACGCGGTGCGCGTTGGATGAGTGCGCGGCCCACCAGGCGGTGAGGACACAACCCAGGCTGTGTGCCACCAGCACCACGGGGCCGTCGGCATCGACCACGGTGTCTTCCAGCCGCGCCGACCAGTCGCCACGCAGCGGGCGCATCCAGTCGTGCTGCTCCACGCGGTGGTAGCCGTGGCGGGCCTCCCACAGGCTTTGCCA
>JADMJR010000010.1 GCA_018780365.1 Acidovorax sp. | reverse complement strand
TCAGGCCGCAGGGCCTGCAGCAGCACCTGGCGGCGCAGGCTGGAGGTGCCCACCACGGCGCCCTGGGGCAGGGCGTCAATGTCTGGATAGTGGGGCGAGACAAAGGCATCGCGCGGGTCTTCGCGCTCCATCACGCAGGCCAGGGCAAAACCTTCGGGCAGCTCCATGGGCACGTCTTTCAGCGAATGCACGGCGATGTGCGCACGGCCTTCTTCCAGCGCCACTTCCAGCTCTTTCACAAACAGGCCCTTGCCGCCCACCTTGGACAGCGAGCGGTCCAGGATCTGGTCGCCCTTGGTCGTCATGCCCAGCAGTTGCACGCGGTGGCCCCGTGCCTCCAGCAAGGCTTTCACGTGCTCGGCTTGCCACAGCGCCAGGCGGCTTTCGCGGGTGGCGATGACGATGGGAGGGGGGTCTTTTGCCGCCGGGCCGCCCCCAGGCGAAAGGCTCCCCCCCTGGGGGGGCAGCGACCCGCGAAGCGGCGGAGCGTGGGGGGCGTCTTTTTGCGTGCTCAAGTTCGTAACCTGTTTGTAATTATTCAGGGGCGGGCGATGCTAGCATGCGCCCGCACTGGTGGCCGGTGCACGGCATGCCCGGGAGGGTGCGCCCGCGGGCCGCCGCACCTACTCCCGGAGACCCTCGCATGAAACGATCCGACAAGGACCAGCCCCTGATTGACGACATCCGCCTGCTCGGGCGCATTCTGGGCGACGTGATCCGAGAGCAGGAAGGGGTAGACGCCTACGAGCTGGTCGAACAGGTGCGCAAGCTCTCGGTGGCCTTCCGTCGCGATGCCGACCAGGAGGCCGACCGCGCGCTCAAGAAGCTGCTCAAGGCGCTGTCGGGCGACCAGACGGTGAGCGTGATCCGCGCCTTCACCTACTTCAGCCACCTGGCCAACCTGGCCGAAGACCGCCACCACATACGCCGCCGCGCCGTGCACGAGCGCGCGGGCGACACGCAGGAGGGCAGCATCGAAGTGGCGCTGTCGCGCCTGCGCTGGGCCGGCATTGCGCCCAAGACGATTTCGCAGACGCTGGCGGGCAGCTACGTGGCTCCCGTGCTCACCGCCCACCCCACCGAAGTGCAGCGCAAGAGCATTCTGGACGCCGAGCGCGACATTGCCCAACTGCTGGCCACGCGCGATGACATCCAGGTGCGCGCCCAGCTCTACAACAGTGCCAAGGACGCGCTCACCCCGCGCGAGCTGGCCGCCAACGAAGCCCTGCTGCGCGCCCGCGTGGCCCAGCTGTGGCAAACACGCCTGCTGCGCTACAGCAAGCTCACCGTGGCCGACGAGATCGAGAACGCGCTCTCTTATTACGAAGCCACCTTCCTGCGCGAGATCCCCAAGATCTACGCCGACCTGGAAAACGAGCTGGGCCAATACCCCGTGCACAGCTTCTTGCGGATGGGCCAGTGGATTGGCGGCGACCGCGACGGCAACCCCAACGTCACCGCGCAGACCTTGCAATACGCCCTGGGCCGCCAGGCCGAGGTGGCCCTGCGCCACTACCTGACCGAGGTGCACTACCTGGGTGGTGAGCTGTCGCTGTCTGCCCGCCTGGTGCAGGTGTCCGCCGAGATGGAGGCCCTGGCCCAGCGCTCGCCCGACACCAACGAGCACCGCGTGGACGAGCCCTACCGCCGCGCCCTGACGGGCATCTATGCACGCCTGGCGGCATCGCTCAAGGATTTGACGGGTGGCGAAGCCGCCCGCCATGCCGTGGCGCCACAAAACGCCTATGCCAGTGCCGAAGAGTTTTTGGCCGACCTGCGGGTGATCGAGGCATCACTCAAGTCGCACCACGGCGAAGCCCTGGCCGCCGAGCGCCTGCACCCGCTGATCCGCGCCGTGCAGGTGTTCGGCTTCCATCTGGCCACGGTGGACCTGCGCCAAAGTTCCGACAAACACGAAGAGGTGGTGGCCGAGCTGCTCGCCAAGGCGCGCATCGAGCCGCAGTACGCCAGCCTGCAGGAAGCCGCCAAGCGCGCCTTGCTCATCAAGCTGCTCAACGACGCACGCCCGCTGCGTGTGGTGGGTGCCGAATATTCTGCCCATGCCCAGGGCGAGCTGGCCATCTTTGAAACCGCCCGCGTGATGCGCGAGCGCTTCGGCCACGAGGCCATCCGCCACTACATCATCAGCCACACCGAAACGGTGAGCGACCTGCTCGAGGTGCTGCTGCTGCAAAAGGAAGTGGGCCTGATGAACGGCACGCTCGATGCCGAGTCGAAGAACCACCTCATCGTAGTGCCCCTGTTCGAGACCATCGAAGACCTGCGCAACGCCGCGCCCATCATGCGCGAGTTCTACAGCCTGCCGGGCGTGGCTGCTCTGGTGCAACGCAGTGGCGGCGAGCAGGACATCATGCTCGGCTACAGCGACAGCAACAAGGATGGCGGCATCTTCACCAGCAACTGGGAGCTGTACCGCGCCGAGATTGCCCTCGTCGAACTCTTCGACGAACTCGCCACCAGCCATGGCATCCAGCTGCGCATGTTCCACGGTCGGGGCGGCACCGTGGGCCGGGGCGGTGGCCCGAGCTACCAGGCCATCCTGGCGCAACCCCCTGGCACGGTGCGCGGCCAGATCCGCCTGACGGAGCAGGGCGAAGTGATCGCATCGAAATACGCCAACCCCGAGATCGGCCGCCGCAACCTCGAAACCCTGGTGGCCGCCACGCTGGAGGCCACGCTGCTGCAGCCTACCAAGCCCGCCACCAAGGCGTTTCTGGACGCGGCCGCGCAGCTCTCGCTGGCCAGCATGGGCAGCTACCGCGCGCTGGTGTACGACACCCCGGGCTTTACCGAGTACTTCTTCAACTCCACGCCGATCCGCGAGATTGCCGAGCTCAACATCGGCTCGCGCCCCGCATCGCGCAAGGCCAGCCAGAAGATCGAAGACCTGCGCGCCATCCCCTGGGGCTTCAGCTGGGGCCAGTGCCGCCTCACGCTGCCGGGCTGGTTCGGTTTTGGCTCGGCGGTGGACGCGTTCGTGAACACCGAGGGCAAGGACCCCAAGGCCCAACTGGCGCTGCTGCAGAAGATGTACCGCCAGTGGCCGTTCTTCCGCACGCTGCTGTCCAACATGGACATGGTGCTGGCCAAGAGCGACCTGGCGCTGGCCTCGCGCTACAGCGAGCTGGTGACCGACGCCCGCCTGCGCAAGAAGGTGTTCACCAGCATCGAGGCCGAGTGGCACCGCACCGCCGAGGCGCTCACGCGCATCACGGGCGACAAGCAGCGCCTGACGCACAACACGGCGCTGGCGCGCTCCATCAAGCACCGTTTTCCGTACATCGACCCGCTGCACCACCTGCAGGTGGAGCTGGTGCGCCGCTGGCGCGCGGGGCAGGGCGACGAGCGGGTGCAGACGGGTATCCACATTTCCATCAACGGCATTGCCGCTGGCCTGCGCAACACGGGCTGATTCGGCGCGTTTTGCCACCGGTGCCTGTGCGCGCTAGCATGGGCACCAGGGCGCTGCGGCGCCCCTGGCTGGGCCTTGGCGATAGGCGGGGCGCCAGGCTGTAGGCGCAGGGCGGCTGTTGTGGTGAGCGGCCCTGTGCGCGTCGTCATGGTGGTGGCCCGCCAACGGGCTGGGAGGCATGGCTGTGGGCATAGATCTGGCGGCCTGGAAGGTGCATCTGTCGCACCGGCTGGAAGCGGTGGCGCGCGCCGATGCGATGCGGGCCATCCGCGAGGGGCTGTTGTGGGTGCTGCCCTGCCTCATGGTGTCGGCGGTGTTCCTGGTGCTGTCGGTGCTGGCGCGTGCCCTGGGCCTGCCGCAGGGGGTCGTTGATGTGCTGGCCGGGCTGCATGGCGAGATCAGCCGCATCCTGCCACTGCTGATTGCCGCCTCGATTGGCTACATGCTGGCCATCCGCCACCGCTTGCCCCGGCTTCCCGTGGCCTTCCTGTGTTTTGTGTATGTGGCGCTGGCGTCGTACCAGCTCAGTGGGCAGCCACGCGTGGCCGCCACGCTGGTGTTGTTCATCGCGATTGCGTCGCCGCTCGTCAATGTGCCGCTGATGGCACGGCTGGTGCGTGTGCGCTGGCTGCAGGTGTCGCGCGGCGCGCTGGTCAGCGACAACGTCGAGGACGCCGTGAACATGGTGGTGCCGGGTGTGGTGACCGCTGCGCTCCTGGCCGCTGTGCTGGCCGCCTTGCAGCAGTGGTCCGGGCTGGCGCAGTGGAGTCTGCCCTTGGAAGTGGTGGATCCCAACCGTTCTTACCTCAGTGCCGTCATGCTCACCGGCTTGAACTCGCTGCTGTGGTTTTTCGGCATCCACGGCTACCACGCCTTGCAACCCCTGTTTCAACTGCTGGAACAGGCCGTGGGCTGGAACGCCATCGAGCTGCTGACCGACCAGGTGCCCCAGTACCCTTTGAATGCGGGGCTGTTGGGCGCTTTTGCGTTCATCGGTGGGGCGGGCGGCACCCTGTCGCTGGTGGTCGCCGTGTTGTGGCGGGCGCGCAGCCCGGGGCTGCGTTTGCTGGCCATGGCCAGCCTGCCCATGGCTTTGCTGAACGTGAATGAGCTGCTGCTGTTTGGCATCCCGCTGATCCTGAACCCGCGCCTTCTGATTCCGTTCATCCTGGTGCCGGCCGTCAATGCCTGCCTGGCGTTGGCGGCGGTGCAGGCGGGCTGGGTGCCTGTTGCCACGGTGGCCATGCCGCTCAACGCCCCGGTCATCTTCAATGCCTACATCAGCACCCAGGGCGCCTGGTCGGCCGTGGTTTTGCAGGGGGTTCTGGTGCTGCTGGGGGCCTGCATCTATGCCCCTGCGGTCCGGGTGCTGGAGCGCCACAACGAAACCACTGTGCATCTGCCTGGGCTGGACACCACCTTCACGCGGCTGCAGGAAGAAGGCAGCCTTTATGCGCGCGACCCCATCGTTGTGGCGCAGCAGGGCCAGGTCCGCAGGGAGGAGCTGCTGGCCCGGGTGCGCCGCATGGGCGACTACGAATTCTTTCTGGAGTACCAGCCCCAGGTATCCCCGCGCACAGGCCTGTGTGTGGGGTGCGAGGCCTTGTTGCGGGCCCGTGATTCGCAGGGGCGTATCCAGTCGCCAGGCTCGTTCCTGGTCTGGCTGGCTGATGCCGGATTGATAAAGGATGTGGACCTGTGGGTGGCGGCGGCGGCCCTGCGCCAGTACCGGCGCTGGCGCAATGCGGGGTTTGAGCTGCCGATCTCCATCAATGTCACCGGGCCCACCCTCATGTCGCCTGGGCACTGCCAACGCATGGTGGACCTCATTGCGCCGGCTGCAGGCTGCATCAGCATCGAGATCACCGAAGACGCGCTGGCGGCCGATGTGGCGCAGATGCGCGACGCCATCGCCCGGGTCCATGCCGTGGGCGCCAAGGTGGCCATCGATGACTTTGGCACCGGGTTTTCGTCACTGAGTTACCTGCATGCCTTTGCGGTGGACACCATCAAGATCGACCGCAGTTTTGTGGTGACCAGCACCGAGCCCCAGGGGGCCCGCGTGCTGGAGGGCCTGCTGCATTTTTGCCAGGGCCTGGGGCTGGGCATTGTGGTGGAGGGGGTGGAGACCGAGGGGCAGTTGCGGGTGCTGCCCGCCACCATCGATCTGCGCGTGCAGGGCTGGTACTACAGCCGCGCGCTGGCGGCGGATGATCTGCCCGCGTTTGTGCAGCGGTGCGCGGGTGCGGCGGTGCCTATGGTGCAGCCTACTGGCCCAGCAGTTCGCCCACCGGTTTGAGGTCTTCCACCCGGTCGCACACGGCCTTCACGGCCATCATCACCGGGATGCCCAGCAGCAGGCCCCACAGGCCCCACAGCCAGCCCCAGGCGAGCACGCTGACGAACACGGCCACGGGGCTCATGCTGCTGGTGCGGCTGGTGAGCCACGGGGTGAGCAGGTTGCCCACCAGGGTGTGGATGACCAGCGACGCACCACCGATGGCCAGGGCCATGTCAAGGGTGCCAAACTGCAGGAAGGCCACCAACGCCGACGCCCCTGTGACCATGGCCGAGCCGATGTAGGGCGCCAGGTTGAGCACGCCTGCCACCACGCCCCACACCGCTGCGTTCTGCAGGCCCAGCGCCCAATACGCCAGGCCGGTGGCCACGCCCACCAGCACGCTGGTGAACACCTGCAGCAGCAGGTAGCGCTGGATCTGGCGGGTGATGTCGTCCAGCACGCGGGTGGTGACCTTGCGCCGCTCCAGGCTGGTGCCTGCGATGCGCAGCAGCTTGTCGCGCAGCAGGTTGCCCGAGGCCAGGGCGAAGTAGGTCAGGAACACCACGACCATGAGCTGTCCGAGCGCCGACATCAGGCCCACGGTGCCGCTCCAGAGGTAGTCACGGATGTTGAAGGGCGGGCGCTCGACGATCACCCGCTGCACCCCTCGGCGTGCCGGAGTGGCGGTGCTGTTCTCGTTGGCGGCCTGCTCGATCTGTGTGGCCGCCTTCTGCATGGTGTCCAGCGGGCTGCTGCCTCCCGCGCGGGCCTTGAGGTTGTCGCGCACCTTCTTGGCCGCCACGGGCAATGAGTCCAGCAGCTGGGCGGCCCCATCGCTGAGCGACCAGGCTGTGCTGGCCAGCCCCAAGACGATGGCAATCAGCAGTGCGCCCGCGCCCAGCCAGCGCGGGATGTACCAGCGGTGCAGGATGTCCACCGCCGGCCGCAGCGCCGTGGTGAGCAGCAGGCTGAGCATGATGGGGATGAACACGGCGCTGGCCCAGTGCAGCAGGGCCACGCTGGCAAACAGCGCCAGCAGCGCAAGCGACAGGTTGCGCACGTCCACGGGCATGTGGAGCATCAGCGGCCCATGGGGAGGCTCGGCACTGGCGGCAGAGGCCAGCGGGGCCGCATTGGTGGATGTCTCGGGCGCAGCAGCAGCAGCAGCAGCAGCGCCGGTTGCCAGGGCGGCGGAGGCCCCTTCGGCGACGGGGGGCGTGTCTGGCGGTGGGCTGGAGGGGGTGGGCTCGGTCGTCATGCGCTGATTGTGGGGCGGCTTGTTACCGCCGCTTGCAGGTGCTCAGATTGGGGCCCGACCCACGGCCATCAGCACAAGGGCAAGGTGCGTTGCTTGTTGAGGGCGTCCACGGTGCCCAGCAACTGCTGCCAGTAGGTTGGCAGTGCGGACCAGGGCGCACCGATGGCCAGGTTGGTGGTGTAGACCATGCCAGTGTTCATGCGGGGCCTGTTGGCATTTTTCACGGCCGTCTGCATGTCTGTGCAGGTGCTGGCCGTGTGCACCAGCATGGCTTGTGCGCTGTTGTCTTTGGCGTAGATCCAGGTGTTGGAAGGCTGGGGGTCCGTGTTGGGGTATGCGGCTGCGTTGCCTGCGTAGGTCACCAGCGTGTCGGCGACGCCCGCATAGGCCGCAACCGGGTAGGTGCCAGGGTTGCCGATCACGACGGGGGCCGATGGCGGGCTTGCGTTCGTGCTCATGCCTGTGGTCAGCCCCTTGACGTGGGTGTAGACCTCCTGGAAGTGCGCCACACGGGCGCTGTCGGTGGGCATTCCGTCCAGGAAGAAACCGTCGAGCAGGCCGGGGTAGAGCCGGATGTAGTTGGTGATAGTGGCTTTGATGTCGGCGACCGACAGGGCTCCGCTGCTGCCCGATGTGGTGGCCACATAACCAATCACCCGGTTGCTGGTGCCTGGCACCGCCTGGAAGGCCTTGATGGCCTTGGTGAGATCAGTGTCTTCTTTGGTGTCTGCGGTCAGGATGCCGCTGCTTTGGCTGGCGATGGTGGTGATCTTCACATCGGGGTAGCTTGTTGCGCCGCTGGTGAGGGTGGTCCACGGCGACGATGTGCCGGTGGCGCTGAAGTACGCGGGCACCAGCACCTGCAGGGGCTTGTGTGCTGGGCGCACATAGTAGGTCAGGCTGTCAGTGGCTGTGTTGGCGCTGCTGATGGCCGTAGCCGCCACCTGGAACGTGGCGGTAGGCGGCAGGCTGCTGACCGTCAGCGTTGTGTTGGCAACACCACCCACGGTGCTCGGAGCCACGGGGGCCAGGGCGGCTGCGCTGCTGGGGCTGACCGTGAACGTCGCGACGGTGCCATTGGGGGCGAGGCTGCCATTCACGGCCACGTTGACCGACAGGGGCTCCGAAGCATTCGGTTCGAGCACATTGTTGGAGGACTGGACGAAGCCCACGCTGATGGGCGCCGTCGGTACGGGGGCTGGTGCTGGCGCTGGTGTGGGGGACGGAGCTGGTGTGCTGGATTTTTCCGATGCTCCGCCGCAGCCCGCCAGAGCAGCGGTCAAAGCCAGCAGGGACGCGAGGCGGTGTGTCGTGTTCATGGTGTGCATGGTCGTCAGGGAGTTCGTTGTGTAGGGCTATTGTGAAGGCATGCTGTGGCGCTTCCAAGCGCTGAAAGCGATGCTTTGGACCGGAAACACCGCGTTGTTGAACCGATCGCGGCAGAGTGGCGTCGCTACCATGAGCCCCATGCCATCCCCCATCCTCCGCATTCCGATCCTCGCGGCCTTGCTGGCAGCGGTGCTGCTGGCAGGCTGCGGCACCCTGGACGTGCCGCGCGCCGACAATTACCCCGCCACGGGTCAGAAGAAGGCCCGCGCCGTGCACCACTGGGATGTGCTGGCCGGCGACGTGGCCGCACGTGTGGCCGGAAAAATTGCCGCCTGGCCCGAAGGTGAGTACCCCATCCACGTCACTGTCCCGGACAACGCCAGCTTCAACCAGGGTTTTCTCAAGCTGTTGAAGGTGCACCTGCTGAACCGTGGCGTGGTGGTCTCCACGGTACCGACGGCGGTGGAGCTGGAGGTGCAAACGCAGCTGGTGCAGCACCCGGAGGCGGTGCCTCGCAACCTGCCCGTGCCCATGACGGGGACCATTCTGGGAACTGGTGTGGGTGTATTGCGTGATTGGACTGTGCACTACTCCGACCGTACCTTGCTGCCGGGCGTGGCCACGGCGATTGGCGTGGGCGCAGGCGTGGCCCTGGACATGGCGCAGCTCTACACCCAGGGCGCCGCAGCAGGCGGGCCCACACGGACCGAGGTGCTCGTCACCACCACGCTCAAGACCCGTGACCGCTATCTGGCAGGTTCGGCGGACATGTACTACATCGAACGTGCCGATGCCGTGCTCTACCAGCCAGAGCTGCCGCCACCCCCGCCACCACCTCCCACACCCGTCAAGACCTGGCGGGTGGTTGCACCATGAAAAAAAGCCTACGCTGCGCCTCGCTGAGTGCCTTGGGGTGGGCCGCTGCCGCCTTCGTTGCGCTGGGCCTCCAGGGCTGCGTGACCAATGCGATCAACGGGTACTACTACGGCGACCGCGCTGGTGGGGTCTCTCGTTCGGACCTCATCGAGGTCAATGACCGCGCTACCGACGCGCTTTTGCTCAATGCCCCGCTGGATGGGAGCCAACCGGTGCTGGTGGCGACCCTGGTCAATGTGGATCGGTTGACCGAGTCGTCGCGCCTGGGGCGGATCTTCTCGGAGCAGATTGCGGGCCGCATGGTGCAGCGGGGCCTGCGCGTGACGGAGGTGAAGTTGCGCGACAACCTGGTGTTGCACCGTGAGCAGGGGGAGCTGTTGTTGTCCCGCGAAGTGCGCGAGGTCAGCCAGGCCCAGAATGCACAGGCCGTGGTCGTCGGCACGTATGCGGTGTCGGCCTCGGTGTTGTTCATCAGCCTCAAGCTGGTGAATCCGGCGGGTAACCATGTGGTCGCAGCGCACAACTACGCTGTGCCGGTGGATGAGAACGTACGCACCTTGCTGGCGGGGCGGTAGCAGGAATTGCTATTGATTTAATAGCTGCAAGTGCTTTGTGAATAGGCGCTGAAGGCCGATTTGAATCATTTTTTTGGACTGCATGCCATCGGCCGTTGGCAAAACCAGCGTGGCCAAGGCCGCCACTTGAGGGGGCGGCCCTGTGCCTAGTGCAGCATCAACGCACCCGCCGTCTTGCTCTTGCCTGCACGGGCTGGCGGGTTGCACAGGCCGCAGGTGAAGTGGCGGTTCTCATACAGCTCGGTCACAAACTGGCCGCTGCACTGTGCGCACTTGGTGCGCGTGAGCATGCCCGCATCCACAAACTTCACCAGGCGCCATGCGCGGGTGAATGAGAGCAGGGGTTCGATCTCGGCCGTGGCGACCTGTTCGTTGTACAGGCGGTAGGCCTTGGTCAGCAGCTCCACCGAATCCAGGTCCACGCCCTTGGACAGGTATTCGTAGATGTTCAGGAACAGCGAGCTGTGGATGTTCTCCTGCCAGGTCAGGAACCAGTCGGTGGAGAAGGGCAGTTGGCCCTTCGATGGCGACTTGCCTGCGATCTCCTTGTACAGCCGGATCAGGCGTTCATACGACAGCGTGGTCTCCGACTCCAGCACCTGCATGCGCGCGCCCATCTGGATCAGCATCGCAGCACGTTCGATCTGCTTGGACTCGTTGAGGACACTCTTGACCGGGGCTTTGGCGGGTGTGGACATGGCAGGCTTTCGGTGGCGATGTGGAGTCTCTGGAGAGTGCGAGTGCGTCAGAGCACTTCCGACACGCGGCTGGCCATCAGGATGTTGGCGTGCAGCGTGTTGGTGGCTTCGTTGCCCACCTTCTTGGCCGAGTGGTTGGTGAGCAAGCTCCACACCAGGTTGTCGTCCACGCGGAAGCTACAAAGAAGCGTATTGCGGGAGGCCAGTTTCATCACTTGCGCTGCCGACAGAGATGCCAGAATATCGGCAGACTCTTCGTTCATGCCCAAGCGGAACACGGCTTCGGCCTTGTCCTGGCGAATCAGGGTCTGGGCCAACATCAGGTAGGTGAGGTTGGCTTCGCGGATTTCAGCGAGGAGTTGTTCGTTGGTCATGGCGGCTTCCTTTTTTCCAGTACCGGGTCTTGCGTTGTCTGCTGGTTGCAGGTTTTGCGTGATCCGTTGAAATGGATTGTGAAACCGCCCCAATCAGAAATTAAGTCGGGGTTTGGCTGTGCCGCGTGTCTGGTTTTGCGGCGGGCCATGTAGGAATTTGCCCTACACGCGCATCAGGCGCAGGCGGGCATTTCAGGCGGTGGCAGCTGCTGCAGCAGGGGGCGCAGACTGCCTGCTTCTGTTCATGGTTTTGATAGCGCCCTCAAAACCATCTTTTTTGCACTTTTGCAACCTGCGCAGCCGTGCTGGACGCTGGATCAGCCTTTTTCGACCGGGCGCGTGGGGTCGCTGCACCACTCGCTCCAGCTGCCCGCAAACAGAGCGGTGTGGCCCAGGCCTGCCACCTCCATCGCCAGCAGATTGGGCACGGCACTCACGCCGCTGCCGCACTGGTGCACCACGGTGGCGGGGTTGCGGCCCGCCAGCAGGGCGTCGAACTCTGCGCGCAGCACGGCGGCCGGCTTGAAGCGGCCGTCGGCACCGATGTTCTCGGCAAAGGGGCGGTTGAGCGCGCCCGGAATATGGCCCGCCACGGGGTCCAGCGGCTCCACTTCGCCCCGGTAGCGGGCACCTGCACGGGCGTCGATCACGGTCTGGCCGGGCTGCTGCAGGCGCGCAAGCACCTCGCTGGCCGTGGCCAGCTGGCGCAAGGGGGCGCCCAGCTGGAAGTTGGTCTGGAAGTGCGCGGGCTCTTCGCCGCTGTTCACCGCCCCACCGGCGGCCTGCCAGGCTTGCAGCCCACCGTCGAGCACGGCCACGGCATCGTGCCCCGCCCACTTGAGCATCCACCACAGGCGGCCACAGTAGTTGGCGCCCTGGCGGTCGTACACCACGGCCTGCATGCCGTTGGCAAAACCCACACTGGAGAGCCACATGGCAAAACGCTCGCGGCTGGGCAGCGGGTGGCGGCCACCGGAGGCGGGCTGGTCGGCCTCCTGTGCCGTGAGCGTGCCGTGCGCGCCGGGGGCGCCATGTTTGGCGCTCAGGTGGTTGTCGAGGTTGGCGTACACAGCGCCGGGGATGTGTGCCTGTGCATATTGCTGCGCGCCGGCGGTAGGTTGCATCAGGTCGAAGCTGCAGTCAAACACCATCAGCGGTGCGCCGCTGGCGATCAGGGATTGCAGGTCGGGGGCAGAGATGAGTGTGGTGTAGGGGGTCATCGGCAGGGAGTTTGCAAGGCGGCGTTGTGCGCCGAGAGGGTCTCCATTGTGGCCATCACAGGGCGGGGGGTGTTGGGCACTTGGTATCCATCAGTGTTCTTCGGCAGGTGCCCCGGGCGCAGCCCGCGCACGCAGGATGGTGGCCACAATGCCGCTGCCCACGATGAGTGCCATGCCGATCCAGCCGATGGGCGGAATCTTGTCGCCAAACAGCAGCACGCTGTAGACGGCGGCAAATACGATGCCCGAATACTGCAGATTGGCCACCACCAGCGTGCCGCGCTGGGTCTTGG
>JADMJR010000249.1 GCA_018780365.1 Acidovorax sp. | reverse complement strand
ATGGGCATGGGCGATGTATCGAACAGCGTGCTGCCCAAGCCCGTGATCGTGTCTGCGGGCGATCCACCGGGCAGCGTCGTCTCGCGCTATTTCACACCCCACCGCTGCCACCGCTCACACGCCGTGACCGGCGCCATTGGCGTGGCGGCCGCCCACGTGCTGCCAGGCACGGTGATCACCGACAGCCTCCAACACGCCACGGCAGGTACGCGCCGTGTGGAGGTGCTGCACCCCGCTGGCCGCATTCATGTGGACGTGGAACTCACCGACGTGGACGGCCAATTCAAGCTGGTGCAGGCCGCGCTGGTCCGCACCGCACGAAAGATTCTGGAGGGCACGCTGTTCGTTTCAGAAAACGCATTCACCCATTGATTTCAAACCCCACCCTTGGATGACAGGAGACAAAAAATGATTGACCAACACAGTGCGCCACCGCGCACACGCCGCACCTTGCTGGCTGCAGCGGCCCTCGCTGCCGCTGTGCAAATGATCCCCACCCTGGCGCATGCGGCCTATCCCGACAAGCCCATCACACTCGTGGTGCCGACCGCAGCCGGTGGTGGCAACGACGGCATGGCGCGCGTGGTGGCGCTCAAGCTGTCCAGCTTGCTGGGGCAGCAGGTCATTGTGGAAAACAAGGCGGGCGCCAACGGCGCCATTGCGGCAGAGTTTGTGGCCCGCGCGGCGCCCGACGGCCACACGATTCTTTTTGGCTACATCGGCACGCACGGCATGAGCCCTGCGCTGCAAAAGCTGCGCTACGACCCCATTGCGCAGTTCGAGCCCATCGGCATGGTGAGCTACTCGCCCACGCTCATGGTGGTGCACCCCAAGGTGGCAGCCAAGTCGGTGAACGAGCTGGTGGCACTGACCAAGGCCAAGCCCCAGGACTTCAACTACGCCTCTGCAGGCAACGGCACAGCCCCCCATTTTTCGGCAGAAATGTTCAAGCTGGAAAGCGGCGCGCAGATGGCCCATGTGCCCTACCGGGGCGCCGCACCCGCAATGAACGACACCATGGCCGGGCAAACCCAGGTCATGTTCCCCAGCCTGTTCTCGGCCTACCCGCACATCAAAAACGGCAAGCTGCGCGCCCTGGCGCTGGCAGGCCCCAAGCGCTCATCGCTGCTGCCCGATGTGCCCACGCTCGAAGAGGCGGGCGTGAAGGGGGTCGAGATCACGCAGTGGTACGCCCTGTTTGCCCCCGGCAAAACGCCCCGGCCCGTGATCGAGCAGCTCAACAAGGCCCTGAACACCGCCCTGGCCGACAAAGACGTGGTGCGGCGCATTGAAGAACAGGGCGCTGTGGTGGACACCAGCACGCCCGAGCAGCTGGCCCTGACCGTGCGCCAGGAGATCGCCAAGTGGAAGGGCGTGGTGCAGAAGGCCCAGCTCACTCCCGATTGAGGCGCTGGAAATCCCCTTGCACCCCTGTCAGATTTCCACAAAAACAGGAGACACCCATGAAAAAAAGAATAGGCGCGCTTTGCGCCGCACTGGCCAGCAGCTGCGTGGCCGCGCAAACCAGCGGCGTGACGCTGTACGGCACCATCGACCTGGGCCTGCGCCATGGCAGCGGCCTCGCGGCCTCCCATGCAGCTGCACCCGGGTCGTCACACAGCCTGGGCAGCGGCATCCACACCACCAGCCGCTGGGGCCTTCGCGGAAGCGAAGACCTGGGGGATGGTGCCAAGGCGCTGTTCCAGTTCGAGAGTGGCCTGAACGCCGACACCGGCGCCTCGGCCAACGCCAGCAAATATTTTGACCGCGCCTCCTGGGTCGGCCTGCAAGGCGGCTGGGGCACGCTGGCCCTGGGGCGCCAGACCACCACGCTGGCCGATGCCGTCTCGCCCGTGGACCCGCTGGGCATGCGCTTTGCCAGCTTCAACCCCAGCATCGGCGTGGCCGCGCTCAGCCAGCATGGCCTGGGCATCGAGTTCGGCAGCGCGGGGGCCACATCGGGCTCGTACCGGCTGGACAATGCCCTCAAGTACACCGGCCGTTTCGGTGGCTTCACCGCCCGGGCGATGTGGGGCCTGGGCGAGGTGGCCTCGCAGCAATCGGCCTTGTCGTCGCGCGGCGTGGGCCTGGCCTGGGCCGCCGACGGGTTCGTGGCCTCGGGTGCGTACCAGAACTTCAAGGACACGAACCAGCGCACGCTGGATGGCACCACCCTGGGCGCTGCCTACCAATGGGGCACCGTGCGCCTTGCCGCCAATGCCGCACGCAGCGAGGCAGAAACAGCCGCAGGGAAACACACGGTGCAACGCGTGCTCTCGGCAGGCGCCACCTGGTCCGTGACGCCCCTGTTCGACCTGACGGCGGCCTACTACAAGGTGGACCGCACCCGCACGGGTGCCGCCGACGACGGCTATGGCCGCCTGGTGGCTTTTGCCGAATACAAGCTCTCGCGCCGCACCAAGCTCTACGCCGAGCTGGACAACACCCGCTGGCGCAATGGCTTCCAGGGCGCGGCCAACAAGGCGAACGCCACGGGCGTATCGGCCGGGGTGGTGCACTCGTTCTGACGCACTGGTGTCCTGGCGACAGGGCTGTGGGCGGCCACACGGGCACTGGTGGGACTGTGCGACCATCGCCCCATGGAACTGCGCCAGCTTCGCTACTTCGTCCGCACCGTCGAACTCGGCTCCATGGGCCGCGCGGCGCTGGACCTGAACATGGTGCAGTCGGCATTGAGCCAGCAGATCAGCCGGCTGGAGGGCGAGCTCAGCACGCGGCTGCTGCAACGCACCAGCAAGGGCACCGTGCCCACCGAGGCCGGGCTGGCTTTTTTTCGCGAGGCGCAGCTCACCCTGCGCCATGCCGAGCAGGCGGCGCGCGTGGCGCAGCAGGCGCGCCTGTCGGGCACCGTGAGTGTGGGCCTGGCGCCCACGACGGCGTCGGTGCTGGGCGTGCCGCTAATGCGGGCCATGCGCGAGCGTTACCCCGATGTGCGCTTGCACATGGTCGAGAGCCTGTCGGGCCACCTCTCCAACATGCTCAACGCGCGCCAGCTCGACCTGGCCGTGCTGTTCGACACCCAGCCCGCGCGCCGCTGGAGCGTGCTGCCCCTGCTGGACGAGCGGCTGTTCCTCATCCGCAGCGCCCACGGCGGCGCCAGCACCTTGCCCGCCCGGCTGCCCAAGCGGCTGCGCCTGGCACAACTCAAGGCCGAGCCGCTGGTCCTGCCCACCGGCCCCCACGGCCTGCGCAGCCGCATCGACGCCGCCTTTGCCGCAGCGCAGGTGGCGCCGCATGTCGCGATGGAAATCGACTCGCTGGCCATGCTGATGGACGCCGTGAACGCGGGCCTGGGCAGCACCCTGCAACCCTGGGCCGCTGTGGGGCGTTACCCCGACGCCAACGAACGCTTTGGCCTGGCCGAGCTGTCCGACGCCCCGGCCAGTCGCCCCGCAGCGCTGTGCAGCCTGTCAGACGACGAACTCTCGCCCGCCGCCCTGGCCACGCGCGTGGTGCTGGCGGATTGCGCGCGGGCGCTGGTGCAATCGGGCACCTGGGTGGGCGCCACGCTGGCGTAGCCTCACTCCAACGGCCCTCACGCCATCAGGCCATCACGAAACGTGATGGCCCCTTGCCCTTTCGGGCCTGCCCACACCGGGGCGAAATTTCTACAGTGGCGCCACACCCCACGAATGGAAAACCACGGTGCCAAATCCCTCCACCCCTGCGGAACCTGTTGCTGTCGACGTGCTCGTCATCGGCGGCGGCAACGCCGCCTTGTGCGCCGCCCTCATGGCGCGCGAAGCGGGCGCCAGCGTGCTGCTGCTCGAATCGGCCCCGCGCGCCTGGCGCGGCGGCAACTCGGCCCACACCCGCAACCTGCGCTGTATGCACGATGCGCCGCAGGACGTGCTGGTCGATGCCTACCCCGAAGAGGAGTTCTGGCAGGACCTGCTCAAGGTGACCGGCGGCCTGACCAACGAACACCTGGCACGCCTGGTGATCCGCGCATCGGGCACCTGCCGGCCCTGGATGCGCCGCCATGGCGTGCACTTCCAGCCCGCGCTGGCAGGCACGCTGCATGTGGCGCGCACCAATGCGTTTTTCATGGGTGGCGGCAAGGCGTTGGTCAACGCCTACTACCGCAGCGCCGAACAACTGGGCGTGCAGGTGCGCTACGAAGCGCCGGTAGAGCGCATCGAGATGGAGGGCAGCCGCTTCATCGCCGCGCACCTGGCGAATGGCGAGCGCATCGCCGCCAAAAGCTGCGTGCTGGCCGCGGGCGGCTTTGAATCGAACCGCGAATGGCTGCGTGATGCCTGGGGCCAGAACGAACGGGGCGAGTGGCCAGCCGACAACTTCCTCATTCGCGGCACGGCCTACAACAAGGGCGTGCTGCTCAAGCATTTGCTTGACGACCACGGCGCCGACCGCATCGGCGACCCGACGCAGGCGCACATGGTGGCCATCGACGCACGCGCGCCGCTGTACGACGGTGGCATCTGCACCCGCATCGACTGCGTGTCGCTGGGCGTGGTGGTGAACCGCGAGGGCCGGCGTTTCTACGACGAAGGCGAAGACTTCTGGCCCAAGCGCTATGCCATCTGGGGCCGCCTGGTGGCGCAGCAGCCGGGGCAGGTGGGCTATTCGATCATCGACAGCAAGGCCATTGGCCGCTTCATGCCGCCCGTCTTCCCCGGCGTCAAGGCCGACAGCCTGCCCGATCTGGCGCAAAAACTCGGCCTGCCGGTGGACACCTTCATGCGCACGCTGGACCGCTACAACGCCGCCTGCCGCGTGGGCCAGTTCGACCACACCACATTGGACGACTGCCACACCAAAGGCATCGCACCCGCCAAGACGCACTGGGCGCGGCCCATCGACACGGGGCCGTTCTACGGCTACGCACTCAAGCCTGGCGTCACCTTCACCTACCTGGGCCTGCACACCGACGACACCGCTGCCGTGCGGTTTGGCGGCCAGCCCAGCGCCAACCTGTTTGTGGCCGGCGAAATGATGGCCGGCAATGTGCTGGGCAAGGGCTACACGGCCGGTGTGGGCATGAGCATCGGCACCGCGTTCGGCCGCATCGCGGGCGCGCGGTCCGCTTTGGCATCAAAACAGGCCCTACCGCCTGATGGCATTGCCTCAATAGCTATTAATTCAGGAGCAAACCATGCAAACGCTTGAGGCCCTGGCACGCGATGCCCGCGCGCTGGCGAACGGCGACGTCGTGCTGTCAGCCCCCGAAACCGAGGTGGCGCGCCAGCTTCAGATCTGCAACGCCTGTCGCTACTGCGAAGGTTTTTGCGCCGTCTTCCCCGCCATGACGCGGCGGCTGGAGTTTGGCAAGGCCGACATCCATTTCATCGCCAACCTGTGCCACAACTGCGGTGCCTGCCTGCACGCCTGCCAGTACGCGCCGCCACATGCGTTTGCGGTGAACGTGCCGCAGGCCATGGCCCAGGTGCGCGGCCAGACCTATGCCGACTACGCCTGGCCCCCGGCCCTGGGCACGCTGTACCAGCGCAACGGCCTCACCCTGGCGCTGGCGCTGGTGGCGGGGCTCACGCTGTTCCTGCTGCTGGCCGTGGCGCTGCATGGGCAAGGGTTCGCTGCGCTGTGGCACGCGCCGGTGGGCGGCTTCTACGGCATCTTTCCGCACAACCTGCTGGTGGGCCTGTTTGCCCCCGTGTTCCTGTTTGCCGTGCTCGCGCTGGGCCTGGGCGTGCGCCGCTTCTGGCGCGACGTGACGCCCGCCACCAGCGGCGCGCCACTGAGCGCACCCGCCACGGCCGAGGCCACCGATGCGGTGCTGCGCCTCAAGTACCTGGACGGCGGCCACGGCGATGGCTGCCACAACGAGGACGATGCGTACACCCTGTCGCGCCGGCGGTTTCATCACCTCACGTTCTACGGCTTCCTGCTGTGTTTTGCGGCTACCAGCGTGGCCACGCTGTACCACTACCTGCTGGGCCAGGCGGCACCGTATGACCTTCCCAGCCTGCCCAAGCTGCTGGGCGGCGTGGGCGGCATCAGCCTGGCCCTCGGCACTGCGGGCCTGTGGCGGCTGAACCAACGCCGCCACCCCGAGCACGGCGACGCCGCACAAAAGCCCATGGACCGCGCCTTCATCGCGCTGCTGTTCCTCACCGCCACCAGCGGCCTGCTGCTCTGGGCAGCGCGCGGCACTGCCGCCCTGCCGCTGCTGCTGTGCCTGCACCTGGGCGCGGTGATGGCGCTGTTTGCCACCATGCCGTACGGCAAGTTTGCGCACGGCATCTTCCGCACCGCAGCGCTGCTGCGCCACGCGGTGGAAAAGCGCCAGCCCCACCCCATCGGTTTGAGCGCTGACTGAGCCCACGATCACAAAACCCCCACGATGAAGGAGACACCGATGAACAAACGCACCCTGCTGCATTGCGCCCTGGCGCTGGCCAGCTTTCCCTGGGCCTTTGGCGCGGCTGCGCAGGACTTTCCGCCCAAAAAGCCCGTCACCTTGGTCGTAGGCTTTGCCGCAGGCGGCGCGGCCGATGCCGCCGCGCGCCTGATCGCCAAGAAGCTGGGCGAGAACATCGGCCAGTCGGTGGTGGTGGACAACAAGGGCGGCGCGGGTGGCAACATCGCGCACCAGTTCGTGGCCAATGCGGCGCCCGACGGCACGGTGCTGCTGTTTGGCTCGGTGGGTCCGCTGACCATCGCGCCGCACCTCATGAAGCTCACCTACGACCCGTTCAAGGACCTGGCGGCAATTTCAGGGGGCGTGAACTTTCCGAACGTGCTGGTGGTGCACAAGGCTGCGGGCGCAAAGACGCTGGCAGAGTTCGTACAGCTCTCCAAGAAGAAGCCCGGCAGCGTGGACTTTGCCTCCACCGGCGCGGGCTCCGCATCACACCTGGCGGGCGAGCTGTTCAACCAGCGCGCGGGCATCGACATGACCCATGTGCCCTACAAGGGCGGCGCGCCAGCCTTGCAGGACCTGCTGGGCGAGCGCATCACGTCCTACTTTGCAGCCCCACCCACGGCCTTGCCACATATCGAGACGGGCAAGCTGATCCCGCTGGCCACCACGGGCCTCACACGCCCGGCCTATCTGCCCAACATCCCCACCGTGGCGGAGTCGGGCTTTCCGGGGTTTGAGGCGCTCAACTGGTATGCCTTTGTGGCCCCGGGTAAAACACCGGTACCGCTGCTGGAGCGCTGGAACCAGGAGATCGTCAAGGTGCTGAACGACGCGGGTGTGAAGGAGGCGCTGAACAAACACGGCCTCACGCCCCAACCCACCACCCGCGCCGAGCTCACCGCCTTCATGAAGAAAGAGTCCACGCAGTGGGCCACCATCATCAAGGAGCGCAAGCTCACGGCGGATTGAGACAGGCGGTACGCGCCTCGCCTTTGGCGGCACGGGGCCCACCGGCCCCCTGGGCACACACCAGCCCATCGTCCAGCAGCCGTGCCAACCACTGGCTGAGCATGGGGGTTTCACCCGACCACAACCCGGCTTCCAGCAGGCGGGTGCAGGCATCCTGCACCGAGGCCCCGGCGTGCAGATGGTGGACCAGCGCGGCCTCGGCCCCATGCAACGTTTGAAAGTGCGGCTGGTAGCCCTTGCGCCAGACCAGCAGCGTGGCGGGTGTGGGCAAGGCCACGGCCTCGGGCACCTCGTCGTCGGCGTGGATGGCGTTCCACAAGCTGACGACATTGGTGGCCACGGCACGCAGCAGGGCACTGGGGTGCAACACACCGGGGCGGGTGGTCCAGCCGCCTGTGGCCTGCGCGGTGTGCCTGTCGAGCGTGGGCGCATCGGCGCTGTCAAAGCGCGTGCGCAGGTCCCAGTCCAGCCGGGCCAGTTCGTGCAACTCGGGGTTGTCGGGGTACAGCAGGCGCAGGGCGTCCACCAGGCCTTCCCCATAACGGTTCAGGCTGCGTGTGTGCGGCGGGTGGGCCACGGCGTAGTCGCGGGCATGCACGTCGAAGGTGTCCGAGCCCATATAGAGGCAGGTCTTGGCATAGGTGTCGGCCAGCACCTCGGCCAGCCGCGCGCGGTAGGCGTGGTGGTAGATGCCCAGGCGCCCGGTGATGAACTCATCGCGTACTTCGGGCGGCAGCACATCCGCCAGCACACCGTCGGCCACGTGGCGCTGCAGCGTGGGCAGCGCGATGCCCTCTGCAGGGGACGCAAGGATCACGGGTGCAGACGGCACCGGCGCAGGCGCAGCCCCATGTTCTGCGGCGATGCGCCGGACCCTCGCCATTTCATCGAGCAGCTCGGCCAGCGGCGGAATGTGGTCGTCGCGCTCGATCATCGCGGCCACAGCACCAAAGCGCTGGCAGGCCTGGGCGTACAGGTCCCACACCGGCTGCGCCACCGGGTGGTCGTGGGTGTCGATGATGTGGTCGCCCTGGTCAGAGTGCCCGGCCAGGTGGATCTGCTGCACACGGTGTGCGGGCAGGGCATGCAGGTAGGTCAGCGGGTCAAAACCGTGGTTCACGCTGCTCACGTAGATGTTGTTCACATCCACCAGCAGCAGGCAGTCGGCCTCCTGCGCGACATGCGCCAGAAACTGCCATTCGCTGGCACGGTCGTGCCGGTAGCCGATGTAGCTGGAGACGTTCTCGACCACCAGCCTGCGGCCCAGCACCTCCTGCGCGCGGCGGATCTGTGTGATCACATGCCGCGCAGACTCGTCGGTGTAGGGCAGCGGGTACAGGTCATGCAGCTGCTCGGGGCCGGGGCCCGTCCAGCACAGGTGGTCGGACACCCACAGCGGCTCGATGCGATCGGCCAGCGCCTTCACGCGCTGTAGGTAATGCATATCCACCCCCTGGGCCGCACCAATCGACATGGCCACACCATGCAGGGCCACGGGGTAGTCGCACCGAAGGGTATCGAGCACCGCCAGCGGCTTGCCGCCGTCGATGAGGTAGTTGTCGGTGATGATTTCCAGCCAGTCGAGCGGCTGTTTGCGCGCCAGGAAATCGGGGTAGTGCTGCGTGCGCAGGCCCAGGCCAAAGCCGGTGCCGCGCGTGGCGATGGGTTCGTTTGCCATGGCGGGCGGACGGCCCCGGCGCTACAACCGCAGCGTCGGGGCCGTCCGAATCTTCAACCTTTGATATCGCCGATGGTGCCCTTGTCCATCAGACACTGCGCTGCCGTCTTGGCCTTGAAGCCGTGGCCCTTGCAGGCGTTCTGGCCCTTGCAGCTGTGCTCGGCGGTGGCGCAATCGCTGTTGCCCTTGCAGTCGTGCACGTTGTAGCAGTGCACCTTGTCGTTGGCGGCAACGGCAGCGCCCTTGGAACCCTTGGGCGCATCGGCTGCAAAGCTGGTGGATGCCAGCGCCAGCAGGGCGGCAGACAGGGCGAAGGATGCGGTGGACTTGGTGTGGGTGGACAGCATGGTGGTGGACTCCGTAACGGTGGGGTGGGCAATCAAAGGGTTTGCAGATCGCGCTGCACTGGAAGCGCTGCGTGATCTGCCCTGTAATTCGCCCCCCGCCTGCTGCGGGTTACATGCGGTCCGAAAAAAAGTCGCCGCGCCTACTGCGCGGCCGGCTCGGTGACCGAAATGTCGGTGTGCACCAATGTCAGCGGAAACCGCTGGCCCGCCAGATAATCCTCCAGGCAGCGCAGCAGCAGCGGGCTGCGGTGGCGCTCGGGGCAGGCGCGGATCTCGTCCGCCGTGAGCCACAGCGTGCGCACAATGCCGGTGTCGAGCGTGCGCCACGCATGGTGGGTGCCCAGCGTGCCCGCAAACGCAAACCGCATGTAGGTGAGGTCGTCACCGGTGCGGGTTTTGGTGAAGCGGTTGAGGTACACACCAATCAGCGCCGTGGGCTCGAAGTCGTGCGCAGTTTCTTCCAGCACCTCGCGTGCGCAGGCCTGGATGGGCGCCTCGCCCGGGTCCAGGTGGCCGGCGGGGTTGTTGAGCTTGAGACCATCGGTTGTCTCTTCCTCGACCAGCAAAAAACGGCCATCGCGCTCGATGAGGGCGGCCACGGTGACGTTGGGTTTCCAGCGGTGGGGCATGGCGGGCATTATGACCACGCCGTATGACCCGGGGTTTTCAGCGGGCACCCTGCAGCGCCACGGGGGCGGCCGGCACGGGCCGCAGCACCAGCCACAGCGCCGCAGCGATCAGCCCGCCCCCTGCCGCGTGGGCCCCGGTCGCGGGCTCGCCCAGCAGCAGCCAGCCCCAGGCCACGCCAAACAGCGGGATCAGGAAGGTCACGGTGAGTGCCTTCAGCGGCCCCACATCGGCGATGAGCCGGAAATACAGCACATAGGCCAGGGCCGTGCACAGCAGGCCCAGCGCCAGCAATGCCCCCCAGACCTGCGCTGGTGCGGCCAGCCACGCCGTGGGCATTGTTGGCTGGCGCCACAACTCCCAGGCCACAAAAGGCACCAGCACCAGCACCGCACCCATCTGGCTGCCCAGGGCCACGGTGCGGCTGTCCAACCCGCCCCGCTCGGTGATCCAGCGCCGTGTGAGAAAACCGGCCAGGCCGTAGCACGCCGTGGCCACCAGGCAAGCCCCCATGCCCGCCAGCACTTCGGGCGTGAGCGCCACGGGCCCCGCCTGGGCCAGCACGGCCACACCGGCCATGCCCAGCACCACCCCACCCACACGCGCGGCCGTGATGCGTTCACCAAAGGCCAGCGCGCCGATGAGCACGCCCATCAGCGGCGTGGTGGCATTGAGGATGGCGCTGTAGCCTGCGGGCAGGCTGCGTGCGGCCATGGCAAACATGAGGAAGGGGATGCCCGAGTTCACCACCCCCAGCGCCAGCGTGGCGCCGAGCTTGCCCCCAAAACGCGGGCGCAGGCGCAGCACCACCAGCAGCAGCGCCAGCCCCGCAGCGCCGAGCAGCACCCGGGCAAAGGTGGTGGGCAGGGCCCCCAGCACGGGCGCCGCCACGCGCATGAGGAGGAAGCTGCCGCCCCACAGGGCCGCGAGAAGTATCAATCGCAAGAAGCTGGGCATTGGCATGGGTGTCACCTGTGGGGAGTCAATTGGTAGAGTCTGAAAACCTGCCGCCATTGTTCAAAATACGTAGAGCCATGGCAAACGATTTATCCTCTACAGCTGTTTAGCACAACTAAACACAGTGAACACCTGTCCATGAAAATTCCACCCCTGATTGCCGTGCGCTTCTTCGAGGCCACGGCGCGCCACCGCAGTGTGCGCGAGGCCGCACGCGAGCTGCACGTGACGCCCGGTGCGGTGTCGCAGCAGGTGCGGCGCCTGGAGGATTTCCTGGGCTGTGCGCTGTTTGAGCGCCTGCCGCGCGGGCTGGCCCTCACACCCGCAGGCATGGACTACCAGGCCGCCTGCGGCGAGGCCCTGGCCCGCATTGGCCACGCCACCGCCCGGCTGGCCGCCGGTGCGCGCCGGGTGGTGCGGGTGAGCTGCACGCCCGACTTTGCAGCCCAGTGGCTGGTGCCGCGCCTGCAGCTTTTTCTGCAGCACGCCCCCGAACTCGACGTGCACGTGAACAGCACCCACCGCGCGGTGGACCTGCTGGCCGAAGACATGCACTTCGCCGTGCGCCACGGCCTGGGGCCCTACCCCGGCCTGCATGCCGAGTGGTTGCTGGGCGATGACCTGGTCCCCGTGTGCAGCCCGCGCCTGGTGGCACCGCGCCCTTGGGCACGCCTGGCAGACATCACCGGCCCCCGGCTGCTGCACGACGGGACCCGCGACGACTGGCGCCTGTGGTGCCAGGCCCAGGGCCTGGTGCGGGTGGCCAGTGGCCAGGGCGTGGTGTTCGCGGGGGCCCATGGTGTGGTCGATGCGGCCCTGGCGGGGCAGGGTTTTGCGCTGGTGCCACGGGCCTCGGTCGCGCGCGAGTTGGCCACCCGGTCCCTGGTCGGCCTGCAGGCCCCAGCCGTGGAGACGCCGCTGGGCTATCGCCTGGTCTACCGCCCCGAGGCCCTGATCGACCCCGCCCTGCGGCGCTTTCGCGAGTGGGTGGTGGGCGAAGGCGCACAGGCCGGGCACATCAGCGTGGGCTGAGCAGGCCGAGCCGCCACCCTGCGCGCATCAGGCCGTGGGCGTGAGGCGGCGCACCATGTAGGTGGCGCCGTCGCCATACGTGGCCAGGTGCTGGCGCTGCAGGGCGTCCGGCAGCACCTGCTCGGCATACCCGTGGCGGGCCCAGTAGCCTTGCGAGCCCTGCACCGAGACCAGCGCCGTGTGGCGCAGGCCCTCTTGCTGCGCGCGCTCCCACAGCGGCGTGAGCAGCGCCTGCGCCAGCCCCTGGCCCGCGCAGGTGGGCAACACGGCCATGTCGTGCAGGTACAGGGTGTCGGCGGCTGGCACCACCTCAAAGTCGCCGTGCAGCGGGGTGACCTTGCCGCGCACGCTGCGGTAGGCCGC